>CAIPPO010000022.1 GCA_903866915.1 uncultured Mucilaginibacter sp. | reverse complement strand
TATTTTTGACGCGTGGTGGGATAATTTTTTTCACTTAACCTGGGATGATAAGTTTGGCAGAAAAGACATCGCATTAAACTACCCGTCATATGACCAAACAGTTCGGCTACTATTAACCGATCCTGGTTCCACATGGTTTTCTGGTACAAAGGCCAAAGAAACCTGCTCAGACCTGGTAAATAGCGCATTTCGCCAGGCAATCGACGGCTTGCTCAAAACAAAGGGCCAACCTGGTGAAAAATGGCAATGGGGCAAAGTAAAAGAAACTTTCATCAATCACCTCGCAAATTTGCCCGGATTTGGGACGGGTGATTTTTCTTCTGGTGGTCGCGGAAATGTCATAGACGCACTAAGGTGGAATACCGGACCATCCTGGCGCATGGTAGTGCAATTAGGCCCTCAGGTTAAAGGTTATGGCGTTTTCCCCGGGGGCGAATCGGGTAATCCAGGCAGCTTTTACTATGATGATATGTTTGAAACCTGGAAAAAAGGTCAACTTAATGAGCTGCTTTTCCTGCAATCGGCAGATGAAAAATCAGACAAGGTAAAATCAACTTTAATTTTAAACAGTAAATAAATGTTATTCCTCATCATATTCGCTTTGACAATCGCCAGCAGTTATTTTCTTCCCTGGTGGACACTGGCGCTTATAGCATTCGGCGCAGCTTACTTTATTGGGAAGAAACCGGGCCAGGGATTTTTATCAGGGTTTGCGGCAATTTTCGTTGCCTGGTCTTTGCTTGCCCTGCTTCAGACTTTACCCAATGACAATGTACTTGCCGACCGGGTGGCGAGACTCATGCAGTTGCACAACTGGGTGTTTTTGTTGCTGGCAACCGCACTTATTGGTGGCCTGGTAGGTGGTATGTCGGCTTTATCCGGTCTGCTGATTAGAAAAGCATTTACCAGAACCTAAAAATAAGCGCCCATAATTTGAGCGCTTTTAGGATTTAAATTTATAAACCTGCCAGAGTAGCTTTGATATCGTTGACGGCTTTATTTGTGCTTTTAGAAGTGGTAAAAATATCCTGTGCACTTATATCATTGCCATAAAAGTTATTATTGGCGATGTTGTCGATAGCCACGCTGGATCCATTGATACTGATCCCTGCAAATAGACCGCGACTGCGTGAATAAGAATATACTTCTGCCTCCAATTTATAATCGGTATTAGCTGAAGAGCTGCGGCCAACCGGGCCAGCGGTTGCCGATATATCGCCGCCAATGGTAAAATCGCCTTTTTTTACCTCAGTCAAAACACCTTTGTGGCGAAAAACCAATACCAGGTCAACCGACTGAATACCAATTTGCGGACCTATACTGCCACCCGTTATGGTTACAAATACCGGGTTGCTCCAGGATCCGTCGTCCAGTTTTACGATCGCAATGCCTTTGCCTCTTTTACCGCCAATACCTATCCCGGCATTAATAAGGTTTGGAACGATCACGATTCCCTGGTACTGAGAGATCAGGTCGTGCGGAATACGTTCCTTCAAATTGCCAAAATCCTGCAATACACTATTGGCATCTCTTAACTTTTCGGTTTCCTTATCACCTTTGCTGGCAGAAGTAAATACCAGCAGTAGTCCTAATAAAATACTACCTGTAATTAATTTCGTTGTTCTCATTGCTGTTTGTTAGAGTTATCGTTCAAATAAACTACAAAAAAGCTAATTGGTTTGTAAAAAAATTACAATCGCTCTATTTTGCAAATATAACAGCAAGCTTCGGCATTGCGCGCATGTAGCAATTCGATCTCCGGATGATTTTCAAAAATTTCATTTATTAACAGGTCTATATCTGCATCGCCAACTAATTGCGTAAATACCATTAACTGGGCGCTGTTATAGCCAATCAACGTTAATGGAAAATTAACTTTGTCGGCCTTAATTTCGGCCGGGAAATTGTGAATATCCTTGTATTCTTCAACTTCATCTGCGTGGATAAAAACAGGCCCGGGCTGATTAAAAGCATTATTAATCTCAAAGGGACTATGACTAAAAAGCAATCGCCGATCAGCATTTTTCTTAAAAGGCTTTAATGATACCCGGCAAGGCCCCAGCCCCGTGGCAAGCTGTTCAATAACGGTGTATCCAAATTCATCGATGCCATTTGACCTGATTTGTTTTGCGTATTTTTCAGACATCGGTACAATCTTAAAATTACTCATGGTTATATTTTTAGTCAAATTTCCCCTAATACCACGAGAGATAAAACCCGGAACTTGCTAAATTGGCTTTACTTATATTTGCAGCGATGAACTTACCCGGGAAACAGCAAATTTTCTCTATTAGCAACGATAAAGCATTTACCGATGCTGCATTAGAAATTTTCCGTCACCAGGCAGCAAATTGCAGCGTTTACCGCGAGTTTATCCGTAACCTGCAAACAGATCCTGATAAAATTGACAGCATCCGGCAAATCCCTTTTCTGCCAATCAGCTTCTTTAAATCACATACTGTTTTAAGCGCATCCGAACCTGCTCAAATCGTTTTCAGCAGCTCAGGTACTACCGGTATGATCAACAGCAAACATCCGGTATCAGACCTCGTTTGGTATGAACAAAGTTTCAGAAAAGGATTTGAACTGTTTTATGGCGATATCAGTACGTATTGCGTGCTTGCTTTATTGCCATCCTACCTGGAAAGAGAAGGTTCGTCCCTTATTTATATGGCTGAGGACCTGGTAAAAAATTCAAACAATCCAGCGAGTGGTTTTTTCCTGTATGAATACAAAGAGCTGTTTGATCAATTAAATCAACAGATCGCTTCCAATACTCCTACCCTGCTTTTAGGCGTAACTTTTGCGTTGCTTGACTTTATTGAACAATACAAAATTAATTTTCCCGAATTGATCGTAATGGAAACCGGTGGTATGAAGGGCCGCCGCAAGGAAATGATTCGCGAAGAACTTCATCAAAAATTAAGCGCTGGTTTCGGTGTAAAAAATATTCACTCAGAATATGGCATGACAGAAATGTTATCGCAAGGATATTCCAAAGGCAATGGCGTTTTCAAATGCCCGCCATGGGCGCGAATTCTTACCCGCGACACCAACGACCCCTTAAATATTCTCAAAAACAACCAAACAGGAGGCATTAATGTGATCGATCTGGCAAATATCAATTCCTGTTCATTTCTGGCCACCCAGGACCTGGGCAGGGTTTATGACGATGGCAGCTTTGAGGTTTTAGGCCGCTTTGACAATTCGGACATACGCGGCTGTAATTTACTGGTGGTTGATTGAAAGTATTTGTTAGTCCTGATAGCTATCGGGAGGGTCGCATTAGTTGATTAGGTGAGTTTTATAAAGAATAAACATTTCAACGATATAACAATAGCTCTCACGAATTAATCCCTAAATTTGCCGCAACATCAGAACCAGAAAAAAACAAAAATGGACAAATTTTTGAGCGATCAGCAGGACCCCAAAGCGGTTGAAAAAGTGTATTCACGCCTGGTTGATCTATTAACAACAGGGGAAGAAATTATTTATATAGCTACGCAGAAAAAACCATTGGTTAACCTGTTGCCCGATTGCGTAGCACTGACTAATAAAAGGGTTTTGTTTTTCACTCCGGCCAACCTTGGTTTATCCATTAAATTTATTGAGTTTGTTTGGAAAGACATTGTTGATGTCCATATCAAAGAGGAAATAATCGGTGCAATTTTTACTGTAAAAACAACTAACCAGGCCGAAATGGGAGTCGATTATTTGCCCAAAGTACAAGCCCGTAAACTTTACCAATACGCTCAGGAACGCAAAGAAGAAGAGCGCGAGCTTCGCCGGCAGCGCGAGCTGGAAGAAAAACGTGCAGAATCTGGTTCCTTTAATTTCGAGCAAAGCGGCACCGCTCAGCCTACTCCAAAACCTGCTTACGAAGAATTATATACAGCACCTGCTGCTCCATCGCAGCCAATAGTACACGAGGAGCCAAAGAAAGATGAACTTACCGAAAAACTGAAAAAACTCCGCACGCTTTTCGACCAGGGTTTGATCAACCAGGAAGAGTATAATGCTAAGAAACTTGAACTGTTGAATGATTTGTAGTGAAAGGTGAAAGGAAAAAGGCTTATGGTCTATGGTCTATGGACTATGGACTACTTCAAAATGCGTTCGTCGAAACTAAAAGGCGTTTTAGCTTTTATTTTAACTTTTTCGATATGAGGATTTTGCGGATTCAACAGGTAATTGAACTCCTCGGGTACCAGTACTGAAGGTACTTTCAGTAACAAGTGTTCGTTTTTCAGCAAAAATGAATTGCCTATCTGCTTTAAAATATGAGGCTCGGGCGATTCTTTCCAGTTGTTTGGCAAAAGATCGATATCAAGGCTGATCACATCGTCAGGCACTTCAATCGTTAGTAAAACCATGTCATCAGGAATATTGGTTGGATTTATGTGCGCCAATGATTCTAAAACTGCCAATGACCTCGTTGCAGCCATATAAATTGCAGGTCTGCCTTCGCTATTCCATCTGCCGCCAAACAAGCGTGCCCCATTACCACTGAGGTCATTCGCAAACATGGAATTAGTAAGGCGAAAAAGGATCATCAGGCAAAAATACCGTGTTCGATGCGACCCAGCTCCTTGAAAAGAATATCAAAACCTACAGATGTATCCAAAAGCGACACCGGTGTTTCACCTTTGAAAACGTGCAATGGCGTTTTCACCCAGATTTTAAATTTATCAAGCGAACCAAATACCTCTTCGCCCCGGGTATATAAGCGGGCTAGTTCGACGGCCTTTTCGGCGTACTCAGTTTTGATAATGGCATCATCATCATAACGCTGTAAAGTACGCTCAGAAATGTGCATAATATCAGCAAACTCCTGGATGGTAAGCGAGATTGTTTTAGCCAGGGATAACAACAAGCGTTTCGAAACACCCTCGCGGGTAAGCCGAAGCATATCAAAATCATTTAGCGGGTAAGCCTGACCGCCAAAAAGGTTATTAAATAGGCTGCTGCTATTTTGCTTCAGGTAAATAGCCATCGGCTCATTGACCATGAATTTGACTTCTTTATTTTTACTTCCCGACATTTATCCAAAAATAAATACTTTTTGTCGTAAAAGCAAATTATTCGGCTATTATTAGAAAATAGTTTTTCTTACCTTTTTGGGCTACCAGAAATTTACTGCCAATGAGGTTTGTTATTCCAAAAGTATCCTCCGGCAATGCAACTTTATTTTTGTTGATTGCGACGCCACCACCCTGAATCATTTTACGGGCTTCTCCTTTAGAAGGGAAAATAGAAGTACTAACCGCCAGTAAATCTGTTACATTAACACCCTGTTTTAGTTCGTCTATCGACATTCTGAAATTTGGTACACCCTCAAAAATACCCAGTACTTCCGATTCGCTCAATTCGCTCAAAAACTCAATTCCGGTATTACCAAACAAAAACTCTGACGATTGAATTGCTTTTTTATATTCCACCTCGCCATGGGTGCGTATGGTAATATCTTTTGCCAGAGCCTTCTGCAGTGTACGCATGTGTGGCGCCGGAGCATGTTCAGCCTCCAAAGCTTCAATAGTCTGCTGGTCAAATAGCGTAAATATGCGGATATAGGTTCGCGCATCATCATCACTTGTATTGAGCCAAAACTGGTAAAATTTATACGGAGATGTTTTTTCCGGATCGAGCCAAATATTGCCACCTTCCGTTTTGCCGAATTTAGTACCATCAGCCTTTTTAATCAGCTGGCTGGTCAACGCAAAGGCCTCACCTCCGTCTTTACGTCGGATCAGTTCAGTGCCGGTAACAATATTCCCCCACTGATCAGAGCCGCCCATTTGTAAGACACAATTATGATGTTTCCATAAATAATAGAAATCAAAACCCTGAACCAACTGATAAGTAAATTCGGTGAAAGACATACCCGTATCGCCGCTGATCCGGTTTTTTACCGAATCTTTAGCCATCATATAATTAACGGTGATGTGTTTTCCTACATCCCTGATAAAATTCAGGAAGGTATAATTTTTAAACCAGTCGTAATTATTAACCAACTCCGCACTATTGGTACCACAATCAAAATCAAGGAATTTCTCAAGTTGCTTTTGAATACCATGTAGGTTGTGTTGCAATACATCTTCCGATAACAAGTTACGCTCAGCCGATTTTCCCGAAGGATCGCCTACCATACCCGTAGCACCACCCACCAGCGCAAATGGCTTATGCCCGGCACGTTGAAAATGGATCAGGGTCATGATCTGGGCTAAACTACCCACGTGCAATGAATCAGCAGTTGGATCGAAGCCGATATACCCAGCAACCATACCCTTATTTAATAATTCTTCAGTTCCTGGCATGATATCGTGGAGCATGCCCCGCCAGCGCAATTCTTCAACAAAATTCATATTATCATGTACATTACCGATCGGGATCGGGACGCAAATATATATTAAAATCGGTGTTTTTATGTTCCGTACACAGGTTATCCATAGCTGAAGTCCACGTTAAAGTAAGCAATTTGCGCTTAAAAGCCAGAAAAAAGCCGTACCTTGTAAGGGTAAAATCTCCCCGATTGCCTTTTTATGAATTTTCTATCCCATTTTTATTTCGATCGGGAAAGCGACCCTAAAACCCGGGGATACCACACCCTTGGAACGGTTTTACCCGACCTTTTAAAAAATGCAGATAAAAGCATCATCATTCACCCCGAAAGACTTAGCCATACTGATCCGATCATCTGCGACATCATTTCCGGATGGAAAAAGCACCTTGAGGTTGACCGATATTTCCATTCATCGCAATACTTTACTACCCATTCCAGCCATTTGAGGCAACTTCTGGCACCGGCTATTGCCGGCTCACCTGTTAAATCGTTCTTTTTGGGTCATATCACACTTGAGCTCATTCTCGATAATTTACTCCTAACTACAAACAAAGTTTCCGCCGACGATTTTTATGAACATCTGGCCTACTGCAACCGCGATGCGATCGACAATTTCCTTCATTTTTCGGGACTGGAGGATACCGGCCAGTTTTTCCGCTTTTATGAAAGCTTTGTCCGCAACCGCTACCTGCACACTTACACTGACACGCAGCAAATTGCATATGCTTTACGGCGTATATGTATGCGACTATGGTCAGATCCTTTTACAACCGAGCAGGAAGGCCGGATGAACGCTATAATTTCGGATTATCGTGACTACCTGTTACCCGGATTTATGAGCATATTTGAGCTGATTTCCCTTAAGTTAAATGACAGCAAGCGCTAAAACCGCCGGTTCCGATTTGAAAAATTTTCAAATTAGTTACTTAAATGCCTCATAATCGGCGAAATCATAGCTAAATATTTTTTATTACGTAAAAATATATCCGTACCTTTGCAGTCCCAATTGTATTGGGAAAAGGAGAAAATTTATTTTGGCAAAAAAACAAGAAGCAGAAAAAGAATTAAAAGCCAAGGAAGCTGAACTCGACGTAGTTACCGCGACCCAGGAAAAAGAAACCATTGAATCAGAAGCTGATTCATTATCGATCGAAGAGATCAAATCAAAAGTAGCAGCAGCAACCGAGGATTTCGATTGGGATGCTGACGAAAAAAAATTCGGCAACTACAGTGATGCCGACCGCGAAAAACTCGAAAAAATGTATGATGGTACCTTCAGCTCCATCAACAAAGGAGAAATCATCAGCGGTGTTGTTGTAAGTATCAACAGCAAAGATGTGGTATTAAACATCGGATTTAAATCAGATGGTTTAGTATCGGTTTCCGAATTCCGTGATACGCCTGAACTGAAGATCGGCGACAGCGTTGAAGTTTTTGTTGAATCGCAGGAAGATGCTAACGGACAGTTAGTGCTTTCACGCAAACGTGCAAAAACCCAGAAATCATGGGAACGTATTAATAGTGCATTGGATAATGACGAAATCATCACCGGCTTTGTGAAGAGCAGAACCAAGGGTGGTTTAATCGTTGACATAATGGGCGTTGAGGCCTTTTTACCAGGCTCGCAGATTGATATCAAACCTATCAGGGATTATGATATCTATGTGGGCAAAACAATGGAATTCAAAGTTGTTAAGATTAACCACGAGTTTAAGAACGTAGTGGTATCGCACAAAGTGCTAATTGAAGACGATTTGGAAAACCAAAAAACTGAAATTGTTGCAAAACTTGAAAAAGGTCAGGTATTGGAAGGAACTGTTAAAAACATTACCGACTTCGGTGTATTTATCGATTTGGGTGGCGTTGACGGCTTATTGCACATTACCGATATTTCATGGGGACGCATCGAGCATCCAAGAGAAGTATTGGCACTTGATCAAAAAATCAACGTGGTTGTACTCGACTTTGATGACGAGAAAAAACGTATCGCCCTCGGCTTAAAACAATTGACCCCGCATCCTTGGCAGTCGCTTGATACTGGAATTCAGATCGGATCGAAAGTTAAAGGCAAGATTGTTACTGTAGCTGATTATGGTGCATTCCTTGAAATCATTCCTGGTGTTGAAGGTTTGATCCACGTATCAGAAATGTCATGGTCACAAAACTTGCGCAATCCGCAGGAATTCCTGAAGGTTGGTGACGAAATCGAAGCTCAAGTATTAACGCTTGACCGCGACGAACGCAAAATGTCATTAGGTATCAAACAACTTACGCCTGATCCATGGCAAAATGCTGGTCAGAAATATGCTATTGGTACCAAGCATTATGCTACCGTTAAAAACATGACCAACTTCGGTGTATTTGTTGAATTGGAAGACGGTATCGATGGTTTGATCCACATCTCTGACCTTTCCTGGTCTAAGAAGATCAACCACCCGAACGAATTTACCAAAGTAGGCGAAAAGCTGGATGTAGTGGTATTAGAATTAGATATCGACAACCGCAAACTGAGCCTGGGTCACAAACAACTGGAAGAAAACCCATGGGATACTTTCGAAACTATCTTCACTATCGGTTCGATACATGAAGGTACCGTATTGAAAGTGACTGATAAAGGTGCTGTTGTTGCCCTGCCATATGGCGTTGAAGGCTTCGCTCCTACCAAACATATTGTGAAAGAAGATGGCAAGAGCCTGAAAGGCGATGATGTTGCCGAATTCAAGATCATTGAGTTTAGCAAGGATAGCAAACGTATTGTTATTTCACATGCACGTATCTGGGAAGAAGCTCGCGATGAGGTAAGAAACCAGGAAAACGAAAGCCGCAAGAAAGATGCGAAAGCACAAGTAAATGCAGTGAAGAAAGTGAAAGACTCGGTTGAAAAATCAACTTTAGGCGATCTTAGCGTGCTGGCACAATTGAAAGAACAATTGGAAGGTGCTGAGAACAAAGCAAAAAAGGCGAAAAAATCAGAATCTGAAGAAGCTAAATAAGTCTAAATAAATTAGATCCTGAAAGCCCTCGGTATACCGGGGGCTTTTTTTGTTTAGGTTTGCACCATGAGCGGCGAAACAGAAATTAATACACTCTTGAAAAACATGACCCCAAAGCTGAACGACGGCGGGTTTGTCTTCTGCACTGTGAACGATATACCGGTAAATCACATTCACGAGATCGTTGGCCTGTTTAAAGAGCAAGAAGGATACACCATCATCCTGAAAAAAGAAACGGCCGATATTTTAAACTTAAGATACAGCTATGTAGCTGCATGGATAACGTTAACCATCCATTCTTCACTCGAAGCCGTCGGTCTTACAGCAGCTTTTTCTGCTGCACTAGCAAAACACCTCATTAGTTGCAATGTGGTAGCCGGTTTTTATCATGACCATTTATTTGTTGCACTGGATGATGCTCAAAATGCAATAAATGTTCTCCAGGAATTAGCAGACAATAGTTAAACTATCCTTCAACTAATCACAAATCACCAATCAACTAATTAACAAATTTCCTATCTTTGCCCAAATCAACCCAACGATGCAAAACCTCACGCTGCTCGACGGTCCTAAATTTCAGATAACCATACAGCGTCTTTGTCGCCAACTGATCGAAAACCACGACGATTTTACCAACTCAGTTTTGATAGGCACACAACCAAGGGGCATTTACCTTGCCCGGCGTGTAGCTGAAGAACTTCGTAAAATACTGCCAGATAAAACGATTTTACAGGGTGACATGGATGTCACTTTTTATCGCGACGATTTCCGCCGGGGTGAAAGGCAATTGGTACCTAACCAAACCCGTATCGATTTTATCATAGAAGGCAAAAAGGTGATCCTGATCGATGACGTACTGTGGACCGGTCGTACTATCCGCGCGGCAATGGACGGTATGCTTTATTTTGGCCGGCCTGCAAAGGTTGAATTATTGGTACTGGTTGACCGGCGCTATTCGCGTCACCTGCCAGTAGCAGCCGATTATGTAGGCATCGAAGTAGATTCTATTGCATCGCAAAAAGTTGTGGTTTCATGGAAAGAAACAGACGGGCAAGACAAAATAATTTTGGTATCTGAAGCGAAATAAAAAAACTATGGCAGAATTAAGCACAAGGAATTTGCTGGGAATTAAAGATTTAAATCTTTCGGATATTGAGCTCATTTTCGAAACTGCAGATGAATTTAAATCAGTTTTAAACCGACCGATCAAAAAAGTACCTTCGCTGCGTGATGTAACTATAGCCAACATTTTCTTTGAAAATTCCACCCGTACGCGGCTTTCATTTGAGCTCGCTGAAAAACGACTCTCTGCCGATGTGGTTAATTTTGCAGCTTCGTCTTCCTCGGTAAGCAAAGGCGAAACGCTGATCGATACTGTCAATAATATTCTGGCTATGAAAGTGGATATGGTGGTGATGCGTCACCCTTATGCCGGTGCCGGCATATTCCTATCCAAACATGTAAAAGCGCAGATCGTTAACGCTGGTGATGGCGCCCATGAGCACCCCACCCAGGCATTACTGGACGCCTTTTCGATACGCGAAAAATATGGCGACGTGGCTGGAAAAAAAGTAGCCATAGTAGGTGATATCCTGCACTCACGCGTAGCGCTTTCTAATATCCTTTGCCTCAAGCAACTCGGTGCCGAGGTGATGGTTTGCGGTCCAACTACGCTGATCCCTAAATATATTGGTGCACTTGGTGTAAAAGTTGAACACGACTTGCTGAAAGCTTTAAACTGGTGCGATGTAGCCAACATGCTACGCATCCAACTGGAGCGCCAGGATATTAAATATTTCCCCTCACTCCGCGAATACAGCATGCTTTACGGGCTTAATAAACAGATACTGAATTCACTGGATAAAGAAATTACCATTATGCACCCGGGCCCTATCAACCGCGGAGTTGAAATAACCAGCGACGTTGCCGACAGCAAACAATCCATTATTCTTGATCAGGTAGAAAACGGTGTGGCGATTCGAATGGCTGTTCTTTATCTGCTCGCCGGGCAGGCATAATAATAAACCCAGTATTCGCGGTTTGTAGGGTTGATTAGTATATTTATACTATGAAATCTAACCTGTTCATGCTCATCATCGCATCATTAATAGCCACAGCAGCAATGGCTCAAAGTAATAATGTCCACAAAACCGACTCCGTATTTCAACTGGTCAAAAAATATTTTAACGCCAAACAGCCCGATTCTATTTATGCATTAGCGGGCGAGAAATTCCATGCCGCACTTACACCCGAAACATTTCGCTACGTGTGCGCCAACCAGCTTTTCCCGATTGGTGCAATTAAAAACTCATCGCTGCTAAGTTTTGTAAATAATCAATTGGCTACTTATAAACTTGAATTTGAAACAACTACCCTTCAATTACAAATAACACTCGACGACAAGGACAAAATTGAATTGTTTCTTTTTCAACCCTATAAAAAACAAGCGAGCGAAAAACTCCAAACCGTAGCTACCTCTAATTTATTAAAAACTGAAACCGACAGGAAGGTTGATTCGGCGGTACAATCCTATATCAAAAAATCAAATACAGTGGGCTTAAGTATCGGTATTTTGAAGGAAGGAAAAGTGAGTATTTATAATTATGGCGAAACAAAGCAAGGCAATAATCATCTGCCTGATGCTAATACTTTGTTTGAAATAGGCTCCATTAGCAAAACTTTTACAGCCACTCTACTTGCCTATTACGTTAATGATGGAAAATTGAAACTTACCGATCCGCTCGCTAAATTTCTGCCCGACTCGGTAATATCCAATAAAGCGCTGACAGATATTACCATTGAAATGCTGAGCAATCATACTTCAGGCTTGCCACGCTTGCCCGACAACCTGTTGAATCATTCGCTCGACCCGCTTGACCCCTATCGTGATTACAAGAAAAGAGACCTCTTTGACTACCTGAAAACAGCTAAATTAGAAAGCAAGCCCGGCCAAAAGTACGCCTATTCTAACCTGGCTGTCGGCCTTTTGGGTACTATACTGGAGCAAATCAGTGGGAAAACCTATGAACAAATGGTTGAGGAAATTATTTGCAAACCATTGAACCTGAACAACACCGCTCAACATCTAAGTCCCGAACAAAGCAATAATTTCGTAACAGTGTATAATGACCAGGGTAAAGAAACGCCTGCATGGAATTTTGCAACGCTAGCTCCCTGTGGTGCCCTGCGTTCAACGGTAAATAACTTGCTGGCTTATGCTACTGCACAAATGAACGTTTCGAATACAAAACTGTCAAAAGCGATGCAATTAACCCAACAGGTTACTTTTACTGACAAGGACCTGGAATTGGGCCTTGGTTGGCATATCATCAAAATTGCCGGCAGGCCCTATTTTTTTCATAATGGCGGAACTTACGGTTGCAGCAGTTATTTGGTATTTAACCCACAAACAAAACTTGCTGTAGTAGTACTTTCAAATTCGGGCGAAAGTGTTGATGCTACCGGCGCGGATATAGTTAAGAAACTGCAATAAGACTCGAATTAAATAATTTTAATTCAGCAAAAAAACAGGGCAATAAACATTCACCAATAAAATGATTGATTTTAGGTGGCCTTAGTTTCTTTTATCGCCATTTTAAATTCACACCGGGGGTAATTTGAACATCCCAAAAATGAACTGAAAGGTCCAATTCGTTTTAAAAGGGTTCCGCCACATTCCGGGCAAATTTTAGATAATTGCTCCTGATGACCCAAAGCTTCCATTAATTCTACTATAAACTTACTCGGATTGGTCAGGCTATGAATTAGATAGTTTTTGTGTCTGGCCCTGGTAATGGCTACATAAAAAACACGACGTTCTTCAGCATTTTCAAATGAATCCCCTTCATTCAACAAATAATTAAGTATAGGATCGTCTGCAATTTCAGATGGAAATCCTAGGGTGCCGGAGTCTAAATCAAGTAAAATTGAATAGTCGCAGGTCATACCTTTTACGCGATGGGCTGTAAAGTATTCTATCGTTAGCCCGGAAAATTCTGCTCGAAGGAATCGAATGTTTTCCGGCGAATTATGTTGATAACGGCCAATCAGGAATACCTTAGCATTTTCGTTCAACATGCGAATTTCCTCTAAAATGCTTTTGATTGTCATTGATTTTATAAGCTGATTGGCACCATTTCCTCCACCTAGATCTAACCCAACAAATTCATAACTATTTGCTGTCGCTGATCGATTCGCAGTTAGGTTTTTGCGTATCTGAGCCGGATTTTTCTGAATAAAATTGCTGGATATATTTAATATTTCATCATTGAAGCGGTAAGTGTTTAGTACCGTTGAATTGCTGGTAAATCCAAAATGCTTTTCAAATTCTGTTATTATCGAAAGGTCACTTCCTGTAAACCGAAAAATTGATTGCCAGTCATCCCCTACAGCATATAATTTGACATCAGGGTTTTGTTTCCTCACGCTTTTTAGCAATGCATAACGCCCGAGCGACATATCCTGGAATTCATCAACGAGGATATATTTATATGGTTTCGAGAATAACCCTTCGTTAAAAAATTTACTTGCATTATTGATCATATCATTGTAGTCGATTTGAGATTTGCTCCGAAGCAAAGCTTCATAATCTTCAAATAATGGTTTAAATATCTTTAGGAAAGTTTTTATTCGTTTATTACTATTCTTAAGCACTATGCTTTCAATACTTTTACAATTTGCCTTCATTAGTCCGAGAAAAGTGTAAATCAGATTAATGAAATCTTCATAATAATCTGCCCCTTGCATCATATCCAAAATTTCGCCCGGCTGACGCTTTTCAAGTATTACACCACAATTAATTAATTTCGTTTTCAAGTTAGATAAAAGCCTTCCTTCTTTACTTTCAAAGGAATATGTTTTAATTAGCTTCGTATTATACTTGCGGTGAATGTTTTCCTTCCATACAATCAAAGCATGGTAATAATCTTTGGCAGAACTGTAGCCATGTTTAATATTAAACCAGGGTGGCACATCACCATTCCTATCTATCCCATAGTGTTCTAGCCAAATGTTATAATCAGTTAAATAAAAATCAGGATAGTAGGAAGCATTATCAGCTGAACGATCTTCCGGCTGAAGAGGATAATGCTTTTCGTATTCATATTTGATGCTATGCAGGCAAAAGAAATTGCCAATCTCCATTTCCTCCTTGCTTTTCATTTTATTTCCGTCAAGGGTTACATTCTTGAAACTCTCTTCATTTTTGATATACTCGTCCTTTGTTTGAAATAAAAACTCGTCTCTTTCCGGTCTATTGAAAAAGGCCAGGAAATTAGTTGCATTCTTTTGAAATTCTAAATCTCCTATAAAAAGACGGTTAAAGGTTTGCTGCAGAAATATTTTTGCTTTTTTCTCTTCTCCTTTGAATGCAAGATGTAATTCTTCTGAAGTGCATTTACGGCAAACCAAATATCCGAAACTGTTGAAAGTTAGTGCAGTCAGTTTTTCCGCATTTGGAATTTCACGACAAAAGCTCAGGCAGCGCGCATACAATTCCTTTACTGCATTATTGGTAAAAGAAATAATTAAAAGTTCTTCAGGCCTAGCTAATCCTTTTTTTAAAAGGTAAGCGACTTTGGCTGAAATTGTTGTTGTTTTCCCTGTCCCAGCTCCTGCTAAAACCAAATTGTTGTCTTCATCCCGAATAATAGCTTCAATCTGATCTGAAGACAATGGATATTCCTCAAGCGAGCTGAAAAAGTCAGAAAATTTTTCTGCTTCCAATTTCACGAAATCTTCATTGTATTTCTTTCTAATACTTTTAATATCATCATAGGTTTGGATAAAGTGAGCGATAGCCTCGACTAAGTCTTCTTGTAGTCCAACGCTATCAAATCCTGAAGGAACGTTATGTCGAAGTTCAAGTTGATTTGCTATAAAAAGCTGCTCATTTCGAAATGAGAAATAGTTTTCAAAAGAGAGTATATTTTTGATTTCAAGATTAGCAGCTTCAAATTGCTCCTTTAAAACCAGCAATTCCTGCTTTGCCTTTTTGCGCACTATCACCATCCATCGTATGTATGCATACCATATTGCTGCTATCGAAATGCACAACGCCAGAGTTTGAATAATACTAATTATATCGACTCGGTTTTTGCCAAACATTGATGAATAAGAGAGTTAAGTAGATGAAAGAACGTGATTTTCTATAAAATAATCAAGTTTAGATAAAACTTATTGAACTTTTTTACTTTGTAGAATCAGTGTCAACCAGTTAACCGGCAATAGAAAATATTCCAGAAGCTCGAAAAAACAGGCTGTTTTAACAGATAAATTATTTCGGATCTGATAAATAATTAAGCAGAATTGCAATTGCGCTCCAAGTATAAAGAACAACCAAACGCTCAATATGAGAATAATAGAAAGCTTTATACCATGGTCAGGATAGCTAGAATTGCTTCAGGCAATCAATATTGGTGGAAATTGCGACTTTTTAATTAGCAGTATGTGTTTATTTTTGATCAGCTTTGGCAGAAACCTTCACCCTAACATTTGACCCGTTACGAATCTCGTCGGAAGCAATTTTAATAATTTGATCGCCGGATTTAAGGTCGCCAGATACCTCCATATAATCATTTGATGTAGCACCCTTTTTAACATTTACCCATTCAGCTTTATTGTTGGTCACCCTTATCACAAATACTTTTTCGGTTGATGTCACGACAGCCGTTTTCGGTAAAACAATCGAACTATCCCGCGATGGTACAGGAATATTTACATCAGCATACATACCCGGAAGTAATTTCCTGTCCTTGTTATATACATCCATTTCCAGACGTTCGGCTCTTAACTTTTCATCAAGCGCACCAGCTAATCGTTTTACCTGCGCTTTGAATTTTTCTGCTGATAAGGATCTCACCGTAAAAGTTACTTCGCTTTTACTGCTTAGGCCGCCGGTATATAGTTCTGGTACCGAGATCACCAGTCGCATTCTTTGCTGATCTTGTATGACAAACATAGGTACCGCCCCACCCTGGCCGGGTCCAACATATGCCCCAAGATTCACGTTGCGTGCGGTAACTACACCATCAAACGGAGCCCTGATCTGCAGGTAATCCAGGTTAGCAGTAGCAGCTTTGTAGTCAGATTTTGCTGCATCAACATTAGCCAAGTCCGAGTTCTTTTTCGCTGCGGCCAGTTCCAGGTCATTATCTGATACGGTACCGGGTGTTTTGCTGGTATTTAACAAACGATCATAAGTAGCTTTACTCGCGATAAATACAGCCTCTTGTTGTTTAATACGGGATTGAAGCGCCGCTATCTGCGAATTGATCTCCGGTGCTTCAAGAGTAGCCAGCAAGTCGCCGGTATGTACCTGGGAACCTATATCAGCATATAACTTTTTCACATAGCTGTTGATCTTCGCATAAAGATCAACCTGCTGATAAGGGATCAGTTCGCCCGGCACAGAAATAGCAGGACTAAGCTTGCCTTTGGCAGCAGTAACCAATTCCACACTTGGCGTATCCAACGCGGCTTCCTGCTTTTCAGTCTGTGCTATCTCTTCCTTTTCCTTCTTATCCGAGCAGGCGCTTAATCCAGCCAGGGCAAGGAATATAATGGCTAGCGTATATTTATTTTTGAACATGTTCATGATGATGTGCTGGAACATAAAATTTACTTTCTATATCTTCTGGATCCAATGAAACAGATACGGTACTTGTATTACCCTGTACCCAGGCAAATACCTGCGGTAGGATGAGCACGGCGGCGAAAGTTGACGCCAATAGCCCTCCGATTACTGCCCTGCCCAGGGGGGACGTTTGATCGCCGCCTTCACCCAGGCCCGAGGCCATAGGAATCATCCCAACGATCATAGCAAGGCTGGTCATTAAAATCGGACGTAACCGCAGTGCGACAGCCTCACGGGCCGACCGGAGCGCATCGCCGTTATGTTTGCGCAGTTCTTCGGCGTTGGTGATAAGCAATACGGCGTTGGAAATTGACACGCCAACTGACATGATCATCCCCATATAGGATTGCAGGTTGAGTGTGGCGCCTGTAAACATTACCAATCCCATTGACCCGGCTAATACCGCCGGCACGGTAAATAACACAACAAATGCCAATTTAAACGATTGGAAATTGGCAGTTAGCATCAAATAAATGACAAGAACAGCTATAACCAGGCCTAAACCAAGACTATTTAGCGTATCTGTAAGTGTAGTACTGATACCACGTGTTTGCACGGTAAGACCCCGGGGTAATTTACCCAGGTCAAGCAATGCTTTATTGACGTCTTTCGTAGCCGACCCCAGGTCCATTTTGTTCAGGTTAGCCGTAACAGTTAGCATTGGCAAAGGGCCAAGGTTATCGTTCTCACCATAAGTAGTGTCAGTTTTAATAGAAGCCACGTCGTTCAATACAGGTCGCGATTGATTAGGACTAACCGGAATATTGCGAATATCATTAAAACTTGTCATCAGGTATTCGGGAACTTCAACCTGAACGTTATAGGAAAGACCGGCTTTCTGGTCGAGCCACACATTTTTTTCAGTATAGCGGGATGAGGAAGTAGCTGCAATTAACGAACGTGAGATATCAGTCATACTCAGGCCCAGCTGCGCAGCACGCAACCGATCGATATCGATGTCAATTGATGGGTATTTATAAGACTGGCCAATTTG
Source organism: uncultured Mucilaginibacter sp. (assembly GCA_903866915.1). GTDB lineage: Bacteria > Bacteroidota > Bacteroidia > Sphingobacteriales > Sphingobacteriaceae > Mucilaginibacter. Next base: position 23,257 of record CAIPPO010000022.1, on the reverse strand, counting down.
CACATCGCGCAAATAGCCTATTTTTTTGAGCCGATCAACCACCTTGAGGGCATAAATAACGTTCTGTGGCTTATTTTTACTAACCACTGCTACCTCTATCGGAGTTGGCGATCCCTGGCTCAATATTTTATCTGTTAGCTCTATCGGTTCAAATGAAAGTTTGACAGATGGCTGAATCTTCCGCATCGCAGTCCGCAAACGCTCTTTCAGGTCATCCAGATCTACATGATAGCTTTCTCGCAGGTTCACCTGCAACACCGCTTCCTGCGGCCCGGCCATGAACAGGTAAATAGGACTGGTGGAGAACTGGCCTGGATGCTGCCCAACCATGGCAGAAGTCACTTCGATATTTCCTCTGCCCACCAGCTTTTCGAGCTGGTGTATCGCATCAAGGGTAATCAATTCGGTACGCTCAAAACGTGTACCGTCAGGCGCCCGTAAACGAACCTGGAAAGTTCCGGAGTTAACTTTTGGCAATACATCGCGACCGATGAAAATAAACATCAGGAAGGCTAACCCCAGTGCTGAGATAGCATATAAGCTTACCCATAGTTTCCGCTGAGGCATCATCCAGTCTATCCAACCTAAAAACTGTATCCTGAAACGATCAAAACGGGTAAGTTTATGATCTTTTCCGCCCTCGATAGCATTTTTTACAGCAAGTTCTTTTTGCTCAAATGCAGTTCCCTCGTCTTCCAATGCGAACCCATCCGCGTGACTTTTATCCTCATGTTTATTGACCATGATCCAATTTGCCATTACCGGAACGAAGGTTTGCGCAAGCAAATAAGAAGTGACCATAGAAAAGCCGATGGCCAGTGATAATGGTAAAAACAAAGCCCCGGGAATACCGGCCATTGTAAATGCAGGTGCAAATACCGCCAGAATACAGAACAGGATCAGCAATTTAGGAAAGGCAATTTCTTTACATGCATCCCAAATCGCCAGGGCCTTGGGTTTGCCCATATCAAAATGTTGGTGAATGTTCTCTATTGTTACTGTCGATTCATCAACCAAAATACCAATAGCAAGGGCAAGGCCGCTCAGCGTCATAATATTAATGGTTTGATGAAATAACCAAAGAAAAAATATACCGGAAATGATACAAGTAGGTATCGTCAAAATCACGATGAGAGCCCCTCTCCTGTCGCCGAGGAAAAGTAATACCATTAAACCGGTAAGAACGGCACCGATTGCGCCCTCTTCGGCAAGGCTTTTTACGGCATTAATTACATAGACCGATTGGTCAAAAACATAGGACAGTTTTACGTCATCAGGTAATACTGATTGAAACCTTGGCATGGCTTTCTTTAAACTTTGAACGACATCCCAGGTTGAGGCGCCAGACGATTTGGTGATGGGCAAATAAACCGAACGTTTGCCATTTACCAACGCATAACTTCCCGGAATATCCGAGCCGTCTTCAACCGAAGCAACATCGTGAATAAAAACAGTTTGCACCCCATTTTTAAATAAGGGAATATCGCTGAAATCACTAATCCTGGTTAGGGTGGTATTGCTGGGTGTTAAATAATTGATATCCCCGATTCGAACGTTACCGGCCGGTGTATTTTGATTATTATCTTTTATGGCCAAAACTAATTGATCGGGAGTAATATTATGGGCCCGCATCAATTCAGGATCGGCTTTTATAACTACTGTGCGCACATTACCCCCAAAAGGAGCAGGAGAAACCAGCCCAGGTATCGACGTAAATTGGGAGCGGACATAAACGTTTGCTAAATCCAGCAATTCATTATTCGACCTCTTGGGACTGGTCAAAACTAATTGCCCGACAGGCAAAGTTGAAGCATCAAAACGAAGTATAAAAGGTGGCTGCGACCCGGGCGGGAAAATTGCCTGAGCTCTGTTAGTATAGCCGGTAACCTCCGCGGCGGCCTGGGCCATATTAGTTCCTTCATAAAAAGTAAGCTTAGTCAGCGTTAAACCTGATATATTTCGGGTTTCAATACTTTTTACACCCGAAACGTACAGCAATAGATTAACATATTGCTTGCCAAAGTAAGCCTCCATCTGGTTAGGCGTAAAGCCGCCATATGGGTGCGAAATGTAGATCACAGGCAGGTTAAGTTCTGGGAAGATATCGATCTTAATATTTTCTACCGCAAAGATGCCGGCAAAAAACAACCCGGCTACGATCACCAGAATAGTGATGGGTCTACGCAGTGCTCCTTTTATTAATCCCATTTATTCGATTTTAATTCTTTTAAAAATTATTGATAAATACCCCAAAATCACCCGTTGCAGCTGCTTTATAAAGTACTGCCTGCCAAACGTTATTATTGGCAATGTCACGGTCAACCTCTGCCCTGTTGAGCGTATAAAGCGCCTGTGTCAGGTCGACAATATTGGCTAATCCATTTTTATACAACGCCGATTTCTGAACGTAGGCATCCGACGCGGCTTTTACTTCAATTGGTACTTCATGGTAATTTTTAAGGGCACTTGCAATGCGGCTCTCAGCCAAATTTTGCTGATTGCGTAATTGCTGATCAACGAGGTCGTATTCGTTCTTATATTGTTCGGATGTGAATTGCTGTGATTTAACCAGATTATGTACCCGAAGAGGAGTCGTCAGATTCCAGACCAGGCCGACACCCAACAAATAATTAAAGCGGGTTGGATCCGCACCACTTCCATAACTACTTGTATAGGCACTCAGATTACTTCCATATCCGGCGCTAAAGCCAGAGCCCCTGCCTTGATAAACACCAAACAAGGTAAATGTAGGATAGGCAAGGGTTTTGAGGTATTTAGATTGTTCGTCGCTTACCGCGATTCGATTGCTGTAAAATTGCAATATCGGATGCCCTGATGCACTTAGCGCAGGTGCTTTATAAGCATTTTCTGGTGCTTTGGTAATAAACACGCTATCAAGTAAAAAACTTTGAGGTGTGATACCTAAATATTGGGCCAACTGGCTACTTTGATCGAGCACCGTTTGTTGCGCTGTAGTTAAAGCGATACGGGCGTTAGAAACCCCGGCATTGGCCAATGAAGAATCGACTCCGGGATTCAGCCCATTCTTTACGCGTGCAACAACTACCTTTTGCAGATCAATACTGCGATCGAGGTTATCCAGCTGCGCCCGTGCCAATTGCTGAGCGGCCAGCAGATCGAGGTAAGCTGCTGCTACCCTAACCTGGTGCTGAAACTGTTCTTGTGTAAGGTCGCTTTCATTTTGCGCAACCAGCCTGCTTTGAACTTTAATTTTTTCAACCGAACGACCAAATGCGAAAAAATCCCAGTTGACGTTTGCCAGGTATAATGAACCAAATGCGGCATTCCAGTTTTGGTTAGCAAGCGGCGGGCCGGCAGAAGCGACACTTAAACCTTTATACCCGTAAAGTGGGCCATTTTGACCATTTATTGTTCCGTAATCTTGTTGTGCGGATAAGCTAAAGTCGGGCACATATTCCGATTTGGTTTCGGCGAGGTTGGCCTTTGAAGCATTCAACTGGTTAGCCTTGGCCTTGATAGAACTATAATTGGCCAGGGCTAGTTGTTCCGCATCTTTTATGGTTAAAACTTTTTGTTGGCTTATTGCATCGTTAACAATATTAAAAAAGAAAATTACCAATAAAAAGAACCTAAAAAGCTGTTTTGGCATATTGTGTATTTTTGACACGACAAAATTATAATTATATCTCTTTTAATATCCAGCAAAAAAGTATTATCACTGTTACGAACAAAAAATTGCAATCATTTGAATTTCATATTCCGGAATATCAAAGATATTAAAATAGTCGCCCTTTAACACCCTGTTATCTTTCAGAACATTAAAATAACCCTGCCGAACAAACGGCTCAGTAGAATTAAAATCAAAGGTATTAAACCTGAAGTTGCTGTCCACTATCAAATGCCCCAATAAAAAAATCGATGCGACTCTTAAAAATCTGACAAATTCAAGAGCAATTGATAACTTCGGTGTTATGCGTATCCAAATGGTTGTTTGTTGTTGTTTTACCTTTTTTGCGTCACTGTTATATGGGCAAAAGGCTATGCGCCCATTTCCGCAACACGTAGTTTACGCCCGTTCTTGTATTAAACCCAACCAACTATCGCAAAACAGTCTCGATGAGCTAACGCTCAACTTTTACCGTCAATGGAAGACCCGATACATTAAAACAGGCTGCAGACCCGGAAGATTGTATGTATCGTTTGAGGGGAAAGGCAGAAAACAGTGTGTGTCGGAAGGACAGGGTTACGGGATGGTTATTACTGTTCTGATGGCCGGTGCCGACTATTCAGCTAAAGACACTTACGATGGTTTATACAAATTTTACGATGACCACCGGAACAAACACGGTTTGATGGCCTGGGCTCAGGATAAAAGCTGCAACAGTATCGACCCCAGCTCGGCAACAGACGGTGATATGGATATTGCTTATTCGTTGTTACTTGCCCATAAACAATGGGGCAGTAAAGGCCCGATTAACTACATTAATGAAGCAAGGCGACTAATAAAAACTATAATGGCCTACGAAATAAATCAAAAAACCTTTTCGATTATTTTGAGCGATGCTGTAGAATACGACAGCAAAGACTATTATGATATGCGTGCCTCTGATTTTATGCCTGCCCATTTCAAAGCCTTCGAAAAAGCCACCGGCGACTCAAGATGGGGAAAAGTGATTGAGGCTAATTACAAATTATTTAATGCCCTCGAAAATAGCTACAGTAAAGAAGCCGGACTTATCCCCGATTTTATTGTAAACATTCAAAAAAAGGCCAAACCTGCTCCATCGTATTTTTTAGAATCGCGGTATGATGGCTTTTATAATTATAATGCATGCCGCGTCCCCTGGCGAATTGCAACAGATTTCCTTCTCAATGGCGACCCAAGGGCAAAGAAAATCAACGATAGGATCAATCATTGGATACGTGAAACTACCCGTGGAAAACCAGATAATATCTCGGCAGGCTACACCCTAAACGGTGACGATATCAAAGGTCGTTACTTTGAAGCATTGAGCTTTATCGGCCCCTTTGCGGTTTCGGCTTCAGTCGATCAAAAAAACCAAAAATGGTTGAATGCCGTTTGGGATTACCTGGTAAATTTCAAACTAAAAGATTACGATTATTACGACAATAGCATCAAATTAATGAACATGATCATCCTTTCCGGTAATTATTGGCAACCTACGCAATGAAATTAATGAGTTGTTCGGCAACAGCTTTGCCGCTTGACAGCGCTGCTTCAACTGTACCGATAGCTGGTCCTTCATACAAATACTCACCCGCGAAAAATAGCTTATTAGCAACTGGTTGCCGGAGTACTAAGCGTGCATCATGGGATTCAACGGTATCGTAAGCATAGGAACCTAAAGCAAAAGGGTCGGTCGTCCAGTTTACTACCTTAAAGGCGAGCAATTCCCGGCGCAGCTCATTTTCGTTGCGATTGAAAATATTTGCCAATGATTGGATGGCCAGTTCCAGTAGTTCAAATTCACTTAGCTCTTTCTTTATTTCGGCAGGTAAGCCGCCCAGCCAACCGGTTAGTAAGTTTGAAGGAACCGGGTATTGGGTCCACCAGGAAGGAATGGATTCATCAGATAATACAAAGCCAATAGCTGAGGCATCGCTACTGACCCAAAAGGGGGTTTCGAATTGCAGCAAAATTTTTATAATAGCGCCGTAGCCCATCTGCCGTATTGCTTTTTGATGTTCGGTGGGTGATGGCTTAAAAACCAGGGCTGCCGGTTCAGTAGCTTCTGCCTTTAATACCCCGAGCGGAACAGCTATGATTGCTGCATCAGCTAAATAGCATTCGCCATTCCAGAGAGTGATCTGTACCTGGTTGTTATTCCACGCTACCAGCTTTGCTGTCGCGTTTAGCAGGATTTCAACCCCATTTACTTTGCATTGCATTTCCAGGTAGTCAATAAGTTGGCCATAACCGCCAGTAATTCGATGCTGGTCTGCCTCATCATCTTGTTGCCATTCGGTTCGAAGCGCAAAAGTGCTGGCTATTTTGGGATCTGCTGTATCGTAACCAGCAACAAAACTTATCACTGATGCACGTAAAAGAGCATATTTGTCTTCACCAAAATTTTCCGCTAAAAATTCAGCTATACTGATATCCTCCTTTAACCGGTCAAGAGCCACCATTAACTCGTCCCATTCAGGCATATTCCAGGAGCGCCTGCCAAGTTCTCCATTGTAGGCTTGCCACATTTCGCCTCTTGAAGGGTAATTGCTAATTCCTGCTTCCTTCAACAATCTCAATGTTAAAGGCAGATTGCCGTGGATAAATTCGGCACCCAATTCAACTGCTGATGAAAATAAGCCACGCTCAAGTGTGTGTATCCTGCCGCCTATCCGATTTCGCCCTTCCAGTATCACCACTTTTCTTCCTTTGCGCGAAAGCACATAAGCTGCCATCAAACCAGAAGCACCTGCACCAATAATTATGATTCCCGTTTTTTCCATCTGAAATTGCAACAAAGGTAACAGACCAGATTAATCTTTGTATCCCCTAAAAGCAAAAACCCTGCGTGAACAGGGTTCTTGCTTTTGAGCGATTGCATCTTAATTATTTTGTTGTTGCTGCAAGGTTCACTGTATTTGGCTTAACATTCCATGCTGATATTTTAATATCGGGTTTTGAATTGCCCAATTTAGCATTGGGGGCACTTACTGAAAGCACGATATGCTCACCTGGCACCAGGGTAAAATAGCTGGCCGACCAAAAAGACGGCATTACCTCGTCACCGGCTGCAATCAATTGGGGGCGAACAAAAAATGCAAGTTTATCAGAAGTATTGGTTATTTCAACAGTCCACTTACTTTCGCTATAATTCTTTTCAGTTTTCAGTACCCTTGTTTTCAACCTGGCATTCGGCAAACTATTTAACGCGGTAAAGTCGTTTCCAGGCGAAGACGAATAGCTATTACGTGATATAACTTTACCAGCAGCATTATCAAGTTCAAGCACTACTAAAACTGGCTCTTTTATGTTCTTCAGGACAGCTTTTAGCGGTACAACTTCTTTTGTTCCAGATGAGTCGAGCGTAATGTTGGCAACCTTCACTTTTTGCAGCAATTTGCTATCCATGCTATAAATCGCTGCGTTTGCAAAAAGTTTGCCGGTGACATGGTGTTGCCTGTTGATCACAGTTGCCGCAGAATCGTCAAGGTTAAGCTGAATATGCAAGGGTTCGCAGGCATTCTGCAGTGCATAATAACCAGCATTGGGCTCCAGATACCAATCGTAAATCTGCCAAACTACACTTGGTAGGGCAGCATTTAATTTCCAGAGCATTACACCACCCGTTTCATTCAATTTATGTCCGGCTGCTTCAAATATACCCTGGTACCCGGAGTAGTTCATTAACTGCATTTTGTCGCTATAATTCTCCATAGTAGTTGGCTGACCATAACGCTTTACCATTTCATTAATATAATCATCATAGCGGGCGGCCCCGGTGGCCGCATCGTGGTATCCCCACGAGTTATTGAGCGGAAATGGCAGCCTGGTATCCCAAACCAAATTGGTAATAACACGCGGCAAAGTAGTATACGGGGGCTGCGAAGGTATTCCGGTCTCATCTTTAAACACCCAATCGCGACCGGCATCAGCCAATTGATAATATACTTTCGGATCGCGCCAGGCATAAGGCCCGCCACTATAAACACCAGACGCCTGATTATCGGGGTACGACCCTTTCCACCCCTGGGGCAGTTTAGCAAAACCTGATGAACTCGGAATAAATGGCCTTGTACCATCCAGGTTGATCACATTATCGCGCATTGCATTGTACAACTCCTCGCGGGCATGACCTTCATTTCCTCCGGTCCAAACCAGCAGAGAAGGGTGGTTTCGGATTCGATAAATAGTGCTCAGTACATTTTTAATAAATACACTACCCTCCAGCGGCCAATCCGGCGAACCTTTAAACTCGCCCTGGGTATCGCCTGTTACCCAAAAATCCGACCATACCATCAGGCCATACCGGTCGGCAGCATTCCAAAATGCATCCGGTGGTGTAACACCACCGCCCCAGATACGGACCAGGTTAACATTGGCATTTCTGCAAAGGTGCAACTCATAATCGTACCTCGCCGAATCGCGATCGACCAGCATATCGGGCACCCATGCCCCTCCGTTCAAGTGAACGCGTTTGCCATTCACGAAAAATTCGCGGCGCAGGAAGCCGTTAACCATAGTAGCCTTTGAGCCAACGGTGCGTATGCCAAACACAAAAGATGTGTCATCCTGAATAACTCCGGCAGTACTATATTGTAAACGAATGCGATAAAGATCAGGGCGGCCATAATTATTTGGCCACCATAAATGCGGCTGATGAATTAACAGCGCACTTACCTGGTCGGCAGTTAAATCAAGTTGAGCAACTGCATTCGCGTTTATTTCAGCATCTTTTGAAAATTGAATAGCAGTTCCCTTAAAATTTTCGGGGCTAATGCTAACGGTCAGTTTTCCTTTTTGAACCGCGTTACTGCTATTACTTAGGGAGAGTTGGAGCGACAATTTCGCGAGGCTTGTATCTGGCAGCTTTGGCAGATCAGTTACTAATTTCGGACGGCCAATAGTTACTGCGCCAGTTGTGCGGAGGTAAACCGGCTGCCATATCCCAATATTTCTGTCGCGCACCGGTGGTATCCAATCCCAACCGACCGAGCAAAGCATGGTTACGTTTTTACCAATATCGCCTGTAGGGCCTCCATTTTCAAAAAATGGGCCGAGTGCCTGCAATTGTTCTTTTGCCGGGTACCCGGGATAGTCAAGAGGATAAATTTTTACCGCCAGGATATTTTCGGCACCAGGTTTGATTTGACCGCTAACATCCAGGTTGTATTCGGCAAACATACCAACCAGCTGCGTCGAATCAGCTATTTGTTTGCCGTTTAGCCAAACTGCTGCACGGTAGTTAATCCCTTTGAACAGGAGCTGAAAATGCTTACCCCGGTCGCCTGCGGGTACTTTAAAGGAAGTACGATACCAATAGGGCTTTTTCCATGGATTTGGATCATTCGGCAGGTAGCTGTATTGTTCAAGGTTATATTCCTTATTAAACTGGTCTGACGCATCGGGGATCTGCATGTTATTCAGGCCCAGATAGGGATTGGGGTAAATATGGTTTGCGACCAAGCCCCTTAGAACTGTAGTAGGCACTTTAACAGGAAACCAGTACACTCCGGAATGGTATGTTGCTAATGAAATGGCCTCGCCATTTTCTTTGATCAGGGATGACGACTGGAGATCGAAATCCGTTAATTTAACTTGCCTGATACCTGCACTTTGGGCGTACAAGGTTTGACTGAAAACGAACCGGGTAAGCAGCAATATGGCTGCCAGGTAATAAATCTTTTTCATTAGTATAAATTGGTTAGTAAAACTACTGAACAAATGCTTAGCGGAAACTGTACTAATTTACCTTTTTATCATACGATTTTGGTATATAACCTATTCAGTTCCTAACGCATATTTTACGTTTCCTTTTCCATCCCAAAACTGCCTTTCGCGATCATATGAGCTATTTCTGAAAGCGTAATAAGCTTGTTACGTTCAATTTACAAGCTGCAGACGAAGGGCCCTCAAGTTTAAAGTATTTTAGCCATCGGTCACTGATCAACGATGCCCGAAAGTATCAATTAAGCTGGAATAGTTAACATCCGATGGCTTTTCATCTACGTATATCATCTGTCCGTCGATCGTTTCAAACAATTGCCTGTCAAATGATTTACTTGCAGATAATATTTAAAGTACATTAAAAAGAGGAATTATTTTTTCCTGAACAAGGAAAGTTTTACTGTATGCCGATCAAAAAACTGTTCAGACTGGGTTTAATAATTTTGATACCTTTTATCCTCGTTTTTACACAATGCCTTTCATCTAAAAAAAGTGAAGATCCCCGGGGTGAAACTTACGCGGGCTCGGCTACATGCGTCAATTGCCACAAAAACATTTATAGCTCCTACGTTCATACTGCACATTTCTTATCATCAGGGCCAGCAGGTATTAATACTGTCCAGGGAAGTTTTGCGTCAAAAAAAAACGAACAAATCTTCGATCCACATACCCGGGTAAAAATGGAGAAACGTAAGAGCGGTCTTTACCAGGTTACCTACCGGGATGGTAAAGTTGTGCAATCGGGACGATTTGATATTTTTTTGGAAGCGTGAAAGGCCAATCCTATGCCTATTGGTATGCAAATGAACTTTTTCAGTTACCGATATCTTATGTAGCGAATGCTCATCAATGGATCAACAGTCCGGGCTATCAAAGCAACGAGCCCGACTACGAGCGGATGATTACTTCACAGTGCCTTGGTTGTCACATGTCATTTGCCAAATCGCAAAAAGGTGTGTTGCCGATATTTTCTTCAAATCCCGAAGGTTTTGCAAAAGACAGCATCATTTACCCGATTGATTGCGAACGTTGTCATGGCCCGGCGGCTGAACATGTCAAATTCCAGACAGAAAACCCCGCGGTAAAAGAGGCCCGCAACATTGCAACTTATAAATCACTTACCCGCGAACAAAAAGTTAACATGTGCGCCGTTTGTCATTCCGGAGCTAATAATGTAATGATTAAAGCTACTTACCTGTTTAAACCGGGTGATACCCTGGATAAGTTTATGCGGATCGTGCCGTCTAATTTATCTGCAAACTATAAATCTATTGATGTGCATGGCGATCAGACTGCTTTATTACAGAGCAGTAAATGCTATATCAACAGCAGTATGAGTTGCGCTTCATGCCATGATACTCACCAAACCCAAAGAGATAATACGCTGCTATTCGCTTCTAAATGTTTGACTTGTCACACAACGAGTAATAAGTGCAAACTCACAAATCAACTGAATTCATCGCAGTTAAGTCAAAATTGCATTTCCTGTCATATGCCCTCCGTTTCCTCCAAATTGATCATAGCCGGAACGTCAGGGGCACTGGTGCATACCCATCATATCACAGTTTACCCCGAAGAAGCTCAAAAGGTATTGAACTGGTTAAAATTCAATAATACTAAGCGTTTAACGGCACACTAAACCCATGCCTAACTGCTATTTTTGGGTATGGTTTTCCAATATCACAAAGGGCAAATGCTGATCCCAGAAAGGTTTTAGCCCGTCCTGTATCAGCAAACCGTCAGCGTAATTGCCTAAAATAATATCAGGTTTACCATCGTGGTTCACGTCGGCAACGGTCATATTCATCCAATGGCCATATTTGCTGATGGGAATAGCATGGGGTTTAAAACTCAAAGGCTTGTCCTGTTCAAAATAAATAAAACTTTCGGCAGGATTACCCTTCAGGTCAGCGAAAAATGAAATTGTTGCTATGTCAAGGTCGCCGTCGCCATCAAAATCGGCTGCAATAGCTTTTGTAGTACCATTTATCGGATAGTAGTATGACTGTTTGAAACTCCAGTCGCCCTGGTTAGTAAATACATACAAGCCATGGTAAGGTTTTAAAATTCGCGAATCCTTGTAATTATAGCCGCAGGTATAGATCAAATCAAGCTTCCCATCATGATTGATATCAGCCAGCTGGAAGCTGGATGAACCATTTACAGCCGGAAAATTAATCAGGCTCCTGCCGGTAAAACCACCTTTATGATCATTGGTATATAGCCACAGTCCTTCTTCACCCGAACCATATAATACCATCAGATCAAGCCAGCCATCCTGATTAAAATCGCCCGCGATAGCCTGCACAGCACCTGGTTTATCCGAAATATTCGATTGTATAAAAGAGTGATCTGATTTTTGCTTCATCAGGTAAACACCGCCTACAAAATGCCCCTGCGCAAGTATTACGTAGTCAGTTAACCCGTCTTTATTAAAATCACCAGCCAGCGTTTGAACGGGTCTGCCAAGGTCCTCCTGAATAATGGAAGGTTTATTGACAGCATTTTTACCATCAAGATTAAGGTTCACGACCTTCCCATTAGGGAAATCCATCGGGATGATCTGCCCGATACAAGAGAAAACACCTTCATTTTGCCCGTTTACCCCTTTAGAAAAGATGGCATCCACCGGTGCAGAAGGCAAATCAGCAACAGCATGCGGTTTAAGGTTAGCATCCCATTCCGTCAATTTAGTGCTCACAAGATCGCTCGTGTATAACTTACTATTTATCGAATCGAAAGCGACCAACGAAGTATGTACTACTTTATCTGCCGCCTGAGGTTTACGTAATGTAAAACCAGCCCAATCATTCAGCAAGGGCTGGGGTTCTTTGATAGCTGGCAACTCGTTCGGGGCCAGTTTATTGAAATAGGTTCTGATGATCAGCCATTCATCCAGCGACACTCCGCCAGTGTCTGTTGGCTTCTTATAATAATTGGTCTGGCTGAAAGTAGACAAACCCAGGTAGCGCGACATTGTTGGAAGCGTATGAAAATTCCATACATCTTTTGTCAGAAGTTTTGGGTCCACCTCTTCGTGGCATTTGGTACAATATTTTTGAACCAAAACTTTTCCATCCGCTATTGTATCTCCAGTAGATTGGAAAACACTATTACTTTTGCATCCGCTCAGTAACATGCTGGTGCTAAGAATTGTAAAAAATATAATTGCAAAAAAGGCGTATAGGCCCGTATTTCTATGACTCATCTTCAATCAGTTTATTATTTGGTAAGTTTTAAACGCTGCCAGATCAATTCACCCACCTGGTTACCCTGATTGGCACCGGTTAGGCTGCTATTCAGGAAATGTATTCCTCCATAAAACCGGCTAATTGCGGTCTCTTCAGCTGCTTTTTTGAACGATTTAAAATCGCGTTGCAATCCTATATACTTCAAATCGCTGGTATCGCGGAATGCAAAGTTATCGCCAAACTCATGGGTTAATACGGTTGCTGATGCAGCACTGATCGTGCTATGTCCGGCGGTATATTCCGGAAATGGCGGGGTTTGCAATAAAGGAAGCCAATTTTTTTCAATTTTATCGTTTATTACCGTCACAGGCCGAACATACGCATACTTGTATTTTACTTCCCAACAGGTAATAAAACTTTCAAACAGGGCAATAGATGTTAAAGCATAAGCTTGCGCAGTTTTTATACCATCAGCGTGTGTTTGACGGCAAGCAATAGTAGTAATACCGATCCAATGTCCACCAGGCGTGATCTTTTTATCCGCAAACATCATATGACCGTTATGAACAACTACGAACGGATTGTCGTCCCAATACCTGGCAATTGTATCCTGTGTTTTAGTAAGGTGTTTATTTAGGTCATAAACTGCTTTAGCGCCTTTAAAAAATACACTCGACGTGTCATCGCTGTAGGGAGGCGGCGGGCCCGGCATAAAAATAGTCGAGGAATCGATCAGCAATGTATGCATCTGTCCCCAGCAAAACTCAACTCCATCCATATAATCAGGTGGAGTTGGTCGCCATTTGCCCGGTACATTAAGGCCAATATATTTCGGTTTGCCGCGGGTTTGCGGATAGTTATCTTTCATTGCACGGGTCGACACAGTTTCACCGATACGTTGTCCAAGATCTATCGAACGGATATAAGTTGAATCGTCCAGTGAATTCTTATAGCTGCTGTATACTAAATTCTCGTATTTGTTCAGCGTATCAACTGAAAAGGTTACTTTATGAGCAACAGTAAAAAATGCTTTGGTAGCGGCCAAGGCAAAATTATAACTCTTGCCGGCTACCGGTTGCGGCATAGGCGCAAAGCCTTTTAACTGCGCAGTCAGAGAGTTGTATTTCGGGTCAGCATATTTCATTGCCTCGTAGCTTGCCAGGCTGGTATAAGCGTATATACGACTCGCGACCGGCGGTGTAAAAACATCGTAAATAATTACATGAGTAAGGGCATCTTCGTTGGCATTCAACACGTCGGCATCTGCGGGTAAAGCGCCTTGGTGCTTGCACGAGGCGATGCCAGACAGCAAAGCAACTGCAATGATGATTTTAAAGTACTTCATGGTTATAGGTTATTTAATTGTTATATCCCGGGTATGGCCGCTGTTATCGGTAACTGATATTGCGGCTATATTCCCATCAATATTTATATAACGCCCTGATTGTGACAAAAACGAATCACCAAAATAAAACTCTTGTTTGGTGATTTTTCCGTTCTTGTACTTTATCATAGCGAAAGCATCGTTCGGTTGTATTTTTACCAGGCTGGTTCCTTTGTTCAATTCAAATATCTTTAAAGCATCGCGGTTTTGGCTGGCAGCAAGCAGGTAGTTGCCTTTAGCACTCAATACCTTAACCAGTGCTTTGCCATTACCAGGTATATAAATACCGCTTTGCAGGATAGTTTGCGGCAAAAATCCCCCTTTGCCATCCCCTTTCAGCATCAAGCCGTTAAAGGCATCGTAACGCCCGGTTGTAACATCGGTACCATAATCATTGCCATTGATGATCACGTCCAAATTTCCATCCCCATCAAAATCATCTACCACCATGCCACATAACTGCGATATTTGCGCCTGAAGCGGTAAAGGTATCATCTTAAACTTGCCATTGCCTTCATTCCGCAGGTAAACGGATGCCAAATTATTCACTTTCAGCCGTTGTGCACCTTTTCGCATAGCTGCCGGCAAATAGTCATCCATCGTTGCCGTGGCAAACAATTTATAATTCTGATACTTAACCCGTGTAATCAGCATCTGTTTAATGACATCATCCCGCATATTCGCCGGAAATTCCTTCATTTTACCGTCCTGATCCTTTAGGAATACTGAAGGGAAGGCATCATAGCTGCCATTATTATCAAAGTCTTTTGCGGTAATAAATACCGGGTACTGATCGCTTGCTTTATAAAAGGTATTTAACCCAGTATTACCAACAATATAATCGATACGACCGTTATGTTCAAAGTCACCCGCTACAATCGTGTTCCACCAACCCAATTGGTTTGCAACACCTGAGGTAGCTGTCACATTTTTAAATACACCATGGTCATTTTTCAGGAAGGTAACAGGCATCCATTCACCCGCCATAATCAGGTCGGGCCAGCCATCGCCATCAAAATCAGTAAATACTGCGTCGCAAACCATACCTATTTTATTCAGGTCTTTCGCAACTGATGCAGTAACATCGGTAAACTTAACCTGTCCGTCTTTAGTGTCATTACGCAAAATGAAACTCGAAACAGGTTTAGGGTAACTACCTGGGTCAACCCGGCCAGAAACAAATAAATCTAATTTACCATCCTTATTATAGTCTACTGCACGAACACACAATTTGCTGGTAAAATTTTTAGGTAAAGCATCTTTTGCTTCTGTAAAATTACCATGCCCATCATTTAGGTAAAGCCGGTCCTGGTAAAAAGGCGATTTGGCGTCATTCTCGTACCCACCGCTGGCAACATATAAATCCAGTTTGCCGTCACCGTTAGCGTCGAACAAAATCAGTCCTTCATCTTTAAAATTATCGTTGAAATTGAGTTGAGATAACAAGTTGCGTTGTATGAATTTACCATCTTTCTGCTGTAGAAATACCTGAGAAGGATTTTTTGATGTCCCGCCAACAATAATATCATCCAGCCCATTTCCGTCGATATCGCCCACGGCCAAACCAGGCGAATATTCCGATAATTTGTGCGGCAGGAGCTTTTGAATATTAAAATCAACAAAGTCGATATCTTCATTTTTATAAGTAACACCCAGTATGCGGGTAACTTCAGCGAATAAGGCTTGCTTATCGACCTCGGGTTGTTTAAAGTCATATGGCGAGGACGCATTTTTGATATCTACATTCAGCGTCTGATCGGCTTTTACGTTGGTTAGGGTCTGCTTTTTAAAGTTTTGCCAGCGAATGACCACGGAATCGAGCGTAGTGATGTTTCCTAAACCAAAATGTGCTATATTCTGAATAGTAGACAGGTATCCCCTGAAAGGTGTGTTCTCATAAACCTGGTGCTTACCATGGTCGTAATATATATCAGCCCAGGCTCCCACCCCGTCACGGTTATTAGGTCCGCCTCGAAATTTAATATGCAGGTAATGACTATTTGATGGATCCCTGTCGCGCGCTGTATTGCGGTAAATCATGGCTTCATCATCTATATTATTAATGATTACGTCCATCGCACCGTCATTATCCAGATCAGCATAAACAGCACCATTCGAGAAAGTTGGAGCACTGAAACCCCAGTTGTCAGTAACATCGTCAAATTGCAGGTTGCCTTTATTCTTAAAAGCAAAGTTGGGTATCTTAACAACAGGAATCTGTTCAAGTACTTGTTGTTTACTGGCGATAAAATAGGACTGTGCCCTGAAATTCATAAAATCATGATCGGTTACATCGCGTGGGTAACCGTTTGTAATTATGAGGTCGCGGTAGCCATCATTATCAAAATCAGTAAGCAAAGGACCCCAGCTCCAATCTGTTTGCGAAACACCTGCCAGGAACGACACCTCGCTGAATGCCGGTGCTCCAATAGAATCGTTTTGCCCTAACCTGGGCCCCTGATTAAGCTGTAAGGTGTTTCGTGAATACTGGTATTGATAATTAAAGCGATCCATGTTTTGAAAAGCCTGGTAATTATTAGCGCTCATAAACATCTTTTTGCGGTAATTATCCGGCGGATTCATATCCAGTTCAATAACATCGGCCAGACCATCGTTATTAATATCTTCTACCTCCTGCCCCATCGCGCTTAAAGAGGTATGCTTAAAATATTCTTTAGACCGATCGGTAAAAGTGCCGTCGTGGTTATTGATATAAAGGATGTTGTTTGGCAAAAAATCGTTAGTAACATAAATGTCTTTCCACCCGTCGCGATTAATATCAACGGTGCTAGCGGCATGCCCAAAACCCTCGATCAATATACCTGCTTGTTTTGAAACATCATGAAAAACCGGGTGTTTTAAAACCGGATCCCAATCGTTCCGGTAAAGACGACCGGTACTATGAGCCGACCCATCTTTTACGATTGGTTTAAAAAGACTTACATTATCACTCTGATCTGCCTGGTTTACGGTGAGGTACATGTCCAGGTCGCCGTCGTTATCATAATCAAAAAACGAAGCCATCGTCGAATGAACGTTGATATCAAGTCCATATTCTTTGGCCATTTCCTTAAAATGTGGGACACCATTTTTATCAGGCCCCAGGTTGATATACAGCAAGTTTCTACGTTTTTTAGGATTGTCTAACAAGGTATTACAAACGTAAATATCAGGCCAACCGTCATTATTAATATCAACTACTGCAACTCCACGACCCCAGCCGCCCTGACCCCCTACGCCAGCCGCCTCGGTAACATCTTCAAATTTCATGTTACCTTTATTGATGTACAACCGGTTTGGAACAGCGTTACCCACAAAATATATATCCTGCAAACCATCGCCATTAAAGTCGCCGACACCTACGCCGCCACCATTGTAAATATTTAATTTATCTAAGGGATTTATCGAGTCGTTTTCAACAACGAGGTTATTAAAAGTGACACCTGAATGCGAGGAAGGAATCTGTTCAAACAGCGTTTTTTTCTTACAAGAAACCATTGCAAGCAAAAAAAACAAGCAAATTATACGGCCAGGTATGCTCATTAACTGTGTAAAATTGGTTAGCTAAGGTAAATAATAAAAAGGGGAATTGATAAAATTGCAGGCCTTTTTTTGCCACCCGTGATTATTATCAGGGATAGTTGGGATTCTGTTTCAAGGCACCATATTGCGCGCTGTTTTGCGGTGCAGGGATCGGATTAATTTCGTTTCTGCCTTGTTTAAGTACAGCACTTTGCGGTACGGTATTGGCAAAAAAGCAGTTGGGTATTAACTATTGAATCTAAAATAGGTATTTAGGGTTGCGGGCATATATTCACCTGGTGCCGGAACCTTACGCTTTTAAACCCAAACCAATGAATCAGTTACAAAAAAAGGGGGAAGATGTAAAATCTTCCCCCTTGTATTTTATTAAACTCAACCTAGCATCATGGATAGTTAGGGTTTTGTTTCAAAGCACCATGCTCAGCACTGATCTGCGGAGTTGGGATAGGATAAACTTCGTTTCTGCCCTGAGTAAATGTAGCACCCTGCAATACTGTGTTTGCAAAGAATCCCGGAGCATAAGAAGTATTTCTATGAATGTAAGCATTCAAAGTAGTTGCCATATAACCACTGGCAGCAGGACCGCCAAATAAGCCGTCATAACGCTGTAAGTCAAAGAAACGGTGACCTTCCATAGCAAGCTCTAACCTTCTCTCCATCCATACGGCATTACGGGCATAAGCAGCACCATTTGCTACAAATCCAGTAGCAGCACCACCAGTACCGGCAGCACCGTACAAACCAATTGAATAGTTTGCAGCTGTTTGAGTATTATCAACAATCGGTTTACCAGCATCTGGATTACCACCAGTTAATCCATAACCGGTTAAACGGCCATAAACCCACCCGGCTGTATTTGTCATACGGAAACGAATCTTGTTAACCAAATCTTCAGCTGGTTGTAAATTACCAAGTTCAACGTTAGCTTCAGCAGCCCACAACAGAACGTCAGCGTAACGGATCATATTGAAGTTCATTGCTGATGCCTGGCCAGGAGCCCAGCCACCATAGCTTTGGCTTTGGGTAGCTGCTTCGCTCAAACGGTAAACGTTTTTCATGTTGATATACGGACCAGCATCACCCTGAGCACGAGCCCAGCTTGCACCAGCTTCAATACCATAATCAAGGAAAGGAACGCCTCTACGGCCAGCAGTCCAGTCTAAACGTGGATCTACCGGTGTAGTAGTATCAGGGAAATAGGTTGCATCTGCTGACTGAACATTTTGGTCAGATTTCAATGGAGTATTATCAAAAGATCCATCCAACAATGGCAAACCATTTGCGTCAACTTTAAATGCGTTAACCATGGTAAATGATGGCTGGTAAAAACCGCAGCAACCAGTAGGACCGGCAGCGGGGAAGTTTAACACATCACCAGGGTTACCATTGTTACCACCTGAACCGTCATTCACTGCCATCTGAATAGCAAACACTGCTTCGGCACTGTTTTTAATCGCAGCGTCAAAGTTATTGTTGAAATTAGGATTCAAAGCATATTTGGCGCCTGAAGAGGTCATACCATTTGTCATCAAATCAGTAAGTGCAGTTAATGCTGCAGCATACTTGTGTTCAAACATCAGGGTTTTGGCAAGAAAAGCTTCGGCTGCATATTGATTTGCACGACCAACTTGCGCCTGGGTTTTAGGTAAAGCAGCCTGAGCAGCAGTAAAGTCAGCTTCAACTTTGTCCCAGATTGGTCCTGGATTACCTACATTGTAGTTGCCGGCAGAATAAGTAACCGATTCATCTACATAAGGTACATTGCGGAATATCTTGGAAAGCTCCAATTCAAACACACCACGTACAAATTTGGCTTCACCTGCAACTTCAGCAGCATATTCGGCAGTTAAAGAACCATCCTTTACAAGTGGAATTTCACGCAATACGTCATTAGCGCGCTGGATACCAGCATAACACACTGTCCATTTCTGGTTAACATAACTGTTTGATCCGTCGAGGCTGTGATTCATGATTGAAGCAGCATCTGGCTGGTCAGTAGGGTTTGAACCTTTGTTGGCATCATCTGAAGCGATACCGCCAAAATGCCAGTTACTTGGAGAAGCACCCCAGGTACCTCCAACTGTAATGTTCGAATTCATTTCGAGCGCGGAGTAGGCACCAATGAGCAGACCATCCACACCTGCTTTTGTAGCAAGTACAGCGGGGTTCAAAGAGCCTGTCACGGGCTGGTTCAAAAATTTCTTACACGAATAGGAAAGCGTAAGAAAAATCAGCGCGGCCGGCATAATAAATTTAAAAACTGATTTTTTCATAATTTTAAAATTTTAAAACTCTGTATTTTATATCTCTTCTTTAGAAACCTAAGTTAAGACCAAATATCCATTGTCTTTGGTTGTTTGGATAGTTACCCAAGTCAACACCAAATGCATTTGATGATCCGCCACCTGGAGGAAGCTCTGGATCAAGACCAGCATATTTGGTGATTGTGAATGGATTAGTAGCCTGTACATAAAGACGCAATTTAGATACACCAATTGTTTTTAACAACTGAGGATCGAAATTATAACCAATTTGTAACACACGCACTTTCAGGTATGATGCTGGAGATACGTAGAATGAACTGGTTTGGCTGGTACCTTGTGTGGTATTGTCACTTTCAATCGGCAAAATAGGATTAGTTACACCTGGAGCACCGTATGATTTGGTTAACGCATCAACAGATTTTGCACCGTTAAATGAGCTATAGAAATCGGTCCAGTATAAAGTGTAGTTATAAACCTGGTTACCATAAGAACCATACAATACAGCTGCGATATCCCAACGTTTGTAAGAAGCGCTAAGATTAATACCATAGGTAAAGTCTGGGTTTGGATTACCAATGAACGTACGGTCGGCATCAGTGATTTGACCATCATTGTTTACGTCAGCATATTTGAATGAGCCAACTTGTGCACCTGCATATTTAGGAACATTAGCGTTAGCAATATCAGCTGCACTGTAGAAACCGGTAACTTTGTAACCGTAGAATTCGCCAATAGGATGACCTACTTGTTCACGAACGATTGGGTTTACACGGCTGCCTACATCATCGAAATACTGACCAGGTATGCTGGTGATTAAGTTGGTGTATTTGGTAAAGTTAATACCTGCATTGTAACGGAAATCGCTACCAGCTGCACCGTGGTAAGTAATAGCAATATCGATACCTTTATTTTGTACGTCACCGATGTTAACTACTGGTGGGTTAGATGCCGGACCACCAAGAGTTCCTGGCAAACTTGCACCAAACAACAGACCGCTGATTGATTTTTTGTAAATATCGAATACTACTTCCCAATGGTTGAACAAAGAAGCGTCAAAACCAAAGTTTACAGTTTTATCTTTTTCCCAGCTGGTGTGAGTGTTACCATCAAATGCAGCATAGAAACCCTGAGATATGTTACCATTACCGTTAATAGCATAATAGCCATTACCGAAAGATGAACCGTAATTGTTGTAAGCGTTAGCTCCCGGTACGTTAGAGTTGTTACCGGCAATACCGTAGCTACCACGAATTTTCAAGTCATTGATCCAGGTTACTGATTTCAGGAAGTCTTCCTGAGAAATTCTCCAGGCTAATGAAATTGATGGGAAAGTACCCCACTGGTTGCCAGGATAGAAAGCCGAGAAACCGTCGCGACGTACTGTGGCACGTAAGATGTACCTGTCATTATAAGTATAGTCTAAGCTACCAAAGAATGACTGAGTTCCAGTCGGCTGGTAAGCATAGCTATAGTTAGTAACGTTCTTGGTAGCATTGCTCAAATCAGCATAAGCCGGAGCAACTGAGAACAAGTCTGTACCACCACCACCAACTTGACGACCACCGGTTTTTCTTTGTTCGAAACCAGCTAACACCTGAACAGTGCTTTTGCCGAAAGATTGGTTGTATTTAATAGTATTGGTCCAGTTATAAGAGCTGCTGTAATCAGCACCTTCATAAACTGAATTAGAACCGGTATGCGCTTCATAATCCTGGTATTGATTAAGACCGATACCATAATAATAATTGTTGGTAATGATACCACCCATACTAACGCGGGCAGTGAAGTGTTTCAAGAAGTCAACTTCACCATAAACGTTACCACTGATGTTCCAGGTTTTGCTGTAGTTATTCACATATGATGCCGTTTGAGCAACTGGGTTAGATGCGTTACCAAGAGGCTCGCCACCTGGTCCGTCATAACCACCACCATAATGAATACCCGAAATATCATAAACCGGGATCTGAGGGAACTCACGATAGGTTTCAGAAATTGGGTCACCTTCGTTTTGGTTAGAGATACCGCCTTTACCATTTGGAGTTTGCAGGTAGTTAAAATAACCACTTTCACCTACACGAATGCCATGAGCGATATTGAAAGTCGTATTGATACGAGCTTCATAACGCTGCAGGTAAGTGTTTAACATGGTACCATTCTGATCAAGATAGCCTAAAGACATGTAGTAGCTATTCTTGTCACTTGCACCGCTGGCAGTAACCGTATGGTATTGCTCAGGGGCAGATTTGAATAATTCATGGAACCAATCTGTACCAGACTGGTTGAATTTCTGGATAAGGAAGTCGTTTCCAGGATTGTTTGCATCAAAATTGTAGCTGGCAAGCAAATTACCAACAGCCGGAGCACCAGCGCCACCAGCAACACCGGCAACACCGCCTGGTCCCTGATAACCATAAGTTGGTATGGTACCTGGGCCACCTGGATAAATTTTAGCTTCAGCAGTAGCATCACCTACTAAGTAAGCCAAGGCTGATTGCTGAGCGGGAGTACCGATATTGAATACGTTGCCGCTTTTTGGTAACTGAGTACCATAATAAGCATCATAAGTCAAAGTCGATTGTCCTTGTTTACCGCGTTTAGTAGTTACGATAACAACACCGTTACCACCAGATACACCGTAAATGGCAGTAGCACCAGCGTCTTTCAACACCTGGATACTTTCAATGTCATTTGGGTTAAGATCACCCATCGAACCTACCTGCACACCGTCGATAACGTACAATGGCTGAGAGTTACCAAAGTTAGAGATACCACGGATGTAAACTGAACTTGATCCGCCTGGCTGGCCTGAAGTTACAACAGTAACACCAGCTGCCTGACCTTGCAGGATCTGATCGGTACTACCACCGGTAGGGATCTTTTTGGCATCTGTCAGGTCCACAACAGCTACGGAACCGGCAATGTCCTTTTTACGTTGAGACGTGTAACCCGTAACAACAACTTCGTTCAAGTTGCTGTTGGTTACTTCCAACGTAATCGTACCAAGGTCTGAACTGGTTACAGTAACTTGTTTGGGCTGATAGCCGATGTAGGATACTACTAATACGTAGCCTACTTTGCCACTCAGCACAAAGTTACCGTTAACGTCAGTCACAACGCCTGTGTTTGTACCTTTAATTTTCACGGTAGCGCCTATTACAGGTTGCTTATCATCCGCTCCGATGACTTTACCTGTAATCTTTGTTTGGGCCGTAACTACCATCGAGGAAAGGGTGCATAGTACTATTAAGCACATCGTCCTTCCTTTTAGAAGTAAACTTTTAAACATGAGATTGAGATTTAGTTGATTAATTTATTGATTTAGTTGATAATTGAATTCTTGCGAAAATTGGTGATTACTTATTGGCTTGAATCAAAAAGCCGCATCCTGTGCCCCCTGAACGTGAGATGTGGGGTATCAGAAGAATGACCGGTAAGAGAAAAATGTAAAAGTTTTATCATTTATTTATTTTGATAATAAATA
>CAIPPO010000021.1 GCA_903866915.1 uncultured Mucilaginibacter sp. | reverse complement strand
CTGCCGCCGTTGTAAAGCTGCTTGTTGGAGGTAGCGGTGGTACCCACCGGGCGATTTGGCAGCACCAGGCCAAAACCATAATAGCTATTTTCCTGATAATCCACAGGGGTTCCCGAACCGCCGTCCCGGAAACTTACCCTGGCATTGCCCTGCTGGTCTGTGACGATAAACTCTTTTACCAAAGTTACGCCAGATGAGTTGGTATTGAGCACTCTGCCTTCGGGCATTGGGAAGTAAGAGATCAGCGGCGAACCGGTGCCCTGGGTGATATAGACAAAGCCGTCAATATAGTCGGTCGTTGTCTGCAGGGTGCTGCTGTTATATACCTGTTTGCGGATCATCTTACCGGTAGCATCATAAGTGTAGTAAATATACTGACCTGTTCCGGTAGTTACTGTAATTTTATCGGTACGATTTAATACGTCGTACCCTATGGTCAGTCCTTTGTAGGGATCAGTTGTCAGGTTACCGTTGCTATCGTAAGCATAATTAGAAGTGCTACCGGTAAGATTTCGGAAACCATAACCTGTATAGTTCGTGCCGGTTCCATCGGTAACTTTGCTCAACTGGTCAGGAGTTGTAGTGCTATAGGTATAGCTCAGGTTATCGATCTGCACATTGCTGTTAGTACCCTGTGTAGAAGAGTTTCTTAACAGAGTTTTGATATTGCCGTTCAGGTCATAGGTGATGCCGCTTTCATCAAAGCCGTGCAGGTTATTGCTGAAAGTACCGGTTCCTGCGGTAACCCGCTCTTCGTAAGTTGAACCTGTATACCTGTTTACCGCATCATAGGAATACAGGTAGGCTCTTTCTTTGGATTTATTGCCGGTACCGTCTACGCTCATCCATTGTATAGCTGAAACTTTCCCATCGAATGAAGGCGTATTGCTCAGGTTGGTATTTGTTTGGCATCCCATGTTGAAATGAATTGCCCCGCGGATTAGCTACATTTCAAAATTCGATATTATCATTATTTGAAATGTAGCTATTTATGAATATTAAATATATTGATACATTTTCCCACTATTTAAACAATTTTTCAAAATAGAATATCAACGCATAGATAAAGAAAAGACCTACAAAAATAAAACCTGCACCTGATTTTCGCCATGCGTTCTCAGAGTCCCCCTGCTCGGCTTTACGGATATTATATCTTTTCAATTTTTCAAAATATTTCATTTTTCTAACAAATTTCAAGTTGAAATTCACAAGTTTTTTTGGTGATGTCAGCGCTGTAAAACCCAGAGTAATGAATACAAGCCCCCCCAATAGAAGAAATAAAAAAGCTCCAATTATTTTCAATATATTCATAATTACCATTTTATATTTGTTTGTGGATTTAAAAAACCCCAGGACGGTGTATAATTCCAACTTATACCCACTTGGGGAGTGAAATAACCTGTTCCGGTTGAATACCCACCATTTCCTGGAGAATAGGTTGCTGTGCCGCCGAAAATTGCACCGGAGCTAGCGTTATAACTGTTTCCAGTTAAAAAGTTATTTAGCTGTTTTTCGGATGGCATTTGATTTTGCATTAACCAATTTGCAGTAACGCTAAACGAAGTTTGCGAAAGACTTTTACCAACTGAAATGCCAGGCAGACTAATATGGTCATTCCCATATCGATCAAAAGAAATACTTTCATTAACTCCTATGATATTACCTGTAATAGGTATACCGACAGATATGTTTACGTTGTAATAATCGGGGCCTCTATCATTTGATCCGCCTCCCTGATTAGCGGCCGTCAACAAATCAACACCTTCACCATGGTCGTCTTGTAATCCACCAAGAGTTTGATTATTGCTTATCAGTGCCATTGCGGTCGCATAGCTAATCTTTGCATTGGCGTTTAATATTCCACTTTCACCCGTACCAGATTCGTAATCTATGCTAAAGCTATTAAAATTATCGCCATTATTTTTAGGAATAAATGATCGGATATTACCGCCCAAATCATAATCTACAAAATATCCGGTTCCTCCAGAGCCTGTGCCGGTGGTATTTCCAGCGTTAGGGTTTTTAGCGTCAGCATTGGGGTCATCTTCTAAGGCTGTTACTTTATAAGTCGTCCCCCCAAAAAATCCACCTGATGCACTATATGTATCCCAATAAGCACCCGGATCAGAGTAATATAAGCCGGCGTCATTTGCTCCCAAATTATTGGAATCGTCCTCAAATCTACTAGCCAAGTTATTATTTAACCTGCCAATAAATTGCATATTAACATTATCGGTAGCATTACCTTGAGTCGGCCTTAACATCTTTGCCGGGTTAAGCAAATTTCCCAGTGGATCATTGTACATGATCGGATTATTTCCCGAATAATGATAAATGGACGTACTTTCAGCGCTTTCCGCCATGGGATCTACGCCCACCCACCTTGCCAGTGCGGCATCATAATTACGGTAATAAGTCTGGTAATAATCGGGCAGGTTCGAGTAATCGTTCTGCCATTCACTGCCGCCGTTGTAAAGCTGCTTGTTGGAGGTAGCGGTGGTACCCACCGGGCTATTTGGCAGCACCAGGCCAAAACCATAATAGCTATTTTCCTGATAAACCACAGGGGTTCCCGAACCGCCGTCCCGGAAACTTACCCTGGCATTGCCCTGCTGGTCTGTGACGATGAACTCTTTAACCAAGGTTACGCCAGATGAGCTGGTATTGAGCACTCTGCCTTCGGGCATTGGGAAGTAAGAGATCAGCGGCGAACCGGTGCCCTGGGTGATATAGACAAAGCCATCAATATAGTCGGTCGTTGTCTGCAAAGTGCTGCTGTTATATACCTGTTTGCGGATCATCTTACCGGTAGCATCATAAGTGTAGTAAATATACTGACCTGTTCCGGTAGTTACTGTAATTTTCTATCCGCTGCCCAGTCTCTCGCAGAGAACCCTGCCGCCCCGGGAATGCCTAAAGCAAAAAATGCACGGTCAG
>CAIPPO010000020.1 GCA_903866915.1 uncultured Mucilaginibacter sp. | reverse complement strand
CCTCTTTCTTGTTTTTACGTAAGGATTCCCCTTTTAATTCTATGCGAACAGATTGATGTACGAGTCTGTCAAGGATTGCATCGGCCACGGTTTGTTCTCCAATCACATCATACCAATTTTTTACCGGTACTTGGGAAGCGATAATGGTGGAGTGTTTGCCATGCCTATCTTCTACTATATCCATCAACAGGGCCCTTCCACTGGCATCAAAGGACTGTATTCCAAAGTCATCCAGTATCAACAGATCCTGTTTTTCTATTCTGCCCAGCTCCCTTAGATGCGAGCCGTCTGCTTTTGCCATTTTTAAAATGGACATAAGTTTAGCGGTATTGGCATAGTATACTTTAAAGCCCAGTAGGCAAGCCTGATGCCCTATGGCAGAAGCCAAATAGCTTTTTCCCGTTCCGGTGCTACCGGTGATAAAAACATCCTGCCCCTTTTTTATAAAGTCACAGGTAAATAGGCGATCTATTTGATTTTTATCCAGCTCTCTATTCTCACTAAAATCAATACCATCAACATCTGCCACATACCGGAACTTTGCTGTTTTAATGTTACGTTGCAGAGATCGGTGTTTTCTGTCATCCCATTCACTTTGCACTAAATACTGAGCCATTTCATCATTAGTAAAGCTAACCTGTGGTGGCAGTTCCACAAATGTTTTAAAAGCGGTTTGCATGCCATACAATCGCATGTCGCCCATTTTCTTAACTGTTTCTTTGTTCATTCATTTTGATTTAAGGGTTCGTGTAATAAAGTCTTTATTGGTAGTAATCCTGTCCGCGTATGTTTTCGTGGGATGGCATATCCGGGTTAGCTATTTCATCCTCAACAGCTATTGCATCTGCTTTTGAACGCAGTATCTGGTCTATGATACCATAGTTGTAGACACCAAAGCTAGCAGCCCGCTTACAGGCCTTAGTCAATCTCTCATTGCCTACCCGTTTGGCAAAACTTAATACACCTGAGCAGGATTTATAGCTTTGTTCCGGGTATACTTCCCGTGCCAGTATCTTGGCTATATACTGTGCCACCTCTTCACTAATAGTGCTGGCAGTAGCCATAAATTTCTGCGGATTCCACTCTGCTAAATATTTATGTTGGGTGGCAAGATGATCTTGGATAGTGATATACTTTGTGCCTTTACCCAAAAATCGATCATGCACAGCTACCACTTCGTTTTCGTCATATACCTCCAGTCTGGTGGTGGTATATTTTATTTTCAACCGCCTTCCGATTAACTTGTAGGGTACACTGTAATAGCGTTTGTCGACACTTAGCAATACATGCCCGTATTTATTTACCGTAGATAACTGAGCAGTCATTGGCTCAAACAGATATGGATTAAGTGGCTGCAAGGTTTGCTTTTCCAGTTCTATAAACTGTTGCATCCTGCTGTAGTTCTCTCCAGTAAGCATTGCATCATTGTGTGCTTCTAAATGAATGAGGATGTCAGCATTGATCTGATCGAGTTTGTGATACACCTTTTGATCAATCTTAGAGAATATAGTGGTGTAAATGATCTTTACAGCCCCTTCTACCAGGGCTTTGTCTTTGGGCTTGTAGGTTCTTGTGGGGAAGCCAAAGGTTTGGTAATGCTCTGCAAAGGCCGCAAAGGTGTCGTTGAGTTGTGCTTCATATTTACTGGCTTTTGTGACGGCTGACTTTAAATTATCCGGTACAATAGCCTGTGGAACACCGCCAAAAAAATGAAGTGCCCGTTCACAACCCAAAATAAAATCTTCTTTGCATTGTGAGTGAACGGCCATTACAAAAGTGAGTTGACTACATCCTAGTATGGCCACAAAAACCTCCAGATCACTTATCTCACCGGTAAGTTCATCCACCAACTGTAATTTTTGCCCGGTAAAATCAACAAATAGTTTATCCCCGGCTTTGTGTGTCATCTTCATGGAGGGCTTACCCACCTGCATAAACCGATTGAGCCGCTCTAAAAAGGCCGATATCTTAAATCCTTCAGGGCATTCTGCCTGGTACTTTTTATATACCATGCCCTTTGTTACACCCCGTTTTTTAAGCATAGCGGCCAGTGAGGGTAGTATCAGTTCTAAATCTGATAAGCGCTTATTGAGCACTACAATGGGCTCCTTAATCAAAAAAAGGCGCGACATGTCGGCATCGCTCATCGCTTCAATCTGCTCTATCGTTTTTTCTGATAGCACATAACGATACAGGTACTTCTTAACCGTATTGCGTGCCACACCGGTTGATTGGCTGATAAATTTTGTCCCCTTCCCTGAAGCGTAAAGCCGAAGAATCTGGCGTATTGTGAACATCTTAATGGTTTTGTTAGACATGAAAATGAAGGGCTTAGTGAACCAAGAACCTCATCTTTATTTCCTACAAAAACAACTAATTCTGAAACCAAATTTTAGGGGGTCAATTTAAGCCGGTACAAGGGGGTCACATTGTGCCGGTAGAAGGGGGTCAGTTTACGCCGGTAGAAGGGGGTCAATTTGCGTGGATTTTCCAGGCAAAATAATCGTTATAAATATTTATCATTAAATAATACTTAGGAATGCCCTTTTACAACAATTTTAATGATTTTAAAGTTCAGTATAAAGAATCT
>CAIPPO010000019.1 GCA_903866915.1 uncultured Mucilaginibacter sp. | reverse complement strand
TTTTTGGTTGTCATTTCATTCCTCGCAAGGACAATTTTAGGTTTGTCATTTCATTCCTCGCAAGGACAATTTTTTGGTTGTCATTTCATTCCTCGCAAGGACATAAGTAACTGTCGTTGCGCGGTGCCGGCATAGGCGTTACGCAAGGACAATTTGCTTACAAATCATAACCCATTTCCTTCTCGGGTATTGTAACAACAAAACCTTCGGCTTCCATACCCGCTGCCAATGCCTCCATACTTACGTCTTCTCCGTGAACGAGGAAGATGTTTTTGAGTTTGGCTTTATCCTGCCCGCGGGCAATATTCATCAAGTCCTCATGATCGCCGTGGGCGCTGAGCACGTCGGTTTTTTTGATGGTAGCATATACTGCCAGTTCGCGGTCTTTGATGCGAACAATAGGGTCGCCGCGCAGCAGACGAAAGCCCAGCGTGCCTTTGGCGCAATAGCCGATAAACAGGATCGTACAATAATAATTCTGTATATTTTCATACAGGTGATCTTGTATGCGGCCGCCTTCCAGCATCCCGGCGGAAGATATGATGATACAGGGCTCAAAATAATTGGATACCTGACGGCTGTCCTTCAAATTTTGGGTATATACCAGGTTATCAAATTCAAACTCATCACCCTGACTTTCGTAAAAATGGCGCGCATCAGAGTTTACCTGGTTATGATGCTTGCGGAATATTTCAGTAGCGGCAACCGCCATCGGGCTATCCACAAATACCCTGACAGGAGGAAGCAGACCGCTCGTAAAGATCTTGTTCAATGAATAAACCAGTGACTGTGTCCTGCCAATACTAAATGCGGGTATGATTAGTCGGCCTTGTTCTTTGATGCAGGCCTTCTCGATGGTTTCCACTAATGCCTGTTCAACTGTTTTGTCTTTGGTATGGTAGCGACCGCCGTATGTCGACTCAGAAACCAGGTAATCAACCGGTGGTAAAGGCTCGGGGTCGTTCAAAACCGGGTAGTTATGCCGACCGATATCGCCGGTAAAGCCAATCGTTTTTTCCTCGCCGTTATCGTTAACTTTGAATATAGCGGCAGCCGCACCCAGCAAATGGCCCACCTGTATGAAAGTCAATACAATATCGCCATTGATACGGAATGGCCGGTTAAAGCCTATCGTTACAAACCGCTCTACGGTATCCATTACATGTTTTTGCAGGTACAGCGGTTGCTGCTGCGTTCCGTGGTGATGTTTTTTTCGATTGTGCTTATTCTTTTTGGCAGTCTTGTTAAGGAAAATGCTGACAGAGTCAAACAACAGCAATTCGGTCAGGTCAGCGGTAGCGGGGGTACATAGTATTTGCCCGCAAAAGCCCAAACGAACCAGCGTAGGTAAATTACCTGAGTGATCGATATGCGCATGGGTCAATACAACAACATCTATTTCGGATGGATTGAAGGGAAAATTCTCATTATCGATCAAACTCCGATCTTTCTCGTAATCAAGCCCGCAATCGATCAGTATTTTATAAGCGCCCACTGCCAGCAAGTGCATACTTCCGGTCACCTGACGCGCTGCGCCGTGTATGGTTAGTTTCATTCTTTGTTTTAGTCGATATTCTTTAGTCCATGGTCGATAGTCCCTGGTACATTCCCCATAGTTTTAAAAGTAATGATAAAAGTTTTATGGGTAACACCTTTTGAACGAATTACCATTGTATATATATATTAAAAGATCCATGGACTATCGACCACGGACTATTAACCAGCATAGCTAAACTTCAAACTGCAACTGGCTCAAATACCTGTACAGCCCTTTTTCATCGGCTACCAGTTCGTCGTGTGTACCGCTTTCGAGTACCCTGCCTTTTTCAATTACGATGATTTTGTCGGCATCGCGTATGGTTGATAAACGGTGTGCAATGATAATCGAAGTTCTGTTTTTCATCAATTCTTCCAGAGCCTCCTGAACTAAACGTTCGGATTCTGAGTCAAGTGACGAAGTGGCCTCATCCAGTATTAATATCGATGGGTTTTTAAGCAGGGCCCGGGCAATAGCGATTCGTTGACGCTGCCCTCCCGAAAGTTTAACGCCGCGTTCGCCAACAATAGTTTCGTAGCCTTCGGGGAATGATTTGATAAACTCGTGCGCATTTGCACGTTCGGCAGCCCTTAATACTTCTGCTTCGCTGGCTTTTAATTTACCATAAGCTATATTTTCGCGGATGGTACCGCCAAATAACAATACATCCTGAGGGACAATAGCTACCTGATTACGGATATCGGTGAGCGAAAAATTGCTTGCCGGTTTACCATCGAACAAAATTGTACCGCTTTGCGGATGATAGAATTGCAGGATCAGCGCAGCCGTGGTCGACTTTCCCGAACCGCTTGGCCCAACAATAGCGATCCTTTGTCCGGTTGCTGCTTCAAAGGAAACATCTTTCAAAACTTCAATTTCGGGGCGGGAGGGGTAATGGAAGTTAACGTGCTCAAAAGCTATTTCGCCGGTTATTTTTTGTTTTATCTCGTTTTCTGTATCGTTAATTGACACGTCTTCACCTTCTTCGGCCAAAATCTCCAGCACACGTTCGCTGGCACCTACGGCACGCTGTACATTGGCGTACATTTCGGGGAAGCTGCCCATAGCGCTGCCAACAAAGGCCGCATATAAGGCAAATTTGAACAGTTCACCGACGCTTAGTTCATGATGGCTAACAAGCATGCAACCGTAGGCAACAACGGCCACAATGGCCCCAAACAAGCCGAATACAATGAATGAAGCAAACAATCCCCGGTATTTTGCACCGGTGATAGCAATATTTGCCACTTCCCGTATATTGGTACTATAACGTCCGGCTTCAAAAGCTTCGTTTACAAAAGCTTTGACATTGGCAATACCCTGCAAGGTTTCTTCAACAATGGTATTTGATTCCGCTAATTTGTCCTGCGCTTTGCGCGATAACTTCCGGATAAATCTTCCGAAAAAAATTGCAACCACAATGAGTACCGGCAGCACAACCAGTAAGGATAGTGTTAACTTGATCGAGATGATCGCCAGAAATGCTATTCCGCCGATCAGCAAAACCAATTGCCGCGTCATTTCTGCAAGCGTGGTGGTTAATGTATCCTGAATCTGGGAAAGATCTGCAGAAATCCGACTATTCAATTCACCAACCCGTCGGTTTGAAAAGAAATTCATCGGCAGCGTTATTAGTTTAAAATAGGTATCCCGACGAATGTCAGCCAATGATCGTTCGGCAACTTGTACAAACCACAATATCCTGAAAAATGATACAAAGCCTTGCGCAAATAATACCAACAGCGCCAAAACGCCGATACCCTGAATGCTAGCCGGTAGAAATTTACTGGTTGTTTTGCCTTGTGCTGCATCAATCAAACCACCTATAAACGAAGGAAATGCCAGCCCCACCAGGCTCGAAAGTAAAAGGAAGAACATCGCACCAACAAATTTAGCGCGATACGGTCGGAGGTAACTAAGGAGTTTTGATATGTTTTTTAAGGTCTCGCGGTTAATTTGTGCCTTGGGTAATTCTTCTT
>CAIPPO010000018.1 GCA_903866915.1 uncultured Mucilaginibacter sp. | reverse complement strand
TGGTAATGTAAGAGATTTTGAAGATAAATATCGCGGAAAAAAATTTAAATGCCCTAAATGCAGCACTCCTGTATTAATTGACGTAATTGAAGAAAAAAAGGAAGTAGTAAAGGAAAAACCTAATAAACCCGATAGTCCAAAACCCATACGAAAAATATCAAGCAAGAAGCCCTCTTCAAAGCCGCCTAAATTCAATATAATGTGGCTTTATGCTATAGTTATTATGATATTGCTGGGTGTTGGGTACTTTTTTAATGGTAGCAGTGCCGAGCAAATAAGTTATCAGTCTTTCGAGACTAATATGCTGAAGCATCACGATGTTGAGAAACTCCAGGTTTCAAAAAACGGCGACCTGATAACAGTAGATGTATTTATTAAAGCTGAGGCTATTAAAGCAAGACCCGATTTTTACAAAAATATACAAACGCAAAGAGCTATAGGCGGCGCATCCAACCCCGGCCCTCAGTATTATTTTACAGATGCATCCTATGAAACGCTTAATCAGCACCTTGCCGCAGCAGAAAAGGAATTTTCAGAAGCAGAAAAGGTACAAATTGAATATACCCAACCTAACAGTATTTTCTCGAGTGTATTGTTCCAGGGTGTCATCATGATTGTATTATTTGCAGTGGTTTGGATATTTATCATGCGCCGCATGTCAGGCGGAGGTGGTGGCGGTCCGGGTGGCCAGATATTTAATATCGGCAAATCAAAGGCAACGCTTTTTGATAAAGAAGCACAGGTATCTGTTACCTTTAACGATGTAGCCGGGCTTGAAGAAGCAAAGCAGGAAGTTATGGAAATTGTCGATTTCCTTAAAAATCCCAAAAAATACACCAACCTGGGTGGTAAGATACCTAAAGGTGCTTTACTGATCGGTTCGCCGGGTACTGGTAAAACGTTATTGGCAAAAGCCGTTGCAGGCGAGGCACAAGTTCCCTTCTTCTCGCTATCGGGTTCCGACTTTGTTGAAATGTTTGTTGGTGTGGGTGCTTCACGAGTGCGGGATTTGTTCCGCCAGGCGAAAGACAAAGCCCCATGTATTATATTCATCGACGAAATTGACGCTATAGGCCGTGCCCGTGGCAAAAATAATATTGTAGGCGGTAACGACGAACGCGAAAATACGCTTAACCAATTGCTGGTTGAAATGGATGGTTTCGGTACCGATTCTGGAATCATCATATTAGCTGCAACCAACCGCCCCGATGTATTAGACTCTGCATTGCTTCGCCCCGGCCGTTTTGACAGGCAGGTTTCTATTGATAAACCCGACCTGGTTGGTCGCGAACAAATATTTAAAGTGCATTTAAAGCCGGTTAAACTGGCCGAAGGAGTTGACGCCAAAAAGCTTTCGGCTCAAACACCAGGTTTTGCAGGTGCCGAAATTGCCAACGTTTGTAACGAGGCCGCGTTAATTGCTGCCCGGAAAAATAAGGAAGCTGTAGACATGGCCGATTTCCAGGATGCTATTGATCGTGTGATCGGTGGATTGGAAAAAAAGAACAAGATCATCTCTCCGGAAGAAAAACGCATTGTGGCTTACCACGAAGCTGGCCATGCTATAGCAGGCTGGTTTCTGGAATATGCAGATCCACTGGTGAAGGTCTCTATTGTTCCGCGCGGTGTTGCTGCGTTGGGTTATGCGCAGTATTTACCTAAAGAACAGTTTTTGTATACTACCGAACAATTGATCGACGGCATGTGTATGACTATGGGTGGACGCGTTGCAGAAGACATTACCTTCGGAAAAATCTCAACAGGCGCTCAAAATGACCTTGAAAGAATCACTAAGCTCGCCTATGCCATGGTAACTATATATGGTATGAACGAAAAGGTGGGCAATGTTTCGTTCAATGATACGCAGGGCGAGTACCAGTTCAACAAACCTTATTCGGAAAAGACATCCGAAATGATCGATGAAGAAGTACGCGGACAAATTACCAGGGTTTACGCACGGACCAAACAATTACTGACCGATAAACGTGATGGATTGGAAAAATTGGCCAATAAGCTTTTAGAAAAAGAAATATTGTTTCAATCTGACCTGGAAGAAATTTTGGGCAAACGTCCGTTCGACCATCGTACCACTTACGACGAATTTGTAAACGGACCTGAAGGTGGCAACCAGGACGCTGCTGCTGGCAACTTGATACATGAAGGTATAGCTGATCATTCGGGTACATTCAACAGAAACCCGGAAGAAAAAGACGCTATTTGATATTAAGTCCTTAGTCGGGAGTGCTGCGTTTTAAGTTCAAAACGGAGCACTCCCGATTCAGGACTTTCGACTTTAAAAAATGCGGGACATTACAACATCAAAAGAAAAGCTGCTCAAGAAGATTCGTAAAGCTTTGCTCGAGAAGAGGGATAACCCGTACCCTAACCTGGAGGACCTGCCCCATTACCCCCCGCCCGATGATATACCCGAAGTACTATTCGCCGAGGAGTTTACTGCTGCAGCAGGGCAATTTTTCTTTTGTGAGGATGAGATACAATTCATAGAAAACCTGCTCAGCCTGGCAGAAGAAAGAAAGTGGCGCAAAATTTATTGCTGGGAACCCGCACTACAAGAAATACTACAAAAATACGACTACCCATTTTTTGAAACGGATAAGGATTTCGAACAAGCCGAAGTTGGTTTCACTTTATGTGAAACCCTGATAGCACGTAACGGCAGCATCCTGTTGTCGAACAGTAATATGGCAGGTCGGCGTTTGAGCATTTATCCGCCGGTTCATATTGTCTTAGCTTATACCTCCCAGATCGTTCTTGATCTGAAAGATGCCTTCAAGATCATCAAAAATAAATACGGAAACCAGCTTCCTTCCATGCTTACAACGGTTACTGGTCCCAGCCGTACTGCCGATATCGAAAAAACATTAGTTATGGGCGCCCATGGCCCAAAAGAGCTTTTCGTATTTCTGCTCGAGGGTTAAAAATATTTATTAACTGAAAAGAAAATTTTCTGGCTTTGATTTAGTTTATATTCTGCTCACTTTCAATAATTTAAAAATTATTCAAGTGCTTTTATCCTTTAAAAATACCGTTAAAACACGGTAGCCTTTTATTTTAATTTTTTAATATATTGGAGAATTCATTAACTCAAACCCTAAAACATTATTATGGCAAGTAAAATCGATCCGGAATTGGCCAGGAGCCTAAGGAAGGAATTTCAAGCAAGTAACGAGGCTGCAGGCGAACATGCCTGGAAAACGGCTGACGGACATTTTTTAAAAGGTTTTTATATTGACCGGGAGAGTATCGAAAGTCTCCTTAAAGACGAAAAAGTTGCGGGAATACACGTATCTTTCGCCAAGCATCCTGATTTCGTGGGCAAACCTGACAAAGTACATACCCTGACCGTTTCGGGCTCGGTGCCGAATACAACGCCCGGCGCAGCCGCACCTTTCGTTTCGA
Organism: uncultured Mucilaginibacter sp.; assembly: GCA_903866915.1. GTDB lineage: Bacteria > Bacteroidota > Bacteroidia > Sphingobacteriales > Sphingobacteriaceae > Mucilaginibacter. The sequence goes on along the minus strand of CAIPPO010000018.1, from coordinate 38,163 downwards.
CAGGGGAGGTAATTTCAAATGTGCCTCCTTGTCCGACGATGTGCTTTAACCCGTGATTCTAAAATGGTGCTTTTTATTTGTAGGATATTAATAAGTTTTATTTCCGCTTTGATAGGCATGGTAAGCTATAAAAAGCTTTCCATGCCTTTTAAAATTCTGGGTATTTACCTGGTATTGGTGCTTTTTCAGGAGATCACAAATAAACTATATATCAGTATTCATCAAAATAATTATCCGGTTATACAAATCGGAACATTTGTGAAATGTGTTTCGCTCTCTTTGATGTATTACTATTTATTTCAAAAAAAGACACTTAAGATACTGAGCGGAGTAATTACTATTTGCTTATTATTATTCATCGTTATTAATGCATTTGTCTTTGAACCTTTCAATTCATCTTTCCCGTCAAACGCACTAATTGCCGATGAGGTTGTATTTGTTATACTCTCATTATTACTGTTCAAACAGATGCTCCAATTTGCTGTTCAGATAAACATTTACAAACAAGGTGTTTTCTGGTTTAATTCAGCTGTTCTCTTTTTTTCCGGAACAATGTTCGCGAACTTCGTTTTGGTAAATTATAACGCCAGCTTTAAAATCAAATCACAGATATTGACTTTTTCATGGAACGGCACTGAAATATTATTCAATATTTTACTTGGTTTTGCGATACTGGTGGAAATTAATGGAAAAGGTAAAGATTTAAAAGATGGCAAAAGTTGACCCTTCTTCATTAAAAGCAGACGAAATTGCAAAGGCTGTACTATTAACTAGTATTTTTTCAGCTTTCCTCGTCGGCTGCGTTATCTATTTCGTTGTCCTTTACCGCAACCGGCAGGTAAAAAACAAAAAAGAGCAGGAAGAGCGCGAGGCAATATTTCAGCAGGAATTACTGAAAACGCAGGTAGAAATACAGGAACAAACCTTTGAACAGATCAGCAAAGAGATCCACGATAACATTACCCAGGTATTGTCATTTGTAAAACTTACGATGCGTTCGTTAGGAAACGGACTCGATGAAGCTAATAAAGCCAAACTGAATGACAGTCGCGAATTGCTTTCCCAAACCATCATCGATTTGCGGGATATGTCAAAAAGCATGAGTTTTGAACATATTGCTACGGCCGGACTTGCAAAAGCGATCGAAAAAGAGGTTGAGCGGATGAATAAAAGTGATGTGATCAAAGTTTCCTACGCAACGGAAGGCAAGATTTACTCCCTTGGCGAACAGCGCGAACTGGTGTTGTTCAGGATATTACAGGAAAGTATCAACAATGCCCTGAAGCACTCTGGTGCAAAACATTTTAATATCAGCTTGCAGTACAAAGAGGATTTATTTAATTTAACGCTCGAAGACGACGGATCGGGATTTTCGCCGGCTTCAGTCGAAAATAAAAGCGGCTCGGGTTTACGCAATATCGAAAATCGGGCGCGCATGATAGGCGGGAAAGCAACAATTGACAGCGCACCGGGCAAAGGCTGCAGGGTAAGCGTCGACCTATATCCTTTAAAACAATTTAACCCTAATGGAGCAACCCATTCAAATAGCTTTAGTTGACGATCATCGGCTATTCAGAAGCGGAATAGCCTCCATCATCAACAAATTTCAACGCTATAATATATTATTTGAGGCTGGTGACGGCGAGGATATGATCCGTAAGATCAACGCTAAGCTTAAACCTAATATCATTCTGCTGGATATCAGTATGCCAAAAATGGATGGTATATCTACTGCCAAATGGCTCAGGCATAATCACCCCGAGATCAAGATCATCGTTCTATCCATGTTTGCCGATGCCGAAAAGGTGTTGACGATGGTTCGGATGGGCGTAAAGGGCTATCTGCTAAAGGATTCAGAACCGGCAGATTTTGAGGAGGCATTATTAAAAGTATCCCGTGACGAGATCTATTACCCCGAGTTCGTCACCCGCCACCTGGTCCATAATATCAATATTGATTATACCCTGGCAAAACTCAATAACCGCGAGGTAGAGTTCCTTAAGCTTGCTTCAACCGAGCTGACTTATAAAGAAATTGCCGAACATATGTGTATCAGCTCACGTACCGTCGACGGTTACCGCGACCAGCTTTTCGAAAAACTCGGCATTAAAAGTCGCATCGGACTAGTGCTGTATGCCATCAAAAATAAAATGATCGAAATGTGATACTTTGCTAATTTTTTTAGCATTTTTACAGCATGTCACATGAAGAAAATCCGCAATTTTTTAAAGGCAGGGGTGCGCAGGTAAATCCACACAATAAGTTCCTGAAGAAAAAATATGTCCTTGAACACGTTGAAGGGCTGGACGAGCCCCTTTTGGAAAATACTGCCACGCAGGTATATGAAGAAACACCGAAAAAGATCGTAAGCGAATCTGAAAGTCCCGATCTGTGGCATATGTATTCCATCAATCCCTATCAGGGCTGCGAGCATGGCTGCCTGTATTGCTATGCACGGAATACACACGAGTATTTTGGCTTTAGCGCCGGACTTGATTTCGAGCGGAAGATCATCGTAAAACGCAATGCTGCCCAATTGCTTGAAGAACATTTCAATAAAAAAAATTATCAGCCGGTAGCTATGTTGCTGTCAGGCAATACCGACTGCTACCAACCGCTTGAACGTAAGCTGAAGATCACCCGCTCGCTGCTGGAACTCTTCCTCAAATACCGTAATCCGGTGAGCATCATCACCAAAAACAACCTTATTCTCCGCGACCTGGATATCCTCGGCGAATTGGCTAAACTCAACCTTGTACAGGTAAATGTTTCGCTCAACTCCCTGAATGAACAGTTACGCCAAAAGCTGGAGCCACGCACCGTAACTGCAACTGGCCGCCTGGCAGTGATACAAGCCCTGAGCGGGCATGGTATACCAGTAAGAGTAATGGTAGCCCCGGTAATCCCCGGGCTTAACAGCAACGAGATACCATCGGTAATAAGGGCTTCGGCCGACCGGGGTGCACTGGCAGCAGGTTTTACGATGGTAAGGCTAAATGGCAGCATCGCCGAACTGTTTACAGACTGGATCCACAAAACCTATCCTGACCGTGCCGAAAAGGTGCTCAACATGATCAAAGCCTGCCACGATGGTAAACTGAATGACAGCGAATTCGGGCGCCGTATGAAAGGTGACGGTAATTTAGCTGAATCGATACACCAGCTATTCCGCATGTCTGTCAACCGCTTCATGGGCAACCGCAGCATGCCCGAGTTTGACCACAGTTTGTTTGTGCCGAGGAAGGGGAGGCAGATGAATATGTTTGGACACTGACACGATTTCGGGATTTGAATGGATTTTATTTAAATCGTTATGGCGAGGAACGAAGCCGCTTTTTTGTCTGAACCAGGATTCGTAGGATTTAAGGATGGGCCTGATGTTGGCACAACTCTTTCCCCCGCGCGTCATGGCGAGGAACGAATCAGCATATTTTGTCTGAACCAGGATTCGTAGGATTTAAGGATGGGCCAGATTTTAGCGCAACTCTTTCCCCCGCGCGTCATGGCGAGGAACGATCCTGCGACTGCGGGACCGAACTGTGCCAGTCATGGACCGCATATTTCGTCTGAACCGTGATTAGTAGGATTTAAGGATGTGCCTGATGTTAGCGCAACTTTATCCCCGCTCGTCATGGCGAGGAACGAAGCCATCTCCGAACTGTGCCAGTAATGGACCGCATTTTTGAACACGATTTTGGGATTTGAAAGGATTGAAGAGGGTTTTGTTTAAATTGCAGCACTAAAACCTAAAACCATGCGTAAATCAACCCGCAGAATGCTAGTAACTCTATTGGCAATATTTTTTATCGCCAGCAGCTGCAATTTTATAAGCGACGCTAAAACAAAATTCGCTCAGTACTGCCCTGGTTTACAAATAAACACCACAGGAGTAAGTTATGCCTATAGCAATGGAAAAACGTTCTATGTGGTTAGTTACAATCAATCGTCGCAAAAAGCAGTTAAGCTATATTTCGAGAAAACGGAAAACGGTTTTGGTGAAAATAAGGATGAGGGTTTATACGATTTAAAAATTAACGACGATCCTGCTATAGATAAGAGCGACAACGTCCTAACAAAAACCTTTAAACACCCAAAAGGTAGCACGGAGGTCGTATTCAACGAGACAACGCGAAGAATTATAATAATTGAATACGAGGATTAGCCAATCTTTTGAACACAATTTTGGGATTTGAGAGGATTGAAGGGGATTCTGTTGCAAACCCCCTAACAAACCCGTCATGGCGAGGAACGATCCCGCACATGCGGGATCGAACTATGCCAGTCAAAACACCAAAATCACACGAATCAACGGCACAAAAAAAAGCGCTCCGAAACGAAGCGCTTTTAAATTTTATAAAGGAATGGGATAAACTACTTACGCAGTCTCTACTTCCAAAGCCATTTGCTCATCAACCAAAATACGACCGCAATGCTCGCAAACGATGATCTTTTTGCGCTGACGGATATCCGATTGGCGTTGTGGCGGGATCTGGTTGAAGCAACCTGAGCATGAATCGCGCTGGATAGTTACCACTGCAAGACCGTTTTTAGCGTTGTTACGCAAACGGTTGTAAGCAACCAGTAGACGCTCTTCAATACCTTTAGTAGCTTTTTCAGCTTCGGCACTTAATTCGTTTTCTTCTTTCTCAGTTTCTGAAGTAATGGTGCCCAGTTCAGCTTTCTTAGCTTCAAGGTCGGCGCGGCGGCCATCAAGGTCAGCTAATGCTTTTTCGTAGATCTGCGTTTTGGTGGTTATTTCGTAACCAAACTCTTTGATCTTCTTTTCGCTCACCTGTATGTCCAATCCCTGAATCTCGATCTCTTTCGAGATGGCATCATATTCGCGGTTATTCTTTACTTCGTTAAGCTGGGTCTCGTATTTCTTGATGTTAGCCTGCGCATCCCTGATCAGGTTTTTGCGGGTTACGATATCATCTTCCAGGTCATCCAACTCATTTTTTATTTTTTGGATGCGGGTCTCTAATCCTTCTACATCATCTTCCAGGTCGGCAACTTCCATCGGCAATTCACCTCTAACCTGGCGTATCTTGTCAACCTTGGTGTGGATAGTTTGTAGTTCGAATAAAGCTTTCAGCTTCTGTTCTACGGTTTGTTCCATTAAATAAAATATTTGACGGGGTTTGTATTAATTTCTGTTAAACGGACGGCAAAGTTAGGAAATTTTTTCTTAATAATTTCATACAATAATTGCGACGTAAATTGCTCACTTTCAAAATGTCCGATATCCGCAATAACGATCCGTCCTTCGGCGTCAAAAAACTCGTGGTATTTAAAATCTGCTGTAACGAAAATGTCGGCGCCGGCAGCTATGGCATTCTTGAGCAGGAAGCCACCTGCGCCTCCGCAAACGGCTACTCGTTTCACTTTTTTGCCAGTTAAGGCTGTATGCCTGATAACCCGGGCTCCCATGTTTTGCCGGATACGGAACAGAAATTCCTCCTCCGATATTTCTTCCTCCAACTCGCCGATCATTCCCGAGCCCACCTGCTGATGCTGGTTGGTCAAATTGTACAGGTCATAGGCTACCTCTTCGTAAGGGTGGGCCAGGAAAAGTGCCATCAATAACTTGCTTTCAATTGCAGCCGGGTAAACCGTTTCAATGCGTACCTCGTTTTCATAATGCCTTTTGCCTGCCTCGCCAACATAGGGACTGCTACCTTCGCCACCCTTAAAGGTGCCGGTACCCTCGCCGTTAAAACTGCATTCGCTGTAGTTACCGATGTTTCCGGCGCCGGCGTGGAAGAGGGCATTCCTTACCTGCTCGGCTTTGTCCTCCGGAACATAAGTCACCAATTTTTTAAGTAAGCCATTTTTAGGCGCGAGGATACGCGGGTTAGTTAACTCCAATGTTTCACAAATACGGGCATTCACTCCATCCGACACATTGTCCAGATTGGTATGAATAGCATAGATGGCAATATCGTTTTTGATCGCCTTTTCTACTACACGTTCTACATAGGTCTTCCCTGTAAATTTCTTCAAGCCCCTGAAAACGATTGGGTGATGCGAAATGATTACCTGGCATCCCCTGGCAATAGCCTCATCAACAATAGCCTCGGTACAGTCGAGCGATACAAGGGCCTGCAATACTTCTGCTTCAGGGTTACCTACAATAAGGCCCGAATTATCATAATCTTCCTGATAAGCCAGCGGGGCAAGGCTTTCGAGGTAAGAGGTTAGGTGGGATAGTTTCATAGCTATCTTAATAATTTATTTTAAACGTGGCGGCATATTGCAGACCGCTATTATTTTGAAGCGAAGCTGGAATTACGACCGAGATATCGCCTTCGTGCTGAACCCATTTCAATTTATATTTTGTGCCAAGTAACTGAACAGATCTAACCTTTCGACTATCTCCGGTAGGAATACTGATTAGCGGCTTAAAAATTAAATCCGGATTGTCGGCAAGCAAAAAAGCAAAGCGTGTTTTGCCGTCAGCCGATTGCGTGTAGTATAGGTTGTCAGACGAGAAAGGCGCAACCGCTTTTGACCCATAAATTCCCTCACCATTTATTTTGATCCATTTACCGATATCGGCCAGGCGCTTATAAGCTTCCGGATCCCAGTCGCCATCGGGTCCCGGACCAATATTCATCAAAAAATTACCACCCCGCGAAACAATTTTGATGAGCAGCTGAACCAGTTGTATCGATGGTTTATATTGATCGCCGGGCACATAGCTCCAGGAGTTGCCCATCGTCATACAAGTTTCCCAGGGATGGCTCAATGGTTTGTCAGGCACCTGCTGTTCGGGTGTAGTATAGTTCTCGTAGGGTCCGGCAACAGTACGGTCAACTACTATCAGTCCGGGTTGTTTTACCCTGGCCGCTGTAGCTATCCGTTCCATATCAATATCCTGGTCGTATTTAATACCTTGTTGCCATTCCACACTCCTGTCAACTGTTTTTAAAGGGCGTACCCAACCACCGTCAAGCCATAGGATATCCATTTTACCATAGTTGCTCATCAGTTCTTGTACCTGGTTATAGGTATAGTCTTTGAAATGCTGCCAGCGCTCCGGATATTTGGCGGGATCATAATTTACATTCCTATCCTTTGGCGGAAAATAGGGCCACCAATAAAAAGCGCTATGCCAATCGGGTTTTGAAAAATAGGCGCCGGTCATAAAACCCTCATTTCTGAAAGCATTAAAAACCTCGTAGGCTACGTTACTTTTAGGGTTAGCCGAAAAAGGCGTCTTGGGGTCGGTAACTTTGTAATCGGTTTCTTTGGTATCAAACATACAAAAGCCATCATGATGTTTGGTCGTAAATACCACATATTTCATTCCCGCATCTTTAGCAGCCCTTACCCATTTTTCCGGGTCGAAATGGGTCGGATTAAAAGTAGTTTGCAGGTTTTCGTAGGCTTTTTTATAGCTATTATAGTCGGCGCTATAGGGCCCTTTGCGTTGTGTCCAGCCTTCATCTTCCGGACAAATACTCCAGCTTTCAACAACACCCCATTCGCTGTACGGCCCCCAGTGCATAAAAAGGCCAAATTTCAGATCCTGCCAGCGTGCTAGTTTGTGTAGCACTGCCGTATCAGTTGGGGCAACATAACCATCCTTTTCCTGAGCATTGCTAAGCCCTGTAAATAACACCATAAGCAGGCAAAGCATGCCCGCCATTCTTTTATTAACTTTTTTCATATTGCGACAAAAACTTCTGGTATGTTGGTTTTCCTAATCCCCCGGGGTCATATCTTTAAAAATATCCGGCGACGGCAAATTTGCTACGGCAATATTACCAATTCTTTAATTTCCTTTATCAGTGCCCATCCACACTACCTTCTGTTCTGATTGATGTGGCTTTGCGATAATATCCCCGTACAACTCCGGCCGCCTGGCATTGATATACCGGTAGCCTCCGGCCTGGGTTAATTTCTCCGATGTAATCAGCGCGGTCACGATCTCGTTATCAAAACTCCGGCACTCGGCCATGATATCACCAAAAGGATCGATGACCATGGAGCAACCATTTTTTACCTGGTCATCTTCCATGCCGATGGCATTCGAAAAAATAGCATAAATGGCGTTGTCATAAGCCCTGGCCGGCAGCCACTTCATTAGCCATGCCCTGCCTTTCAAGCCATCAAATTCCTGGCGCAGGGTAGTTGGGTCGGCCTCGCGGTTTTGCCATAACACGGGGTCTACAAAACCAGCACCCGGCCGCGTTGATGGGGTGCACATGGTAACATGCGGCATAAATATGATATCGGCACCCAGTAGTTTTACCGCCCGTACATTTTCGATAATATTGTTATCGTAACAGATCAGGATACTGCATTTCCAGCCAAAAAGGTCGAATACCACATATTCATTACCGGGTGTAATATTCGGATTGATAAACGGGTGCAGTTTATGATATTTAGCGATCAGGCCATTCTTGCCAACACAAACCTGGCATTTAAAAACCTTACCCTGTTCGTCTTTTTCAAATAATCCGGCCAGGATAACAATATCATACTCGAAAGCAATTTTGCGCAACTTTTCTAAACTGGGGCCATCGGGAATAAACTCGGCTATATCCAGCAATTGCTCTTTGCTAAGGTGTCGCGCCATTCCATAACCAGTAATAGAACATTCGTGAAAAGCAACCACATTGGCCCCCTGCGAGGCTGCTTTAGCTGTTAACCGGCGGATAACAGAAAGATTATACTCCTTGTCGCCGCTCCTGTTCTCAAATTGAGCCGTCGCGATCCTGATGCTTTTCATAGACTAAATGTACGCTGTTTTTATCGCGTTGATTCTTTCCGGGGATAGAAGATCGAAAAAAAACAGCTGTTTTAATTATAAAAAGAGTCTTTAAAATTCACCCTAGGGCGAATCGCTTTTACTGGCAAATAACAAAACCCGGCACCAACAAGGCCAGGTTTACAAATACCAGTAAATAATGATAACCTGGTTTAGTTATTCAATTTAGCTAGCTGAAAACTCTCAAATGCCATTTTTTGATTGAATTCATTCGCCAGTGTACGGTGATTGACCAAATCGACGATCGTGCCAATGACACAAATACCTGCTGTAAAAAAGTATAAAATGCCGATGCCAATCTGTCCGATTATAAACCGCTGTATACCTGGAACGAAAAAGCCAACTACGCAAAAAATGAGCAAGTCCTGCGGACTCTTCCTTTTAGTGGAATAGGCCATATAAAAATACTTTTGCTGGTTTTCGCTAAGCTGTGAAAGCGCTTGTTGTATATACCCCCACTCTTCCGGTGTCATGCCAGGTAGCATCAGGTAGGGGTTATTGTTTTGAAACATTTCCATGGTGATTGGTTTTAAATCTGGTATAAAGCTAAGCTAGTGCAGGATAATTGCCTAATCAAAATTGGCGAGCCGGCTTAAACACCCGGTGAGCGCCTTGAAAATAACGGTGAAAGTTTTTGATCGTCCTCAAATCTCCTATTTCCCCGGATCGCTTGCTTTAAAAGGATAAATATCCGGTACAAGATAATGAACAGGGCAGGTATACCCAGCCAATGTGCTTGCCAGGAACGAATAATATTGCCATGGAAGAGCCACGAAATAGCATGGCCCAATCCGCATCCGGGGCACCAGGTAATTCCGGATGCTTTTAAGGGGCATAAACTGAAATGGCTGGCGCTTCCGGGGTCAGTAAACGCTAAAGCAATTAGGGCAGCGACCCAAAACAGTAGCTCAAAATATTTGAAAAATGCCTTAACTTTCAAGGTTCCTGCCTTTTGATGTCAATAGCAAAGATACGGCCAGTGCTGAAAGGATACCAATAAGAAGTGCTGCAAAAATACGCCCTGAAAAATCGGACCAGTTGGTGCCTTTGTCATCGAAATAATTGATATAGACAATACCGACAAAAACAACAAAAATGCCTGCAATGATCATGATCTTGAAACTATGGATCAATCCTTCAAAAAAACTCATCTTGCCATTCAGTTCCACATAGCAGTAATACTTTACACCGTAATACAAACCCACTACCGGTATCAACACCGAGACATACTCAACCGGGTGAACGGTATCGTTAGAAAAAGAAAGGCCTATTACCCGCATCACAAAAAGCCAGATGCCACTCAACAGGCCGATAATAAGTCCGGGAACAATTGCGTTTTTCATATGCTAATGGTTTTAAATATTTTGCTGCAAACGGCGGGGCGACGTTTTTTGCCAGCTATAAATGATTAATTAAATATACGTGAATATTTAAAGACTTTTCCAATACCTGTAAAAGCGATTTTTGCTAACTCTTGTTTTACTGAATTGCTTTTTTTCCAAAAGGATATCGATGCCTGCAAAAGCACCTTTTTTGCTATCTTTGGAGCGATTTGAACATCCGGGATATCTTAGAGCGCTATAAGTCTGATGAACGGGTAACAGCATTGGCCCAGGCGCTTAATGCAGAAAAAAGCCCCAGGATTCAGTTACGTGGTTTGGTCGGGTCGGGCGACGCGGCGGTGGCGGTAGCATTGTATTTTTTGCAGCATCCGCATATGATCTTTGTGCTGCCAGATCGTGAGGAAGCCTCTTACTTCCAGGCCGACCTGGAAAACCTTACTGGCAAAGAGATCCTGCTGTTCCCATCATCTTACCGCAAAGCATTTGAATTTACGCAACCCGACAGCAGCAATGTGCTGGCTCGTGCCGAGGTTTTGAATGAACTGAACCACTCATCAGAATTTGGTCGCCTCATCGTCACCTATCCGGAAGCGCTGGCAGAGAAGGTGATCGACCGGGCCTCCCTTGAAAAAAATACGCTCGAAATTTCGGTCAACAATAAACTCAGTCTCGATTTCATTAATGAATTTTTGATCGAATATGATTTCGAACGCGTCGACTTTGTTTATGAACCGGGGCAATTCTCTATTCGCGGGGGTATCGTAGATATCTTTTCATTCTCGCATGAGTTGCCTTACCGAATTGAATTTTTTGGCGATTTTATTGAATCGATACGCACGTTCGAGATCGAGAGCCAATTATCAGTTGAACAGGTAAAAAGTATCACTATCGTTCCTAATGTGCAATCGAAGTTTTTGACAGAAAACAATATTTCCCTGCTGGAATATGTTGATGCCGGTTCGCAGGTTTGGATCAAGGATGTTCAATTCACACTGGATATCATTAAAAGCGGCTATAAAAAGGCTGTAGACCTTTGGAAAGCCCTGTCAACCGACGAAAAACAGAAGAACCCCGATTGGATCGACCCTAAGTTCGGATTTACTGACGAAAAACTGATAGCCGACCAGCTTCACGATTTCCCTGTAGTAGAGATTGGCAAACAATTCTTTTACAGCGATAGTAAAAGCATTGATTTTGATATGCGGCCACAGCCATCCTTTAATAAGGATTTTACGCTACTGATCCACAATTTCAAAAATAACGAGGCAGACAAATTAGAGAACTTTATCGTTACCGATTCGGCCAAACAGGTAGAACGCTTGTATGCTATATTGGATGACCTGGATAAAACCGTAAAATTTACACCCATCAACATTGCACTGCGGGAAGGTTTTGTAGACCGCCAGCAAAAATTTGCCTGCTATACCGACCACCAGATATTCGATCGTTACTACAAATATAAGCTGAAGAAAGGCTATCAGCGTTCGCAGGCCATTACCTTAAAAGAACTGAGGGAGCTGAAACCCGGCGATTATGTAACGCATATCGATCATGGAATTGGTAAATATGCCGGTCTCGAGAAAGTTGAGGTAAATAGCAAATTGCAGGAAATGATACGCCTCATCTATGCCGACAACGATTTGCTCTATGTCAACATCAACTCACTGAATCGCATCTCGAAATACAGCGGCAAAGAGGGTACCGTACCCAAAATGAATAAACTGGGTACCGATACCTGGGAACGGCTGAAAAAAACCACAAAAAAAAAAGTTAAAGACATAGCCCGCGACCTCATCAAACTTTACGCACTGCGTAAAGCTAAAGAGGGAAAGGCGTTTAGTCCGGATAGTTACCTGCAAACCGAGCTGGAAGCTTCGTTTATTTACGAAGACACTCCCGACCAGGAAAAAGCCACGGCAGATTTTAAACGCGATATGGAATCGCCGCACCCAATGGACCGCCTCATCTGCGGAGATGTGGGGTTTGGCAAGACCGAAGTGGCCATACGTGCGGCCTTTAAAGCTGTAGCCGACAGCAAACAGGTAGCGATATTAGTACCAACTACCATCCTGGCTGCACAGCACTACAAAACCTTTTCTGACCGACTGAAAGGGTTCCCGGTAAACATTGATTATGTCAACCGGTTTAAATCGGCGCGGCAGATCAAAGACTCGCTGGAAAAACTGCAAAACGGCAAGATCGATATCATTATTGGTACCCACCGCCTGGTGAGCAAGGACGTAAAGTTCAAAGACCTTGGCCTGATGATCATTGACGAAGAACAAAAATTCGGCGTTGCGACCAAAGAAAAACTGAAAAGTATGCGCGCCAACGTGGATACCCTGACGCTGACAGCGACGCCTATTCCGCGTACGCTGCATTTCTCGCTGATGGGTGCCCGCGACTTATCTATCATATCTACACCACCGCCAAACCGGCAGCCAGTTGTAACCGAGCTGCATGTGTTTAACGATACGCTGATTAAAGAAGCCGTGGAACACGAAATTGCCCGTAATGGCCAGGTATTTTTTATCCATAACCGTGTGGCCGACCTGATGCAGCTGGGCGCATTAATCCATAAACTGGTACCCAAAGCACGTATCGGCATAGCCCACGGGCAACTGGAAGGAGACGACCTGGAAGATGTGATGCTGAAATTTGTAAGTGCTGAATACGATGTACTGGTTGCAACCACAATTATAGAAGCTGGTCTTGATATACCTAATGCCAATACCATCATCATCAATCATGCACACATGTTCGGCCTGAGCGATCTGCACCAAATGCGCGGCAGGGTAGGACGCAGCAATAAAAAAGCTTATTGTTACCTGTTAAGCCCACCACTTTCGACACTGACGCCGGAGGCACGCAAACGCCTGAGTGCAATTGAAGAATTTTCTGACCTGGGCAGTGGCTTTAACGTGGCTATGCGCGACCTGGACATTCGCGGCAGCGGTAACCTGCTGGGCGCGGAGCAAAGCGGCTTTATTGCCGAAATCGGTTTCGAGATGTACCACAAAATACTGGACGAAGCGATTCAGGAACTAAAAGATGATGAATTTAAAGGCCTGTTTACGGATGAAAAGCCGCGGCCATACATCTCTTTTACCCAGATCGATACCGATATGGAACTGCTGATACCCGATGAATATGTGACCAGTATCGCCGAGCGTTATAACCTGTATACTGAGCTTTCAAGAATAGAAAACGAGACCGTTTTGCAGGCTTTTGAACAGCAACTGCATGATCGTTTCGGACCAGTTCCGCCTACTGTAAAAGCCATGCTGAACACCGTTCGACTGCAATGGCTCGGTAAAGCCATCGGTTTCGAGAAGATTACGCTGAAGAAAAATGTGTTGCGGGGCTATTTCATCGCCAGCCAGCAATCCCCTTATTTCGAGACGGACATGTTCAGGAGGGTGTTGTACTTTGTACAATCAAACCCGCGCCGGACCAATATCAAAGAGGTTAAAAACACCTTACGGATTAGCATCGAGCAGGTGAACTCTATTAATCAGGCGGTAGAATTGTTGAGCGAGGTGGCCGAACCGGCGCATGTGTGATTGGGGTGAATAGGGTGATTGTGTTGGTTAAGTTGAATAAGTTGATTTGGTGTCCCGATCGCAATCGGGAATTTTGTTTGCGCGGGTAAGGCCTTTCCGCACAGTGGTTCGACAAGCTCACCATGACACCCTTCCCTCTTTTTAATCTTACATCGAAAGCCGCTGGGTCCGCAGGCCAACGCTATTTTATCCAGTATTAAAAAAAAATGTCTTTGCGAGGGATTGCGGGTTGGCAGCGACGTGGCAATCGCAAGGTATCCCTTTAGACCATCATCCAAGATATCAAAAAAGTTTTTATTAATTTAGGTAGGCCAAAAATCAGGTAAAAATGAGAAGCAAGGTATGTCTGTTAATGCTGTTTGCCATGAGCCTGAGTTTCCGGGTTTTTTCACAAAAAACGATCAGCCCGACTGCAGATACTATCGATCAAAGGCTATATAACCATGCCCGCAGTGTGCCGTTCGATGTAGCGCAGGATATAGACAAACTGGTGAATTACCTCCAGCAAGCGGCGAGCGGCAAAAAGGATATCGTCAAAACCTTTTCTTATTGGATCATACAAAACATTAGTTATGATATCGAAGGTTTCCGCAGCGGAGTTTATAATTCTAATGGCGTAGCCGGCACGCTGGCAAGTAAAAAGGGGGTTTGCCAGGACTATTCAGAGCTGTTCAAAGCCATGTGTGATCGTGCCGGAATACCCTGCTATTTTATAACGGGCTATGCTAAAGCGTTCGACTACAAGCCGGGGAAAAAATTCGAAAAAGCAAACCATTCGTGGAACCTCGTCAACCTTGAGGGTCACTATTACTTACTTGATCTTACCTGGAGCAGCGGCTATGTACAATATGTCGACGATAACTGGCATTATTACTTTAAACCGGATATATCCCAGCTATTTACGGCTCCTGAGCTATTTGTAGAAAAACACCTGCCAGCAGATCCGCAATGGCAGCTGCTCAGTCACCCGGTTTCCATGAATGCTTTTCAAAGTTTTAATAATCACCAGGATATGCTCAGCAATTCATCAGGATATTTAAACTATGCGGACAGTATCCGCCAATTTGAGCAATTGGATAAAAACAGCCAGGAATTAAAATCTGCCGACAATGCCTTTTATTTTTACCCGGTGCTGGCCGATTATGCCTATCACTATTATAACCGGGCAGTTGATCTGGGAAATATTGCTACCGATAACTATAATGCAGCGGTCAACTCTTATAACAAATCGATATCCGACAACGGCGGTAACCCGGTACCGCAAGGCGATTATAACAAAACAGTCATCAACAATGCCATCGATGGGTACAGCAAGGCAATAAAACTACTCAGCAAGATCAGCAACTATACTGATAACCAGATCAATGCACGTGATTTATTAGAAAAATGTCAACTGGGACTTGATTCGTCAAATGAATTGTTGAAGACGATACGTTAGATTGGGTTGAATTGGTTTATTTTTCCCGGTTTAACTTTGTATTGATAGTAAATCACCTTTGTTCTCCCTAAATTGAACAACCATCCCAATAGCTATCGGGATAACCAGTACAGCTAATTCTGGCTATCCAATCCTCCGATAGATTCCCATCAAACTACGTCCCTGCTCACGATAATCAAGGCCATAGCCTACCACGAATTCATTTTCGATCTCGAAGCCTACGTACTTCAGTTCTTCGACAGAAACTTCGATGGCTTTAGGTTTGAATAATAACGTACAAACGGTTATAGAGGCTGGTTCGCGGACCCGCAGTTTGTCGACCAGGTAGTGCAGCGTATTACCTGTGTCAACGATGTCTTCTACCAGAATCAGATGCCTGCCTTTGATATCGATCGTCAGGTCGAAATCATCACGAATTTTTCGGCTGCTTGATGTGCCGCCAAAGTAAGAAGCCAGTTTGGTGAAAGTAACTTCCACCGGTATTTCCATGTTTTTAACCAGGTCGGCCACAAATAAAAAGCTGCCCGTTAGTATGCCGGCAATGATAGGCGATCGGCCTTCATAATCTTCACTGATCTGTTTAGCGAGTTCTTTAGTACGTTTTTCCAACTGCGCATAAGGTATCTGCAATTCGAAATCCAGGTCGGCTACGGCTATCTTCATGGGTTAAATGTAATTATTATGGTGGATTTAACAGATTTTACAGTTATAAAAACTAAAAAATCAAGGTATATTTAGGGTATAACCATTTATATGAGTAAGCTTACGATCAGTCGCCGCAAGGCATTACAATTGTTTGGTATCAGCGCCGGGGCAGCTGTCGTTGAGCCAATTTCGGCCGCCACTAAAAAAGCGAAAACGCCCGTATTTACCTTCAGCCTGAATATGGCGACCATCCGGGGGCAAAACCTGGGCTTTGCTAAAGAGTTGGAAATTGCCGCAAAAGCAGGCTACCATTCGGTCGAGATATGGATCGATTCGCTGAATACCTACCTGGCAGCAGGCGGAACATTAAGGGAGCTGAAAACGATGCTCAAGGACCTCGGCCTGCAGGTTGAAAATTGCATCAGCTTTAATAAATGGATCGTTGATGACGAGGCCATTCGAAAGGATGCGCTGGAGCATATGAAAAAAGAGCTGGACCAATTGGCTGAAATCGGCTGCAAACGTATCGCCGCAACCGCTATGGGGCTAACCAACGATACAACGATCAGCCTGGATACCATCGCTGAACGTTACCGTACGGTATTGGATCTGGGGGTAAACCGTAACGTAATACCCTTATTGGAGATGTGGGGTTTTCAAAACCAAGTCAGCACCGTTAGCGAAGTGGTTTACAGCGCGATGCAAAGTGGAAACGCTAAGGCGGGTATACTGCTGGATATATTTCACCTGTATAAAGGGGATACACCATTGGATACCTTATCATTCATTAACCCGCAGATCAACCCGATACTGCATATGAATGATCATCCTTCCACACTCTCCCGCGCAGTGATCACCGATGCCGACCGCATTTATCCCGGCGATGGTGTGGCACCCATCAAAAGGATATTAAAAATACTGAAAAGGCATGATCAACCCCTTATTTTATCAGCTGAATTATTTAATGCGATTTATTATAAGCAGGATGCTTTGACGGTGGCGAAGACGGCGCTGGAGAAGATGAAAGCCGTGGTGGAGGGTGTTTGAAGGTTATAATATGCTCAAGATTACCAACAAAACCAATGTAAAATAAAAGCAAAACCCATACAATGTAAACCTCCTGATTTCCCTTGCCTTACGAACATACCCTTCGGCATTAAAGAGACCGGAAACAAGAATCAGGTAAACTCCTGGAAAAATAAACGCTAGTATTTTTGGCAATACTGAAAGTGGCTCATTCGCTTTAGCTTCATCTTTTTCCCTGGCATCTGATATTTGATTCCTGGCTGTTTCAAGTTGCGAAAAGGAAAGGTTCCTGCCATCGAATACTCTTTTGGCTGCTTCCAGAGCTGCGGGCTGATAATCGCCCTCAGGGCTGTTCAAAATTGCGATCAACTCAGCGTTGCTGCGCTGAGCCATTACGTCATCAAATACGTTGGTCATAAATTTGCTGATTAAGGCTTTAAAGCTAAGATACAGTTTCTGATATTAACATTTGAACTTGCCCTTTTTTGAATCACAGATTTCTACTGATTGGGATGATTTCACAGATTTTGATTCGGTTAGCATTACGAAGTTTCTAAAACTTCGTAATTCTTTAGGTTCCGTCGTATCTTTCGGACTTGCGGACTTTCCGACTTAAACCCCTATCTTTGAGCACTTATGATCGATTATCAGGTCCATACCTTGTCGAACGGTATACGGATATTACATAAACCATTTGCTTCACCAATTACACATTGTTGCTTTGTGGTCAATGCCGGTTCGCGCGATGAGCCGGAGCAAAAGGAAGGACTGGCGCATTTCATCGAACATCTTCTTTTTAAGGAAACGGAACGTCGCAATACCAACCAAATCCTAAACCGCCTGGAACTGGTAGGAGCTGATCTTAATGCCTATACTACCAAAGAATATACCTGTATCCATGCTTCTTTTTTAAAGCCGCACCTGGAGCGTACGATCGATCTGTTTGAAGATATCCTGTTCCATTCTACCTTCCCGCAGGAAGAGCTGGAAAAAGAGCGGGGAGTGATACTGGATGAGATTGCCTCCTACCTTGATCAACCCGAGGAAGCGGTGCAGGACGATTTTGAAGAGTTATTGTTTAAGGGGCACCCGCTGGGCAAAAATATTTTAGGCACAACGGAATCTGTATCCAAAATAAGCCAGGCCGATATACGTGATTTTATCGCCGCAAACTACAATACCTCCGAGATGGTATTCGCCGTTATCGGCGACCACGATCTGAAAACACTCGTCAAACTGGCCGAGAAATATTTTGGTAGCGTTGCGCCCAATACGTCGGTCAAGCATCGCAAAAAACCGACCGAGTTCAATAGCGAAATGCTTAGAATACAGCGCCCCATCAGCCAGGTGCACTGTATCATTGGCAACCGGGCATATCCAACAGGGCATCCGCATAAAACAGGTTTGTTATTATTGAATAACCTGCTAGGTGGTATAGGCATGAGTAACCGTCTTAACCTGGAGATCCGCGAAAAATATGGCATCGCTTATACGATTGAATCTAACTATGCGCCCTTTTCGGACACGGGTATATTCTCGATCTATTTTGGAACCGATACCGAAAAAGCGGCCAAGGCCGATAAATTGGTACACCGCGAGTTAAAGAAACTGCGGGAACAAAAACTGGGAACCCTGCAATTGCACCAGGCGAAGCAAAAGTTTATCGGGCAGATAGCCTTAGCCGAAGAAAACCGGATAGGCCTGATCATTTCGATGGCAAAAAGCCTGCTCGATTTCGGAAACGTGGATACACTTGAACAAGTATTCGCCAAAATTGAAGTAGTAACAGCCGAACAATTGCTCGAAATAAGTAATGAAATATTTGACCACAGGCTTACTACTTTGGTTTTTGAGCCTAAATAATAAAGCCTTATTTTTGCAGCATGAAGTTATCCATCATAGCCTACGGAGACCCTGTCTTAAGAAAGAAAGCTACGGCCATAGAACCGGCTGAATACCCACATATCCAAAGCCTGGTGGACGATATGTTCGATACCATGTACGCCGCCCGCGGCGTTGGCCTGGCAGCACCCCAGGTAGGTTTATCCATGCGCCTGTTCATTATTGACGCAACCCCTTTTGACGATGATGAACCTGATCTGGCCAACTTCAAAAAGGTTTTTATCAATGCACAAATATTAGAGGAAAACGGCGAGGAATGGGCTTTCAATGAAGGTTGCCTGAGTATCCCCGATATTAGGGAAGACGTTTACCGTAAATCAACCATCAAAATATCTTACTACGATGAGCACTGGAAACACCATGAGGAAACTTATAAAGGTATGGCTGCGCGCATCATCCAGCACGAATATGACCATATTGAAGGCAAGTTATTTACTGATAAACTAAGCCCACTCCGTAAACGCCTCATCGAAAAGAAACTGAATGATATATCCAGGGGTATTGTGGATGTTGAGTACAAGATGAAATTTCCCGCCCAGAAAAAAGGCAGGTAATTGGCAACGCAAAAACGATACGACTGATCCGGATCGATATAACAATCGCAGCAAACAGAAAATTTTTGTTTTAAAGCAAGGTGCAGATCAATTACCGTCTGACCGGCTTTTATCCCCGGCAGCAATTTGATTGATCAGCGTTCCCCAGGCAATAGGGTTAAGCAATGGATTGACCGTTGAGTGCGAGTTTACGATGTCGTAATGTTCATTTTGAGCCCAGGCCGACTGTATTTCGGGACCGTCACGAGATACAGAACTGGCTGCATTTGGATTGGTTATCCGCTCGATATTTTTACGGGCAATCTCCAGGTCGTCGTCTGCAAGCTTCATAGTTAGAAAGTCTTTCTTAAACTCGTCAGTTGTGGCCCAGGGAAACACCCTAAAAGTAGGCAGATTAACAATCTGTGGTTTGATCAATACCTGTAAAGTATAACTCCTGCTGGCCAGATTTGCCGGAATAACAATCTTTTGCGGCGCGAACCCTATGCTGGTAAACGAAAGCGTATCCTGCTCATGTACCACAAAAGAAAAATAACCAGTATAGTTGGAAATGTAAACCTGATTGTGCGCCGTAACGTTAGTAATGGTTACGTATGGAACAATAACCTTCGTGCTGTCGGCATTATAAATGATACCAGTAAACTGTACCAGCGGCTTTTCCGTTTGTTGGGCAAAGGCGCCAACAGCAAAAAAAACAAACAATATGCCGACAAGATATTTCACGTTATAATTGGCTTTATTCTTTATTTATACTGCTCTCAAATAAAATGGTTTCGAAAATACTAAACAAAAATAAGTATTCGCGGCAAACCAGCACAGAATTTAACAATCCTTAACACTAACCGAAATTAGCCGGAAGCACCGCATTGGGATCGTCAATGGCAGTCAGGTTAACCGCTTCTACAGCTGTAACTTCAGGAACTGCCTTCTTTATCGCCTCTTCTATCCCTGCCTTCAGGGTCATGATGCTCATCGGGCAGGAACCGCAGGCTCCAAGCAATCTCAATTTCACTACCCCCTCCGGTGAAATTTCTTCAACCGAAACGTTTCCGCCATCAGTCTCCAGATAAGGACGGATCGTGTCTAAAGCTCTTTCTACCCGGTCTATCAAACTCATTTCTACTTAATTATAAATCAAAATTACTAATTATTTACCAAAGTCTTATTAATAGCTGCCGCGTTACAAATGGCTACCTGTTGTGCAACCCGCTTTGCAATGTCAGCAAATGCCTTGCTCATGGGATTACCGGTCTGCAGGATGATCGGCATACCGACATCGCCCGAGTCGCTGATGCCTTTTACCAAAGGCACCTCGCCCAAAAACGGCACATCCAACTGCTTAGCCAATTTTTGACCACCACCCTGACCAAAAATATAATACCGGTTATCGGGTAATTCAGCCGGCGTAAAATAGCTCATGTTTTCGACTATACCGAGCAGCGGAACATTGATGGCGTTCATCATAAACATCCCTATACCTTTTTTGGCATCGGCCAGGGCAACATTTTGAGGCGTGGTAACGATAACAGCGCCGGTAACCGGGAAAGTTTGTGCTACGGTAATATGAATATCGCCTGTTCCGGGTGGCAGGTCAACAACCAGGTAATCCAGTTCGCCCCAGTCTGCATCGTTAAACAATTGCTTGATAGCTGTTGAAACCATCGGACCACGCCATGGCACCGGCTGGTCGGGGTCGGTAAAAAAGCCGATTGACAACAATTTGATACCGTATTTTTCAATAGGCGTGATACGGGTTTTGCCATCAATATCAATTGCTTTTGGCTTGGCACCTTCCAAACCAAACATAATAGGCATCGAAGGTCCATAAATATCGCCATCGATCAAACCAACCTTAGCGCCGGTGATGGACAGTCCGATAGCCAGGTTAGCAGCCACGGTAGATTTTCCTACGCCGCCTTTACCGGAAGCAACCGCGATAATATTTTTAACCCCCGGAACGCCGGTATTTTTTTGCGTTGTAACTTGCGAGGTCATATTCACCTGTACCTCAATATCTTTGCTGATAAAATAAGCAATTGCGTTGCGGCAGGCATTTTCTATCATTGCCTTCAAGGGGCAGGCGGGTGTGGTCAGGATAACTGAAAAGCTCAGTTTGTTACCATCAATATGAATATCCTGGATCATATGAAGTGTAACCAGGTCTTTTTTCAGATCGGGTTCCTCTACATTGCTCAACGCTTCTAATACTTGTTCGCGGGTTATGTTCATAGCTATGACAAAAATACTAAAAGCCTTTTTATACTAGTGTCACACAAATGATAAAATGAATTGGCCCCCCGGTTTTGGATTTTCATAAACATTTTAAATTAAATGGCGTTTGTAACGGATAAGATTTAGTTTAGTTTTGGACAAAATTGCCTGATGAACCGCCATCTGCCTAAATATATCCGGGTAACCGGTATTGTTGTCATCGTATTCGTGCTGCTTCTGGCTATAGGTGGTTATATTGCCTATGCCAAACGCGAGGCATTGCTTCAACACGAAATCAGCAAAGCGATTGCTAAAGCTAAAAAAGACTATAAACTGGATGTTAAAATAGGCTCGGCTCATTTCACAGGGCTGTCTACTGTTTCCTTTTCAGATATCACCGTGGTTCCCGAGCAGCGTGATAGCCTGCTCCGTATCAAAAAGTTTGAGGTGGGTGTTAAGCTGATGCCCCTCATATTTGGCAACATTAAACTGGGCAAGGTTTTAATGGATGATGCCCATCTTAACCTAAGCAGCACCAACGGGGTTAAAAACTTCGACTTTATTTTTCGCAAAAAGAAGGATAGTACCGAAAGCAAATCAAAAGCCGATCTCGCTGATGTAGCTTATAACCTGATGAACCAGGTATTGTATAAAATACCTGACGACCTGGAAATAAAAAACTTCCTGATCAGTTTTGCTGATGATAGTGCGCGTGTCAAACTGCTTACCCAAACCGCAGTAATCAATAATGGCAGGCTCAGTTCCACTATCAAAGTAGATGACGGCGTGGCGACCTGGCATTTTGGCGGCAAAATGTTGCCATCCGACAAGGAATTCGATCTTAACCTGTACGCTGAAGGCAAAAAGGTAGAAATACCTTTCGTTGAAAAACGTTACCATTTGAAGTTAAATTTCGATACCGTAACTACTCGCCTGCAAAAGGTTGAGAACAGTGATGGCATTACCAAAATTTACAGCTATTGGTCAGTAAAAAACCTGCTGATCAACCATCCGGCCTTGTCGGCAAACAATGTAGTTGTACCCGACGGAGCTATTGATGCCAACCTATTTGTCGGTAAAAATTACCTTTCGCTGGATAGCTCGTCGCAAATTCATCTGAAAAAAATCAGCATACGTCCTTACTTTAAGTACGAGTTAAACCCGGTAAAAATATATACCGCAAAAATCAATACCGACTGGACCAACGCCCAGGATGTGTTTGATGCTGCACCCGACGGGCTGTTTGATTCGCTTACTGGTATCAAAGTAAGCGGAAAACTTAAATACCACTTGCATTTGTTCCTCGATAGTTCAAATCCCGACCAGCTGCAGTTCGAATCGGCATTGGATAAACAAAACTTTAAGATCATCAAGTCAGGAAAAACCAACCTGGCCAAGTTAAATGATGTTTTTGTTTATACACCTTATGAAAAAGGCAAACCGATGCCCTCCCGGATCATCGGTCCGGAAAACCCGGATTTTACCCCCTTAAATGATATTTCGCCGAACTTGCGTTATGCTTGTATGACGTCCGAGGATCCTTCATTTTATACGAATCGCGGGTTTGTGCTGGAGTCGATCAGGAAATCGATCGCGACGGATTTTAAGCAGAAAAAATTCAAGCGCGGCGGAAGCACCATTTCTATGCAGCTGATCAAAAACACCTTTCTGAGCAGGGAGAAAACACTGACACGAAAGATAGAGGAAATTTTGATCGTTTGGCTGATCGAGAATAACCAGATTATGACCAAAGATCGAATGCTGGAGGTTTATTTTAATATTGTTGAGTGGGGTAATAACGTTTACGGTATTGGCGAAGCTTCGCGTTACTACTTTGGCAAATCACCGTCCGCGTTAACCTTGGGTGAGGGCATTTTCCTGGCCAGTATTTTACCGCATCCCAAAACCGGGCTTTATGCATTTCAACCCGATGGTACCTTGCGTCCCAGTTTGCAAAACTATTATCACCTGATTGGCGATATGATGGCAGGCCGTGGCTGGACCGAAGCTGACAGCACCGGTTATGGCTACAGTGACGTTCGACTCAAAGAAAGCCTGAGGCAGGAAATCGCGCCGATTCCAGGGTCGGTTGCCGATAGTCTGATCCATCAAAACGCCGGCGATGACGACGATGATTTTACGCCTATCATTCCCCAAAAAATAAGCGAGCCCGAAAAAAAGCCCGGCTTAATTCAACGTCTATTCATTAAAAAGGATACCGGCAAAAAAGATGAATTATTAGTTGATACTGCTGGTAAAACCAAAAAAGAAATTCGCCAGGAAAAACGCGCACTCAAAAAATTGGAAAAACAGCGCGATAAAGAATTGCATGACAAAGGATTAAACTAACGTTTTTGATAAATTTTTCAGCGATACCGTAAAGCTGGTATCACCATGATGCTGCCGGCCGAATTAAGTCTAAGCCTGCTGAGACGATTTACGGATCAATAATTTCGACCGCATAACATGGGTCTTCTTGCGAAAAACCTGGTCTTTATTTTCCAGCTCATCAAATAACAGGGTAGCAGCCTTGATACCCATTTCATAAGCAGGCTGCGTTATGGTTGAAAGCGACGGGCAAAGCAATGGCGCAATCTGCAAACTTGAAAAGCTGACCACTTTGAGGTCTTTGGGGATCGATATCTTCATATCATTACAAACATGATAGGTTGCAAGGGCAAGCCTTTCAACCGAACTGAAAATACCATCAGGCTTTAAATCTTCCAGTACACTTTTTATGATTGAATAATTGATCTTTTCGTCCTGACTGCAATCAATGACCAACTCATCATTAAAAGGAATATCGTGTTTTGTGAGCGCATCATGGTAGCCTTGCATCCGCACTTTACCAATCGAAATGCTCTTATTAACTACAAGATAAGCGATTCTTTTGCAGCCGGTTTGCAATAAATGTTCTGTTGCTTCAAAGCTGCTGTCATAATCGTTAGTGGTGACTTTTGAAACATCAATATCTTCATAAACCCGGTCGAAAAAAACAACAGGTACATGTTTTTTCGATAGCGCATCCAGGTAATGGTGATCATTTGCTTCACCCGAAACAGACATTACGATCCCGTCGACCTTACCATTGTTCAGGTAGTTAACAAACGATACTTCCTTTTCAAAAACATCATCCGTTCGGTAAAGCAGAATGTAAAATCCCTTTTTCCTGGCAACCTCTTCTATCCCGTTAATAGCCTGGGCAAAAAAATCATTTGCTATCTCGGGTACTATTACCGCCAGGGTTTTAGTCTTTTTATCACGCAGGTTGCTTGCGTAATGATTGGGCAGAAAATTGTGTTCTTTAGCAAAAGCCAGTATTCGTTCTTTGGTGTCTTTGCTGATATCTGAACTGCCGCTAAATGCCCTGGAAATAGTAGACGTAGATAAATTCAATTTTTTAGCCAGTACCTTGATATTGATATTATCCATCATTTGCGTTATTCGGTTGCTGTTTCAAATGTAATAAATTCTGGTTTTCACCTTAAATAATTTGAATGCAAGCCTATAATTGGTACAAAATATAGGTACTGGTACCGGGTATAATTACCTGTCCTCCTGTAACTGCTTTGATACTTTTTTCGTCAATTTCTCTCCCATCAGAAACCAGGCGCCATTTCCCCCGGGGTATCTTCACTTTTCCGGCGGCAGCATTGCCATTAAAAACCATCAAAATGTTACCCCAGCTGTCGCCGTTGGCATTGCCGTTGATTTGGTAGCCGATGATACCGGGGTCGCCGGTATCGAAAAAGTTTAAATGTTCACGAATCATTTTGGCTGAGGGCATTCTAAACGCCGGGTGGTGTTTCCTCAACGCGATAAGCGAACGGTAATAGTTGAACACTTCTTTGTACCTGGTTTTGCGGCTCCAATCGAGTTGGTTGATTGCGTCGGGACTATTAAATGAATTTGCAACGCCATTTTTGGTGCGCAACATTTCTTCGCCTGCCTGTAAAAAGGCAACACCCTGCGATGTTAAAACGATTGCATTGGCCAGCTTATCCATTTTGATAAGTTCTGCTTCGGAAACAGTAGGGTTAGCTATTTTCAGCCGGTCCCACAGCGTATTGTCATCATGGCAGGATACATAAGTGATAGTTTGATAAGGCTCATCGGCCCATGGTGCCTTGTCATAATTTACCCGGGTGTAATCTACCTGCGGATGCTGCACCGACCCTACAATACCAAATTTTACGCTTTCGGCTGTTCCCGGCGCACCGCTGACAAACCCTTTAGATTTTACATCATTCCAACCACCACGCAAACCATCACGTATATCGTCACTAAAGACCGCTATTTTATCCAATTTAGCCACATTCTTTTTATCCGCCCGGAGCTCCTCGGGAAGCGGACTGTCGCCGGCTGTCCAACCTTCGCCATAAATAAATATCGTTGGGTCAAGACCATGCAAAGCGGCGCTGATGGCATTCATTGTTTCGATATCATGTACGCCCATCAAATCGAAACGAAAACCATCAATATGGTATTCTTTGGCCCAATAAACAACCGATTCAACCATGTACTTCCGCATCATGGCTTTTTCAGACGCCGTTTCGTTGCCGCAACCGGTTCCGTTAGCGTAGCTTCCATCAGCCTTATGCCGGTAAAAATAGCCCGGAACAAACTCATTAAAATTTGCTGAAGTATCACAGGTATGATTATATACCACGTCGAGTATCACCCGCAGCCCGTTGGCATGCAAAGTTTGAACCATCTTCTTAAACTCCCTGATCCGTACGTTGCCATCATAGGCATCCGTTGAATAACTACCCTCGGGCACATTATAGTTCAATGGATCGTAACCCCAGTTATATTGTGTGGATCCGGGTTTTCTTTCATCAACCGAATTAAAATCGAACGAAGGCAACAGGTGAATGTGGGTTACACCAAGCGATTTGATATGATCGAGCCCGGTTACTGTTCCGTCGGGCGCCCTGGTTTTAGTCTCGGTAAGACCCAGAAATTTTCCTTTATGTTCGATGCCTGAATTTGGACTAACTGAAAGGTCGCGGACGTGTAATTCGTAAATTATAATATCGGTAAAGCTGTTTTGAACGGGTTTTTTATCCAATAACCATTTTTTGGGATTGGTAGATATCATGTCGACCACCATACCACGCTTGCCGTTAATACCCACTGCTTTTGCATAAATATCCGGACGTTCATTCAGCCAGCTACCGTTTACATTGGTTTGAAAAGTATAATACTGGTTTTTCAGATCTTCTTTAACACTGATTGCCCAGGTACCCTCATGGCCTTTTACCAGATTAATGGTTTGCAACGGCTTTCCACCATCTCCAGAAGCATATAACCTCAGTTTCACAGCACTTGCTGTTGGTGCCCAAATTTTAAAAACGGTTTTTTCGGGCGACCAGTTAACGCCAAGGTCGTTCCCACTGTAGGCAGGGTAAGCGTCGGGGTTTGTGTTGTCCGGTTTAAATGATGCTAACAAGGTGAAAACAATAGTTATTGCGAAAATAATCTTTAGGTATTTCATTGCCGAAAGTTTTACCAGTTCTTAAATGTAATTAATTTTTTAACATATGCTGGCCGGTTAGCAATGGCGTTCTGCTATTCGCTATTTTACTAACTTTATAGGGTAATTTAAATGATATGAGGAAATTGTGTTTTGCCTTACTGCTTTTTTTTCTTACCGGTCGGCTTTTAGCCCAGGATGATAAGGATGCCACTATTTTTCATATCCGATCAGCAAATACCTCATTCCCTGATACCGGGCGATCCAAAGGGCACCTGTATGATAAAGTCCTTTATGATGCAGCTACTCATTACAACGATAGTTCGGTGCTGATCATCGCACCAAAAAAATTGGATGCTAATAAATCTATCGACCTGGTTTTTTGGTTTCATGGATGGCGGAACAATATAGATAGTGCAGCGGTAAGCTACCAGCTTACACGCCAATTTCTGGCTTCAAATTTAAATGCAGTGCTTGTTTTGGCCGAAACAGCAAAGAACTCACCCGATAGTTACGGGGGCAAACTCGAAAATAACGGTGTCTTTAAAGCCTTGGTCAATGATGTCATGATTGGCTTAAAGGCGCGGCAACTGGTTCCCCAAAAAAGCCAGTCGGGACATATCCTGTTAGCGGGGCATAGCGGAGCTTATCGTGTAATGGCGCATATATTAAAAAATGGTGAGGTACCAGTAGACGAAGTGATTCTTTTCGATGCACTTTATGCAGAAACAGATAAATTCATGGGCTGGATAGCGGCTGATGAATCGCACCGCTTTATTGATATTTATACCGATCATGGCGGCACGGACGAGGAGACACGCGGCATGATGAAATTGCTGGATACGGCCAAACAGCAATATGTATTCAGGGAAGAAAATGAACTTACACCGCAATTATTAAGAAATAACCGGTTGGTATTTATTCATAGCCCGCATGAGCATGATAAGATCATCGCTAACCCGGATAATTTCTTGCTATACCTGATAAACGAGCCCTTCCTGGCCGCACTTAAACCTTAAACGTGATTTACAATAGGCCGGGCAAGGTGCTTTTTGATATCAGAAAGCAATTTTTGCGGCTGGAACGGTTTAAGAAAACAATCGACAAAGCCACTTTCGAGCAGATCAGTGAGCATGTGCCGATCTACCAGCGAAGCTGTAAAGGCGATGACCGGTATACCGGGCCACTGCTTTTTTACTTCAAAGATGGCTTCGTAACCACTCATCACCGGCATTTCAAGATCCATTAAAATGATGTCGAATGCGGCATCATTTTGCAATATATCCAGGGCTTCTTTGCCATTCAAAGCTGTTGATACTTCGGCATGGAAACCATTCAAAATCTTTTTGGCTACCATCATATTAAGCTTGTTGTCTTCAACCAGCAATATTTTGATACCCTCCAGATCGTCCGCAGCCAGGGCTATTTGAGTATCTGGGTCTACGCCGACCGCAGCCAGTTCAAACTTTACGTCGAAACTAAACTTGCTCCCCCGACCGGGTTCGCTTTCTAATTTGAGTTCGCTATCCATCAGCTGCAGCAGGCGGGCACTAATGGAAAGTCCCAATCCGGTTCCGGCGAATTTCCTGGTATCCTCGTTATAAATCTGCCCAAAACTTTCGAATATTCTGTGCTGGTCTTCACGGGCTATCCCCAGGCCAGTGTCCTCTACGCTGAAACTAACCTCGATGTATTTGTCAGTTTTACTTTTGCATACAGCCGAAAGCTTTACCTGTCCCTGCTCTGTAAACTTTAGTGCATTTGACAGCAAATTATTGAACACCTGGATCAATCGCAGATCGTCGGCCATCACCAATCGATCCAACTCGTTGCTTACTCTTATCTTAGTTGCCACTCCTTTTTCGTGAAAAAGCGGCGTAAATGGCGTACCAACATTAAAAAGTAATTGCCGCAGGTTTAGTTCAACCGGGTGTATCTCCAATTTATCGGCTTCAATTTTGTTAAAATCGAGCACGTTATTTACCTGGTGCAACATATGATCAGAACAGTATTTCAATATCCTGAAATATTCTTCGCGTGCAGCAGGGTCATTTTCAGTTTTTAACAGGTTAATTACACCAATGATACCATTAAGCGGCGTACGCAATTCGTGACCCATAGTAGCCAGAAAACGCGTGCGGGCTTCAATCACCCGGTTGCTTTGGTCAACCAGTTCGTTGATATATTTCTTTTCGAAAAATAGGTAGGCTACTGCAAAACCGATAGTGGAAATAATTGCAGTTATCCGGTTTACAAAAGAGATATGGCTCAACTGCGTGGCAGAGCTGTCTTCGAACGGGTGGATATTACGGCCGACAGCTACGCAAATGATGAATGAAAATACGATGATGGAGATATAGGTAACGGACTCGAGGTATTGCGTTCGTTTAAGATCGACAATGATTGGCACTGCGATCAAAATGGGGAAAAAATAGAGGTAAATCTCCGTTTGCAACCCTTCGACAAAGGTGGTAGCGATGAGCCAGCTACAGGCTATAGAGATAATAAAAATAGTAAGATTGCCGATGTGCCCGTTGTACTTGAGCAGCATCACCATCAAGATGGAAAAACAAAAAGATGCGGTAACAATGGAAGAGGCATAAAGGCCCAGATATGAATTGTATACTGAAAGCGCCACCCCGGCTATAAGCGCCAGCAAACCCAGCTGATAGGTTCTCTTGCTAACATCTTTAACATCGATAAGCGGGTTTAGAAGTTTGTCTTCCTCCTTCAACCGGTAGTATTTTTCAGCAATACGTTTCATTAGCGAAGGTTGTGTTCCAGGGCGCCCATTTCATAGTCGCCCAAGGCTAACCATTTAACGTAAAAAAGGTTTTTAAAGTTCCTGTTCAGGCAAAAAATGGCTTATTTGACTCCAACGGTTAGTAAGGCTGAAAGTTCAAATTCAAGCTCGGAATCACCGAAATTTATAATAATTTCATTCTCAATTTTACTGGCTAGCGGCTCAAATAGTGCTGGATCTCTGGTTGCAACTTCCTTTCCGAGCATATGTTTCCGAAATAGCGCATTGACCACATTTTCTGCTTTCGGCGCGCTGGAGTTTAACTTAACCCATTCAACTCCTACCGACTTAAATCCTGCTTCAACAAAGTGGTTTTTCAGCGCAGTTGGGTCGTGCATAGAAAATGGTACAAAAAAACGACTTGTATCTTCGTCGCTAAAGATCGGAATTATTTGTTCATTGATAATAGCTTTAAAAAGCGGCATGTTCAGGGTGTCATCCCAGGTAAAACACATCAACTTTCCGCCTGGCCTCAATACACGATAGATCTCGCTGAATCCCTTGTTTCGATCGGGCAAAAACATCATTCCGAACTGACAAATAACCAAATCAAAAGAATTGTCTTCAAAAGAAAGATTTTGCGCGTCTTCAATTTGGAAACTGATCTCTTCGTCTTTTAGTGCGCCCCTTGCGATGCTAAGCATATCGTTGCTGATATCAGTAGCAGTGAGTTTAACTGATGACGGTAGCGCTTTGCGGATATGCCGGGTTACCCGACCGGTTCCGGCAGCGATTTCGAGCACTGATTTTAAATTGGCGCCTTCTATTCTCGACGCAAGATATCGGCCATAGGGCTCAAACAAAATAGGACCAAGCAGATCGTCGTAATTCGCTGCATCCTGACCCGTGAATTTGAAAGCTTCTCTTTTTTCCATATCAAATGTTGTCCTTTATTGTCAGGGCAAAGCTAGACTCAGAAGCCGCAAATTGCAGCTTTTACGGTCAGCACTTCACCATTTTTTTCTTCTTTCCGATGCTGCCTTTGGCTTTTGCTTTCAGGATATAGTCTTCAGCGCGCGGTACTTTACAGGCCGTATCGCCTTTGTCGACCATTACATCGCCTATGGTTTGCGCTGCTGCTATTACTTCATCAGTAAGTGCGGTCACATAAGTTCCCAATGAAATCAGGAAGTTGTTCATAACACTGCGAACCCGGTTTGGTGCGTTATGTATAGTTTTTACCACTCTTGCTAAAAGCGAACGGAGTGCGGTTAGATCTAATTCGCTATCGGGTTTTTGTGATACCCAATTCAACAGGGTCGCCCACCCGATCACTGCAGTTTGCTCATCTGCAGAATCGATCCACGCCAAAGCAAGTTCATAGCCGTATTTGTTTCCTGTAGCCACCCAGGGCACGGTGTATTCGCTGATATTGTTGGATACAGCCTGCCGGGCCCATAGTTGCAGATCATCGGGCGTCATTTGAGCATCATCGGCAATTAATCCCGCTAAATACATCGCATCGGCGTTACCGGTGGCATAAAGCTCTTTTGCCAATTGGTAATCAGTTTTAACTATTTTCTGTATCTCTTTGAGGTATTCAATCTTAACCCCAAAAAAGGGCTCTTTGATCCCATGTTTCAAAAGTATTTTTTTAATACTTTCGCTTCCCTTTGATTCCAGATAAGGCATTATTTCTGCAACGTTCATGATGGAAATTTTATCTAATTTAACATAAGCTTTTCCAAAAAAAAAGAGTCTTCATGCAATAAGCTGAAGACTCCTTTTTAGTAGCTATTAGTTTATTAATTATTTTTCTGTTTCCGGTTATTTTGCCTGGGCGGCTTTGGTTGCGATCTGTTACCCCGGTTAGGCTGCTGCACCTGGTGTTGCTGAAAATTGCTACCGTTATTGGGCCTTGGATTAACGGCTTTGTTACTATTGGGCTGCGTTCCTAAGTTTCTGGTGTTATTATTCGGTTGTATGCCGAAATTTTTATTGTTGGGCTGCGAAATGTTACCGCGATTGTTGTTAACCACAGGAGTTGCCGTTACATGTTGCAGTGAGATTGTTGCAGGACGTCCGTTGCTTACTGAAGCTGCCTGAGCTTTATCGGCAACAGCAGCCTGCCTGTGTGCAACCTGCAGTGCCGTTGGGGCGAAATGCTGTTCGTGTGAAGCAGCGAGTTCGATTGCGGTAGGTCTTGCACCTATCCCGCCTGATCCCCCATTAAAGCTCGTTCTGTTGATCACCGTTGTATTTCTGATAACCGTGTTATCGACATAGGTATTATGGATAACGGTAGTATTTACACGAACTACGGCCGTATTGTACCTAAATACATTCCCGTGCCATCCGCCACCAACAAAGCCTACACCAACATATCCAAAGCCATAGTTTATGCCACCATAAAATCCAACGGTTGGCCCCCAATAACCGTGGTGAAAACGGTAAAATCCGCCGAAAAATCCCCAGTACCCCGGTGTCCAAAGCAACCCGAAACGTGGAGGAGCCACCCAAACACCCGGTACCCAAAAATAATCGCGCGCTGCAACGTTCCAGGTCCAATAACCCGGCTGCCACAAATACCCGTCGGTAGGGCAAGGAGGCTGTTCGTATTCAGGCAAGGCAGGAGGCGCAACACTGGCCTGCAGATCCTCATCTGATAAAGTATCCAGGCCAGTTTGCAGGTCGGCATTTGCCTGGTCCTGTCCATTGGCATTCGCTGAAAGATCCGGTACTTGCTGTTGTCCGCCGTTTGCCGAGAGATCGGGTATCGCTGCCGCAGGGTTATTATTAAAATTGGCGTAATTACGGCAATTGTTAAGGTTATTGTTATTGGCACCTTCTATCGGAATGATCCGCCAATTGTTTACAGCAGGGTCGAAAAAGAATAGGCTATTCTCGTCAATATTATAATAGAAAGTACATATCGGACTTTCGCGGTTGAAGGCAATACTCTCCCAGGTAAGCTGGTAACCATTAATTTTCTTGCCAGGGTCTATCTGTTTGATTACTGCTATTTTACGTCCGGGCGTTTGCTTTAAAAGCTCGCGCGATTGAGGAGTTGCAGCCACCAGGTCGATAAAAGCATCCTTGAACAGCGTAG
Source organism: uncultured Mucilaginibacter sp. (assembly GCA_903866915.1). Taxonomy (GTDB): domain Bacteria; phylum Bacteroidota; class Bacteroidia; order Sphingobacteriales; family Sphingobacteriaceae; genus Mucilaginibacter. Next base: position 5,377 of record CAIPPO010000018.1, on the reverse strand, counting down.
CCTGATCGCCGCCAACCTGTATTTCCTGTCCGCTTTGATAATCAATAGCAAATAATTGCGATGAAGGATGATTATCAACTACAGGGCTCTGCGCTTTGCTTAAACCACATATAAGCAGGGTAATTATTACCAGGGAGATTTTTTTCATATGCTCATAAGATTGTTGTTTTGGCAAAAGGTTTAATAGCTATACCTAATTTACCTTTTCCTCAACAAATTTACTTAGAGTCCATCACATTACTGATATCCCACACAAATTGGTCGGGGGTTTCATTCGGGAATCCATCCCATGATTTTAAAACTTTGCCGGTTTCGTCAACCAGCAGGGTGTATGGAAACTTACCCTCGGAATTATATTTATCGGCCAGGGCCTCGTTTCTTTTTACCTGGTCTTTTGCTAGCTGGTTTTTCTTCTGGCGCGGAAAATCAGCGCGAACCAAAATCAGGTGATCTGCTGCATAATTCTCAAATTTCGCCGATTCCAATATTTCCGAACGCAAACGTATACAAGGCCCGCACCAATCGGATCCCGAAAAATTGATCAGTATCAATTTGTGCTCTTTTACTGCCTGGCTGCGCGCAGCTTCAAAATCGCCCGACCATTCGGCTTTGGGCATCATCAACATCAAAAAATAGATGGCTATAATTTTCATAATTCTAACGTTTTTTAATTAATAAATCCAAAAATAAAGTTTTCATCATATGCTATTTAAAGCCAAGGCTAAGTGAAACTACGCTCGATACCAGGTCTGTGGTTTGGGTATAATGTCCGTACCGCAATTCCAGATCGTGCAGGTTCTGCCATCCAAAAACACCTTTAGGCGGAGCCAATCTAAATCCGATTCCAATAAAATTGCTCTGGAATTTTGAGTATTCGTAATTACTTGTATAGTATTGGTCGTTAACGCTATGGCCCTCATAGGGTGCAAAATACCTTGAAGCCGATTGATCATAATACCTGTAAAACGGAGAAATGGAGAAAAACGGTGTAAGCTTAATTGGCATTTCAACATAGGCCGTATTTGATTTGATACCCCAGCTATCAATATAATAACGGTAGTAGGAGCGTATGATCAGATTATCAGCAACAAAATAGTTAAGTCTGAAGCCAATTGGTAATTTAAACCGGTTAGCAGGCAGCTTTTCAATCGTATCCTTGCCTGTATTGAAATAAACGCGGTGGAAAGGTAAACTCAGGTATCCGTTCTGTGCTACGGCATCAACCAGGAACATCACCTGAAGCCGCGAATTTACAATTTGGGAATAACCAAAAGAGGCGGTATAGCTATTTCTCGGACTGCTGGGGATATTGCGCCTATGAGAATTCTCGCCATAGGTTAAGCCGCTTGCGGAAGTAATCACTGTAGTACCACCAGCGTTAGTTGTGGTAGATTTGGGCACAAACTCAGATGGGTAAATAAGCGTTACCTGGTCAAAATAAGCCTGAAATTTGGCGCTGAATTCACCGCTCCTATCTGCCGTTTTTTGCGAAAAATGAAGGTCGGCGCCCCGCGAATTGTAATTATATTCGCCCGAATAATAAGCACCAATGCCGAAGCTGCTTCCTTTTTTCACATTTTCAACCGTCCAGTCGAGTGAAGGGTACAACCTGTCGCCCCCGGTTCTCGAAGCACCGCTTTTGTTAACAAAAGCTGCCGAAGCTGAAGTATGATGGTCATACCCCAAACCGGCTGTAAGCGTATTTTTTTTATAGTTAGAATTGCCCCAAACCAGTTTTAGGTCGATGCCATTGGAGATGTCGGTCACTTTTTCGGTACCAATACCGCCGGTAACAGCCGAATGGTCGCCATTTTGCCAATAGTAGCTTGAAACCAGGTTAATCTCGTCAACGTGTAATGTTGTAGGCGAATAGTTGGTATTGACAGCAGGCTCATTTGAACTTGTAATAACCCGATGTGGTACCGTATCAACGCTGCTTTGCGCATGTACACTTAAGCGGCACAACAACGAAAACCCGATAATAGATAAATAAACCCTCTTCATATTAATTATAACTCCTTATGCGGATACTTAATTACATCCGCAACCACCACCCGTTTTACCCGAATTTGCCCCCGACGCTGCTTCTCTGTATGATTCAAAATTCAATTCATTTTTCTCAACTTTACGATTGGTCAAAGCCATTTCTGAATCGTTGATCCGGTTTTTCTGGTATTCTTTCAAATGAACACAGAAAGAAAAACCAGCAAGCGCCAGCAAGGCAATCAACAATCGTACACTTTTGTTGAACATCACTTTAGCTATTTAATATGAATATTTTTCGACGTATAAATGCGATCATGATCATCAATGATCACTGCCTCCATGTCTTTGATCTGGTTAACCATGTCCAGTCCTGTACGAATTCCCATAATGGTAACCGGAGTTGCCATGGCATCGGCAATCTCGGCATTGGTAGTAATGATGGTCACACTTTTAATCCCGGTTACCGGTAAACCAGTCCGCGGATCAATGGTATGAGAATATTTTTTACCGCCGATGATCACGAATTTCTCATAGTTGCCCGATGTGGCTACAGCAAGGTTGGATATACACATATAGGAAAATATCTCATGTTTAGCATCCGGATTTGCAATGCCGACAGTCCATGGCTGCCCGTTGGGTTGCATACCCCAGGTGGTTAAGTCGCCCGAAGCATTGACAACACCATGCTGAACACCCTGTTGTTTCATGATCAATTTCGCCCGCTCGGCCGCATATCCTTTGCCAATCCCACCAAAACCAATACGCATACCTGCTTCTTTCAAAAAAACGGTTTGCTGATCGTTATCGAGTATCACGTTGCGGTAATTGATCAGTCTAACCATTTGCTTTGCGGTTTCCGTGTCGGGCAGGGAGGTCATGCTTTGATCAAAATTCCACAACCTCTTGTCGATCGAACCATAGGTAATGTCAAATGCCCCCTGAGTTAAGCCCGATATTTTCAACGAACGTGCGATCAGGTCAAAGGTCTCGCGGCTTACCCGCACCGGCGTTATGCCTGCATTTCTATTGATCAGGTTGGTTTCGCTATCGTCACTAAAGGTGGTAAGCAATTTTTCGATCCGCTGGATTTCGGCTATACCTTCGTCTATCCGCGAGTTGGCCCAGGTCTCATCTTCCGAAACAACACTTAGTTCGAAACGATTACCCATTAGCTTACAAACCCGTCGAACCAGGGTGGGGCTATTGTGGCCGCTTCCAGCAATCTTTATATTGTCATCCTGCATCAGTAACGACAATATTACGCGGGTATTCTGAAGTTTGGATGAAAAAACCTGCAAAGGAATTTAAAATACATGTTTTAACATTATTTAACAAAACGATTCAAAAACGTTATGACGTTTGAAGAGCAATAGGGCCAACTTATGATTATGGCATTTAATTTGCAATGCTTGGAATGAAAAGGGAAATAACCTATTTTCATACAAAATACGTACAAAGCAAATAATTCACTGGTTCTAACTAAACACTTAAACAACTCGTTATGCATTCTTTCGCCATGCGGACGCAGGAACAGTCAAATGATCCGGATTATCTAAACATATTATTGATTATCCTGCTTTCCATCGGGGTGCTCATGATAGTTTCGCTGCTTATCCGTAAATATGTTTTGAAATACTGGAAGATAGGCATCATTATCAGCAACCAGGAAAAGCAAATGAAAAGTCACGAGGTGTCGTTAAGGCGCAACGCCAGTGCTAATTATTACAAGTATCTTGCTCTTGGTGATAAAGATAAAGCCTATGAGCACCTGCTATACATGTTTTATTTTGATCTGTCAGATTCGGGTATTTCCAAGGAACGCCAGACAAAAAATTTCCAGGAACTCAAAATGGCCTATGCTGAATTCTTTAATAAGCTGGGCCGAGATCTGCCGCCACCCATCATTTAAAACCAGCTGCTCCGTTAGCTTTTTCTACGATTTAGGTAGTAGAAATGCTATATTTAGGTCTTGACAGCACAGAATGAATCTTCGCAACCAAACGTTCCAGATAGTTGCCCTTTTACTTTTTAACTTTCTTGCATTCGGTCAAACCTTTGGCCAGGCCAATAAACGGGCGGTAATTTTTCATATTCATTCGGCCCATTCGCCATTCCCAGACACGGCCAGGATGCATGGACACCTTGGTGACGGTGTATTTTATTCCACCGCCGACCATTACCGCGACAGCACTGTTTTGATCATTGCACCCCCGCGCTTATTCGCAAAAAAGCAGGTTGATCTGATTTTCTGGTTTCATGGCTGGCACAACAATGTCGATAATGCAGCACAATACTATAAACTTGTTACGCAGTTTATGGCATCGGGGCTTAATGCGGTGCTCGTATTACCAGAGGCAGCCAAAGACGCGGCAGATAGCTATGGTGGCAAACTCGAAAATCCCGGGGTATTCAGGTCGTTAGTTGCTGACGTGCTTAGCGGACTAAAAGATGAAAAGCTGGTCGATAAAAACTGCAAGCCAGGGCATATTCTTTTAGGTGGGCATAGCGGCGGCGGGGAAGTAATTGCATTTATTGTAGAAAAAGGGGGCATAAAAATTAATGAGGCCATACTTTTTGATGCCTTGTATGACGGCACTGAAAAATTTATTTCCTGGCTCAATAAAGATACAGATGCCAGATTCATCCATTTTTTTACGGATTATGGCGAAGGTCCTAAAGAAGAAAGCCAAAGAATGGTTAACCTTTTGAAAAATCAGCATACAGCATTGGTTGAAACAGAAGAAACTGCCCTAACGCCCGCCGCAATCGAAAATAACAGGCTTCTATATATCCACAGCCTGAAACAACATAATGATATTATCTTCAGTCCGGATAATTTTAGGTTATTGTTTGAGAATAGCCCCTTTCTGCGGAAAATTTCGAAATAGTTTTTTTGGAAACAAATCTCAACGAAAAATTCGTATTACACTTTCTGCCCCTCAGGGAGCACATTATTTCAAAACCTGCAGATCATTATCAGGTATCTGCCAGGATACGCCGTTGGTATCGGTCACGTTATAATAGATCAAGCCGGCACTATCAGTACTGTATATATTCACAACTGTTACCGGTTGTGCTGGTTGCATGCCACCTGTTCCAAAAACCCCTGCATAAATATTGCATTTGGTTCCCGCCAGTAAAATGCGGTTATCCAGATTGTCCTTTGTGCAAGCGCAGGTTGATAGCAAGCAAAATAAAAGCATCATTTTTAATGCGAAAAGACCTGTGGCCTTTGTTGCTGAGAAACGTGAAGAATACTTGATAGAATGGTTCATGATATACAAATTTGATATCATGAATACGGTCGACAGAGGCCGAAGTTTGTAGACAGAATTATCGAAAGTTTGTAGTGGTTTGGTTGACATAGAGGTATTCGGATAAAAAAAAATGC
>CAIPPO010000017.1 GCA_903866915.1 uncultured Mucilaginibacter sp. | reverse complement strand
AGGAATGAAATGACATACAAAAAATTGTCTTTGCGAGGAATGAAATGACAAACAAAATATAGTCCTTGCGAGGAATGAAATGACGCGGCAATCGCAAGGTATGCCTTTAGGCCCGTATTGCATTTGAGCTTTCCGTACATAACAAACCAACGTACCTGCCTCCTTGCGATTGCTTTGTCGCAGCCCGTCACTCAGGCCAACACAGCTCCTCGCAATGACAGTATCTTATGTCCTTGCGAGGAATGAAATGACATACAAAAAATTGTCTTTGCGAGGAATGCAATGACGTGGCAATCGCAAGGTATGCCTTTAGCCCCGTCTTGCCGTTGAGCTTTCCATGCATTACAAACCAACCTACCTGCCTCCTTGCGATTGCTTTGTCGCTGCCCGTCACTAAGGCCAACACAGCTCCTCGCAATGGCAATTTCTTATGTCCATGCAAGGAATGAAATGACAAACAAAAAATTGTCCTTGCGAGGAATGCAATGACGTGGCAATCGCACGGTATGCCTTTAGGCCCGTATTGCTGTTAACAAACCCGCCTACTTGCCTATTTGCGATTGCTTTGTCCGCTACCGCGAGTTTTCAACTCGTGGAATAAACCTGGAAGCTTCCAGCTTCCCTAAATCAAAATTTACTTTCCAAAAACTATCCAAATGGTATTTAGCTTGACGGTTAGCCTAAAAGCGGATACCTTTACGGAGTATAGCAGGATATTTTGTTAAAAGACAATCACGGAAGAAAAATCAATTATTTGCGCCTGGCGGTTACCGACCGGTGCAACCTACGCTGCTTTTATTGTATGCCAGAAGAAGGCCTGCAATGGCTGCAACGCAAAGAATTGATGAGTTACGAAGAGATGCTCCATATCAGTGCCCTGCTGGTAAAAATGGGTATCGACAAAATACGTATTACGGGTGGCGAACCCTTCGTGCGACGCGATATGATGCAGTTTTTGTCGGATTTATCCAAAATACAGGGCTTAAATGAAATAACTATTACCACCAATGGCGTTTTAACTGCCCCGCTGGTACCCGAGCTCAAAAAGATTGGCATCAAAACCGTTAACCTGAGTTTGGATACCCTGGATGCCAATCGTTTTTTTGCTATTACACATCGTGATGAATTTGCCAACGTAATGGCAACACTGGAGCAATTACTCCAATACGATATTGAAGTAAAGATCAATGCGGTAGTGATGGACGGTAAAAATACCCAGGACATCTTCCCGATGGTTGAAATGACAAAGGATCTGCCTGTAAGCGTACGATTTATAGAAGAAATGCCCTTTAACGGTGATGGACATGTGTACAGCGGACTTAATTGGGATTACATTCGGATATTGGATGAAATAAAATCGAAATATCCGCAAATACAGAAACTAACCGATGCCCCGGCGGCAACGGCCTATAATTACAAGGTTCCGGGACATAAGGGGAATGTAGGGATCATACCGGCCTATTCGCGCACATTTTGCGGAACTTGTAACCGCATCAGGATAACGCCGGAAGGGGTAGTAAAAACCTGCCTGTATGATGGTGGAGTAATGAATATCAAGGATCTGCTCCGTTCGGGCCTACCCGAGCAGGAATTGCAGACTAAGTTGCTGGATGCTTTAGGCTCCAGGCACAAAGATGGCTGGGATGCCGAACATCATCGCAAGAATAACGCTCCGGCACATGAATCTATGGCGACGATAGGAGGATAATTATTTTATGATTTCAGTAGAACAAGCGGAGAAACTGGTATTGGCCGAAGCGGCAAACTACGGTACTGAAACTGTTTCCTTTGATAAAGCCGTTGGTAGGGTACTCGCTGAACCTATCAAGGCCGATCGCGACCTGCCGCCCTTTAACCGGGTGATGATGGATGGCATCGCAATAAATTATTCGGCCATTGAACAGGGGATTGAAAGCTTTAAGATAAAAGCAACTCAGGCAGCAGGAGATGAGCCCGTAGAGATTGAAAATCTGCACGAATGCATCGAGATCATGACCGGCGCGGCAATGCCTGCAAACGTCGATACCATTATTCCCTATGAAAGTATTGCGATTACTGACGGTAATGCGAGGATCATTAAAACCGGTAATAAAAAAGGACAGAGTCTGCATTTAAAAGGTGCCGATAAAAAAGCAGGTGAAGTGATCATTCCTGCGGGCAGGGTCATAACGCAATCGCTGATCAATACGATCGCTTCGGTTGGTAGATCGGTGTTGCTGGTTAAATGTCTGCCCAAAGTAGTTATCATCTCATCTGGTGATGAATTGGTGGATATTGACCAACAGCCATCATCTGTACAGATCCGAAAGTCAAACAGCTATACCCTGCAGGCGGTATTGCGTCAGCATCATATTGAAGCCGACCTGCTGCATATTCCTGATGATCCGCAAATTACCCACCTAGAGTTGACCAGCAGCCTCGAAAACTACGATGTGATACTGATGACCGGTGGTATCAGCATGGGTAAATTCGATTATATTCCACAGGTGCTGGCCGAATTACAGGTAAAAACCATTTTTCATAAAGTAAGCCAACGCCCCGGCAAGCCCTTTTGGTTTGGCAAACATGAGGGGGGCACTCTTGTATTTGCATTTCCCGGTAACCCGGTTGCTACTTTCATGTGCATGCACCGTTACTTTTTACCCTGGTTGCGGGTAAGTGAAGGTTTAACCCAAAAGGCACCCATTTTTGCTGTTCTGGACCGGGATTTTAAGTTCAAACCGGCATTGACCTATTTTTTGCAGGTGCGCTTGCAATTTTCCAATGAAGGTAAACTATTGGCAACACCTATCGAAGGCAACGGTTCAGGCGATTTTGCTAATTTAGCGGACACGGATGCTTTTTTAGAATTGCCGGAGGAGAGGGACAGTTTTGGCAAGGGGGAAGCATTTAAAGCATGGTTGTTTGAATCACAGATTTAAACTGAATTATTTGATTACACAGATTTTTTTCTTTCTATCGATTATATTCATTGAAATTAATTTGTCTGTTGCCTTTTTGATTTAAATAGAGACGTAAATATTTTTGATTTGCTTGATCTTGCAGAAGTTTTTGATAAAGAGAGGGCAAAGGCATTATTGTTAGAATCACAAAATCAGGAAGATTTGTTTGATTGCGCAGATGCTTTTCTAATCGCTAAAGATTATACTTATAATTGCGTTTTTAAACCTTATCTATGGAATATAAATATAGCGAGCTAACTGGCGAAATCATTCGCTGCGCGTTGCAGGTACATAGTTTTTTGGGTGTTGGCTTTCAGGAGTTGATTTACCAACGGGCACTACAGCTTAAATTCGGAAATACCACTCTAAACTATACAAGAGAATTGGAAGTGCCAATTTATTATAAGCAATTTCAGGAACCTATAGGTACCAGGCGAGTGGATTTCTTAGTGGAAGAAAAAGTTTTAGTAGAACTAAAAGCAGTAAATCAGATAGAAGAGGTACATGTAGTTCAGGTGCTAAATTATCTAAAGGCCTTTAAATTAGAAGTCGCACTTCTGATCAACTTTGGAGAAAAAAGCCTAAAAGTTAAAAGATTGGTTTTATAAGTAATCGCTAGCTATACCCACCAATGCAATAATCTGTGTAATCAAACCAATCTGTTTAAATCTGTGATTCGAAAAATATGTTAACACACCTCGATAAAAACGGTCTTCCCACCATGGTCGACATCGCCGAAAAAGCGGTTACGCGCAGGTCAGCTACCGCGCGCAGTATTGTTGCGCTACCGGCGGAAGTTTTAACAGCTTTGGTTGAGGGCGATATTCAAACCAAAAAAGGTTCGGTATTTCAAACGGCTATTATTGCGGGTATCATGGCGGCTAAAAAGACGGGTGAACTCATTCCCCTATGTCATCCGCTGGGATTGGATAATTGCCTGGTTAATATTCATTTTAATGAAAAAAAGGAGGTAGTTGTTGATTGCACTGCAACTATTACCGCTAAAACTGGTGTTGAAATGGAAGCGTTGGTTGGGGCATCCATTGCAGCATTAACTATTTACGATATGTGTAAGGCGCTCAGCCATGATATTGTAATCAGGGAGACCAAACTGATAGAAAAAACCGGAGGTAAACGTGACTTCAAAAGAACATAAAAAACACGCAGATTTGAAACGACCAGCCATTGGTAACTATGGTCGGAATGAGTGGGCCATCGTGGGCGCGCCTTGTGTTTATATCAAAGGCCTGGCAGATAAGCTGATCAACGCTTTGTCGCCTACTTACAAATGCGCCTATGCTGATACATCTCACCAGGATGAACTGATACAGGCTCCCGGCCGTTTAGCAAGCGGAGCCTACCTTGAATACACCGATCAGATCAACTACCACCAGTTTAATATTAATGACATCAGCCAACAGTTTGGCCTGCGCCAACGTTTTGCCGAAGCCGACTTAGTCCTTGTAAATGGTAATCATCAGCAGGCAAAGTCGCAGGTGGTTATCATTTATGAAAACAAGCGCGCTTCGCTCAAAAAGCGCTTAGACCAATTGACCAATGTGGAGTTGATATTGTTGGCCGAAAATGCCGATGGTGTTTTTGATTTTATTCAGGAAGCCATACCTTACTGGCAGGATATTCCGCTATATAAACTTGACGATACCGATCAAATTATATCCTTTTTCCGAAACAAACTTGAAGCGGCAAAACCAGTAATAAATAGCCTCGTATTGGCCGGAGGTAAAAGTGAGCGCATGGGTTTTGATAAAGGAACGGTCAACTGGTTCGGCAAAGAACAAAGGTATTTTTTGGCCGACCTGCTCCAGCCGCTGAGCACAGAGGTTTTTATTTCGTGCCGTGAAGATCAACGTGCGAACATTACCAACGGATACCCGGTACTTACAGATACTTTTACCAATCTTGGTCCTTATGGCGCTATATTGTCCGCCTTTCGCGAGCAGCCGGATAGTGCCTGGCTGGTGATCGCCTGCGATCTGCCATTGCTCGATAGCGAAACACTGGAATACCTTGTAGCCAATCGCGATCCATCCAAATTGGCAACTGCCTATCAAAGTCCGGATAATGAGTTTCCAGAACCTTTGATCGCTATTTGGGAGCCAAAAAGTTACCATCAGCTGTTAAGCTTCTTGTCGCTGGGTTATTCTTGTCCGCGTAAAGTATTGATCAACAGCGATGTCAAATTATTGCAGGCTCAAAACCCTGAATCGTTAACTAACGTGAATACCCCGGAAGATCTGGAGAAAGTCAAAAGGATGCTTCATCAAAAAATCGCTGGTTCCTGATGTTGCCCGATCATAGCCGATATCATTGTCAGATCGCCTTACCCGGTTTCGGAGATACTGCCCAGCTGTTAATGCAGCAAGCCAAGGTATTGGTAGTAGGTGCCGGTGGTTTGGGATGTCCGGCGCTGCAATACCTAACAGCGGCAGGGGTGGGGACCATCGGTATTGCGGATGACGATGTAGTTTCGGTAACCAACCTTCACCGGCAGATTTTATACGGCCCGGATGACATCGGAAAAAAGAAAATAAAGGTTGCGATAGCGCGACTTCAACAACAAAATCCGGATGTTAGGTTGATTGCGCACGATTTGCGGGTAAACGCAACTAATGCGCTGCCACTTATAAATCAATTTGATATTATAGTTGACGGTACCGACAATTTCGAAACCCGCTATCTTTTAAACGATGCTGCGGCGATGTTGGGCAAGCCACTTGTTTATGGTGCCATATACCAATATGAAGGTCAGCTTGCTGTTTGGAACGTTAGGAATACTGATGGTACCTTTTCTCCCAATTACCGCGACCTTTACCCGCAGGTTGATGCCACGCAAATACCCAATTGTGCTGTTGGAGGGGTGATACCCACTTTAGCCGGTATCATTGGTTGTCTTCAGGCTAATGAGGTCATCAAACTAATCACCCACTCAAGTGATGTATTGGCGGGCAAAGTGATGGTATTTGATGCCCAAACTTTACAAAGCCGCATCATCAAAATCGGCTTAGTTACCAAAACAAGTATTCATAGTTTGCAGGAAACTGCATCAGTTCAGACAATATCGAAAAGCGACCTGGGTGTTAATCCCGAAAAATACGAGTTGATCGATGTGCGTACTATACAGGAACACGATCTGCTCAACATCGGCGGTAAAAATATCCCGCTGGATGAACTTGCAGAAAATATGGCGATGTTCAATAAAAACACACCCATTGTATTTTATTGTGCTACAGGTAAACGCAGTGCAGCGGCGGTAAAGTTGGTCAGGGGAGTTTATCCCAGGGCTGAAGTGTATTCGCTGGAGTCCGGCATTGGATAACTATTATCATTTTTCAGCTATTGTAAGCTAGTTAATCAGCGGTCAGGGATGAGCCGCTACCCAGGTTTCACCATCTTCAAACACCTCTTTTTTCCAGATGGGGACCGTTTGTTTTAAGTTGTCGATCACAAAGCGGCAGGCCTCAAATGCTGCGTCGCGGTGGGCACAGGATACGGCTATGATTACAGGTATCTCGCCAACTGCTAAAACACCAACCCGGTGATGCACCAATAGCTTTTGCACCGGCCATTGTTCAAAAGCATTTGCCACAATTTTTTCGATCTCTTTCAAAGCCATTGCCTCATAAGCTTCAAATTCCAACCGTAATACCTGCTTACCTTTCGTAGCATTGCGTACTGTACCAATAAAAACATCGATACCTCCCGACTCCGGCGTCATCACCCAATCGATGCATGCCTGAACCTCCAGTGCCCGGCTCAAAATTTTTATTTCAATATCCAAAGTATTCAAACTCAAATCAACTAATCATCAATTAAATCACACCTTTCAACCGGCCTATCCACCGCTAACAGGGGGTATAATTGCCACCTCATCGCGTGTATCCAAAACATATTCATCCGCAGCATACTCATTATTTACCGCTACCAGATAGGATGCCAGGGCCTTTAATTTGGGATAGGATGTTTCTAAGCTTGTCTTTAAACCGGCGACTGTATTCGCATTGATTTCAACCTGGAGCGATGGCCCTCCAAAAATATCCCTGGCGATACCAAACGCCAGCACATTAACTCTCATGTTTCAAAAATAGCGAATGTTTAGCTTAACTCTTTGCGTTTGAAATACCAAAAAAGTGGTATGCCAATGGCCACCAATATCAAACCAAAGACAGATACAATGATATGAGATCGGCCAGCGACATATTCGTTGATATCATTATACAGTGTGATGATCACATATAAAGTTGAAAACAGAATAAAGATGGCCGGTAGAAAAGGGTAGCCTTTCAGGCGGTAACCTGGTTCTCTTTCGGGCATTTTTTTCCTGAGGATAAAAATGCCATAGGCGGCAAAACCATAAAATATCCAGGTAATGAACACGAACATATCCATCAGCATATCAAATGAGCCGATCAATACCAAGCCGGTACCCCAGGCCGCCTGAAACCACAGCGCATTGGCCGGAGTATGGTGTTTTGGGTGTACTTTTCCGGCAAACCGGAAAAAATTCTTCTCTTCCGACATGGCAAAAATTACACGGGAACAGGGTAAAATATTACTATTGGTTGCGCCTGCCGTGCAAATCAATACAAGTACTGCTATGAGACCGCCTCCGCCAACACCCATTATGATATATAGTGCATCGGAAGCCACCAGTGTCGAGTGTTTCATAACATCAACCGGCATCATATATAAATAGGCCTCAGTGGTTAAAATGTATAATAACATGCAGGTCAACAAACCAATAATCAAACCACGGGGAATATTTTTTTGGGGCTGTTTAATCTCACCGCCAATAAAGCCCAGGTTGTTCCAGCCATCATAAGCCGCCAACGCACCGGTAGTGGCAGCTATAAAAGCAGTAAACTGGTGCCAGAATGAATGATCGAAAGTAGGAGATACTTTGCTTAAGTTAATTATATGCCCCTTGCCTGAAAGGAAAATAGCGAATACCAGAAAGATCAGTGCGACAACTTTTAGAATCGAGAAAAATACCTGTACAGCGCCACCAGCTTTTACACTTCGGACGTTTACCCAGGAAAAAATAAGGATGATCAATATCGCTACTGTTTTTACGCCTATGTTTTCGAGCAGGTAAAAACGACCGATAAATGGAATAACGAAGGGCACGGAATGTTCGATAGATGCCGAAAAATGGGGCAGAACAATAAAATAGCCCAAATATTGAGCAAAAACAAAGGCTATTGCCGAGATACTGGCCGTATCAATCACTATAAAAGACGACCAGCCGAACAGGTAAGCAAAAAAAACGCCGTACATGTACCTGAAATAAACATATTGT
>CAIPPO010000016.1 GCA_903866915.1 uncultured Mucilaginibacter sp. | reverse complement strand
GTAATAACGCGCATTTGAAACGCTTCTTTAGGAACCAGCAGGGATGAGGTATATTTCGGATAAAAGTTATCCGGGTAAGAGTTATCAAAAGAATAATGAATATCCAGACCCTTAACCTCGGTTTCAAGGGTAACCTGCAGGGTACTATCAGGCATAGCATGAACCGTAAAGATTGGGTCATAAACACTTGGTGCGTATTTGATCTCGGCAACATTGAAACGGTCGAAATGCTTTTCAACCCTGCCAAAGAAATCGTCCCAGTTCTTTTTTGATTTAGGCGACCAAAGGTCTTCCGATATCGCGAAAGCCCTCGGCCAGGTCATGTATTCCAGGTGGCGAACATTGTACACCTGCTCGGTCCACAAGTTAGCCTGTCCGCCGATGATCAGTTTTGAATTAACGCTATCAGGTACCGGATCAAATTTATAGGCTTTACTCAGGCGCAGGGTTGCGTATACGCGCGGCTCCACAATGGGGTCAGCCTGCATGTAATCGAGGTAAGCAAAATCAGTCGGACTCATCACCACCTCGTGACCCATTTTAGCAGCTTCGATACCGCCTTTCATACCACGCCAGCTCATTACGATGGCGTCAGGAGCTAAACCTCCTTCCAAAATCTCGTCCCATCCCAGGAATTTTTTGCCTTTTGATTCAACGATCTTTTCAACCTTCTTTTCGAAATAGGCTTGTACTTCTTCTTGTGTTTTCAAACCTTCGCGTTGCATCAGGGCTTTTACTGAATCGCTCTTTTCCCAGAAATTCTTGGCGCATTCGTCGCCACCCATATGGATATAACCAAAAGGGAATAGCTTGGCAACTTCCGTTAATACTTTATCCAGGAACACATATACCTTGGGATTAGCCGGGCAAAGGGTGTTGTCTACACCGGCTTTGATACCGTCTTTGGTAAAGTTCATGAATTGCTCGCCCGAACGTACCTGGTAATGGTCGGCTCCAGGTGTACATGACAATTCAGGATAAGCTACAACAGCAGCCAGACTATGGCCGGGCACATCAATTTCGGGCAGGATATCCATAAAACGGGCCTTGGCGTAAGCAACCAGTTCGCGGATATCATCCTGGGTATAAAAACCACCGTAATTGCGGGCTTCATCCGGTTTAGGAGCAGGGAAATTACCAAAATAACCTACTTTCTTCACGTTATAGGCACCAACGGTAGTTAAGCGCGGCAAACTCTTGATCTCGATGCGCCAGCCTTCATCGTCGGTGAGGTGCAGGTGAAGCAGGTTATATTTATACTTCGACATGTGATCGATGTATTGTTCCACCTCGGCTTTGGTAAAGAAATGACGGGCCACATCAAACATTAAACCGCGCCATTTAAAACGCGGATAATCGGTAATGTCAACATAGGGAACATCCCATATAACACCTTCTACATGTTTGGCGCTTACTATTTCTTTAGGCAGCAATTGCAACAGGGTTTGAACACCGTAAAAAAGGCCGGCTGGTTTATTTGCGCGGATAACAATACCCTTTTTGCCTGTAGAAAGGTAATAACCTTCGTTTCCAATTACGGTATCAGCCGTTTTATTCAGGATCAGCCTGATAGTTGCATTGGCCGAACTGCCTAATACCGAAACATGTATCCCAGTTGGGACCGATATGCCCTTCAAGGCGGCGATCGTTTCTTTCAATTCGGGACCAGCAGGGCTAGATACCAGGATGTTTTTGGGCAGCACAAACTCTCCCTCATTTTGAGTGACTCTTACCGGTTCGGGAATGATCGCAATGTGATGTTCCTTCGGCGTTTGGGCGAAGGATGATATGCTCATTGCACAGCAACACAACAGCCCGAAGACTTTTTTCATTTTATTCATTTTGAAAAGGATTTTAAAATTGGATAACGGGATGCAAATTAGAATTTATGCGCCAAAAATGAAACGTTTTTATAAAAAGCTATTGTAACTTTTTAAAAATATTTCAAATCTTCCTCATTCCTCTGCGAACTCTGCGCCTTGTTTGTGCGCTCTGTGGTTAAATATTGAACCACAAAGGGCACGGAGAGTTAACAGAGGGCTCAGAGGAAACTTTGTTATTTAGTTTTTCCCATCGCGTATTTGATGCCGCCAAGCAGGTGCTGCAAATAAAGCGGATCGGCGTACGACTCGTCCGTATGGCCCAGCTCGGTATAAAAAGCGCGTCCTCCATCATAATCATGGTACCAGGCCATTGGGTGGAAATCGCCATTTTCGCCGCCGGTATAGCTTTTTTCGTCTATCGTGATCAGCACGTGCAGCCCTTTGGCTATATATTTAAAATTATACCATTCATCAAATCTTTTCCATTCGGCAGGAAGGTGTTTGGTAGCAATAAATTTTCTATCAACCACATGTAACACCGCGTCTTGTTGTTTAGGGTGAATTTTGAAATACGCGCCTACCAGGTCGCCATACCATGCCCAGTCGTATTCGGTATCCGTCGCAGCATGCACACCCACAAACCCACCGCCAGCTTCGATATATTTTTTGAATGCTTCTTTTTCGGTATCATCCAAGACAGTCCCGGTCGTGCTAAGAAAGATCACAGCCGCATACTGCTTTAGATTTTCCGTCGTAAATTTTGAGGCATCTGTGGTTGTATCCACATCAAAGCCATTCTCCTGCCCCAGTTTCATCACGGCGGGCACCGCTACTGCAATGGAAGCATGATGAAAACCTGCGGTTTTACTAAACACCAGCACCTTAGGCTTAGCCAGTGCAATACCAAAACAAACTGAACTGATCAGAAGAACGATCAATGTTACTTTTAAATAGATAAATACTTTCATTGTTGATATTGGTTAATTAAAATTATTGAAACTCCGTCCTTTCGATAAATATTGTAAGGATTACTCACATGCTATATCAAACCGCTGCTCTAGTTTTCTCTTCGCTCCTTAGCGCCCTTCAGCACGTTCGAAATGACATTGTTTTTGTTTCATTTCGCAATTGACATTCCGCACTCAAATATTCCCCTTCTTCAATTCGGCTGCGGCAAAATTAGCCGCACGGGCAGTCATCGCCATGTAAGTTAATGAGGGGTTCTGGCAAGCCGAAGATGCCATCATAGCGCCATCGGTAACAAATACGTTTTTAGCATCCCAAACCTGATTATGCTCGTTCAGTACCGAAGTTTTCGGATCGCGACCCATCCTGGCTGAGCCCATTTCGTGGATACCGTCGCCTATGTTATGGCCGTTATCCCAGGTGTTGATATTTTTAACGCCGGCGCTTTCCAGCATGGCTTTGGCTTCGGCAACAATGTCTTTGCGCATCTTTTTCTCGTTATCACGAATCACAGCATCCATTGCCAGTATCGGCAGGCCCCATTTATCCTTATGCTCGTGATCGAGGCTGATCTTGTTTTCGTGGTAAGGCAGCAATTCGCCAAAACCACCAATACCCATACTCCATTGCCCCGGTTCAGTTAAAGCATCCTTGTATTTACCACCGATGCTAAGTTCCGCCACCTCCCGGCTCCAGCCACTGCGACTTGCAGAACCCTGATAACCAAAGCCCCGCAGGTAATCGCGTTTATCGCCAAAAAGATTGGCAAAACGTACCACATAAACCCCATTGGGCCTGCGCCCGAAATAGTATTTATCATCATAACCCTCCACTATACCGCTTGCACCCAGGTTGTAATGGTGATCCATGATATTGTGCCCCAACTCGCCGCTGCTGCTGCCAAGTCCGTCTGGCCAAACATCCGTGGCCGAATTCATCAGCACCCAGGCACTGTTCAGCGCCGAAGCATTCACGAAAACTATTTTAGCATGGTACTCATAGGTTTGGTTTGTTTCTGCGTCCAGCACTTCAACACCAGTCGCCTTTTGAGTGTTTTTATCGTAAAGTATTTTAGTAACGATAGAAAAGGGCCTTACTGTAAGGTTGCCTGTCTTAAGTGCCGCCGGTAATGTTGAAGATTGCGTGCTGAAATAAGCACCAAATGGGCATCCCTCCCAGCAGCGATTACGGTATTGGCAATTGGTACGCCCTTCGATAGGCGCTGTCAGGTTAGCTGAACGACCTATAATCATATGGCGTGACCCGTTAAAGCTTTTTTTGATGCGAGCAGCAACATCTTTCTCAACACAATTGAGTTGCATGGCAGGCAGGAAATGACCATCGGGCAATTGCTCCAGACCCTCCAGCGAACCATTCACGCCAATGAATTTTTCTACATGATCGTACCAGGGTGCAATGTCCTTATAGCGAATGGGCCAGTCTATCGCCCAGCCATCTTTCAGGTTAGCTTCAAAGTCATGATCGCTCCAGCGATAGCTTTGTCTGCCCCAAAGAAGAGAACGACCTCCTAATTGGTACGAACGCCACCAGTTAAACGGCTTGATTTCGGTATAAGGCGCATCTTTATCATTAGCCCAATAATCGATTATCGGCTCATAGGCTCCCCAATTACGGGCAATATATTCGTGATTCTTTTTCTGTTCGGTGGTTATTCTTCCCCGATGTTCAAATTCCCAGGGATTTTTGGTTGCTGTTTTATAATCCTTGATATGCTCAAAATTGCGCCCACGCTCCAGCATAATCGTTTTCAGTCCGAGTTCCGTAAGTTCTTTAGCTGCCCAGCCCCCACTGATACCCGAACCGATGACAATAGCATCGTAAGTGTTTTGCGACTTCGCTTTGTTATTAACGTTGAGAGAATCTATTGCCATGATGCGAGGTTTTTAATTTGGTATTTGAAAGTAGCTATTTTTTTTTGAATCATAGATTTAAGATAATTATTATGATTCCACAGATTGATTTAATGCAATTATTTTTCAAACTAAGCCTTAAACACTATTTTAGAATTGAAATAAACTTTTAGATTTTTCATCCTGTCTATCCTTAAAATCATTTAGTCGCGTTCAGTGTCTTAATTTTTATACTTCTGAAATTCACCTCAAAGCCATGATCCTGCAAAAGGATGTGACCCTCTTTTGCTTCGCCAAAATTTTTCCAGATCACATATTTACTAATGGCCACCAAATCTTTAAATTCTTTTGATCCGCGTTCATATTCCAAAACTTTGATGCCATTGAGGTAATGCTCAACATGATTATTAGGATAAACAATGATACGCCCGGTATTCCATGCACCTATCGGGCGAACAAAGCGCGGAGGCTTGTTTGAAGGGATCAGGTCATAGAGCGAGGCCAGGGTGCGGTCGCCGTTACGCCCCAGTTTGGCATCAGGATGCACCAGGTCATCGAGTATCTGGTACTCCAGCCCAATGGCCGATTGCCCATGCGTATCTTCCTGCAGTGTAACAAAATACTTTACACCGCTATTGGCACCGGTACTCATCCTAAATTCAAAAGACAAGTCGAATGTGCTAAATTGTTCGTTGCTAACAATATCGCCCACATTGGCAGCCTCGCCGCCAGCTGCCCCCAAAATGGTTAAGGTGCCATCGCGCACTATCCAGCCATTGGGCTTAGTCGGAAACGTTGTGCTGGTAGCACCGCGCCAGCCGGTATTGGTTTTACCATCGAACAGTAACCGCCAGCCATTTTGCTTCTCATATGCTGTTAAATGGTTTGAAACATAGTTTACCACAAAAATACCCGGCGGAAAAGGCGTCGGTTTAAGGTCGGTAGTTTTGATACGGATATTTTTAAAATAGAACTTTTTTCCGGCATCCCCGGGCTTATATACCGCATGCACCTGCAACCCGATAAAACCACGTTCGTCTACCGTATCAACCACGTCGGCAGCAGCAACGCCATTTACCCAGGTTTTTGTTTCGTTGCCGATACATTCGATATGATAATGATTCCACTCACCTTGTTTGAAAGCATATTGTCCTTTCGGATTATATTGCATGGTGTATAGCCAGTCGCGGCGGGCCTCATCTTCTATACCGCCCGACCAGCGTCGATCGGATGGGTCAACTTCTACCTGTTTGCCATAAACCCTACCGTTACCATCATTACCAAATGGGTCGAGGTGACTGCGCACCTGCACGCCTGAATTACTTACCGGGCTCTCCAGTTTGATATCCAGCTCAAGGACAAAATCGCCATATTCTTTTTCAGTTACCAGAAACGAGTTATGCGGCTCAACAACCGAGGTGCCCACGATCATGTCATTTTGTACAGCATAGCCAGCTGCACCTGTTGCCTGTTTCCAGCCATTGAGCGTTTTACCATCAAACAGGCTTACCCAATTTGAAACCTGCTTTTTTTTGGTTTGAGCGAAGGACGCACCTAACAAAACAGTTAAAAAAGCGGTTAAACAGATCCCGTAATATCTTTTCATAGTATGCAATGCTTTTTATTGTGTCAGACTTTTAAGGTATGCGATGCTTTGAGGTACCTGTACCAGTACATTCGAACTTTCGTCTTCAATATAATAGTGTTTGATACCAGCACGTTTTGCCGATCTGAGAATGGCCGGCAGATCGATCTGGCCGGCACCTAAAACCACATCGTTATCCTGCGGGGTACCTCCGGATAGATTACCCCTTGGTACGCCCTTTTTCAGATCCTTAAGGTGCAATGCCCTGCACCGGCTTCCGTATTTATTTAATAGGACTTCAGGATCCTGGCCGGGCAGAAATGCCCATAAAATATCCAGCTCAAAACTTACATATAACGGGTTAGTTTTGGTAACTATATAATCATACAAGGTACCCTGTTCAAAAGGCTGGAATTCAAAGCCATGTTCATGGTATATGAAAGTTAGTCCGTATTGTTCTTTTAAAATTTTTCCGATGCGATTAAAGTCAGCCACCGCATTTTTTGCTTCATCCACCGTTAAAGCTCCTTTGTGAGGAATACCAGCAACCCTAACGTATTGTGCACCCAGGGTTTTAGCATTTAGCGCAACCTCGTCAGTTTTATTTACCAGGTCGCCATAACTCACGCCGAAAGACGAGCATTGAATACCCCGTTCATCCAGCAGTACTTTCAATTCAGCAGCGGATTTACCAAACAGGCTCGAAAACTCCATGTCTTTAAATCCCAGAGCTTTGATACTGTCGAGCGTGGCCGGCATATCCTTTGATAGGTAATTCCGATAGGTATAAGACACCAGTCCGGGCTGATCAGGGAATAATGGTTTTCCCTTTTGCGCTGAAACCGCAAGTGAAAAAGTCAGCAGCAATACTAAAAAGCTATTCCTCATTGCGCTATTACACTAGTTTTGGTTCCCAGCCGGGTTCATACGTTCTGCTCCAAAGTTTCATAGCTTCGGCGCTATTGGTAATGTTTCCGTTTGTTGCATCGCATTGCAGGGTTATACCGGTACGTTGGGCGATATTGGCCAGGTGACAGAGCAATACGCTTTTTGAAGCCTCGTCGACAGGCGAAGTCAGTTCGTTTTCACCCCTAACTGCACCTACAAAATTCTTAAAATGATAAAAATCGAGGTTGCCATTAGCACTCTGAGTATTGTTCGGGTCGGGCGCCACTTCTGATTTAACTTCTTTTTGGACTTTATTCTTGCTATCCAAAATCTTGTAATCGCCCCCGCCCAGGTTTACAAGACTTCCATTTTTACCATAAATGATAAAACCCCGACTGCTACCTTCCACAGGAAAGTTATTGCAGCTCCGGCCTTCCCAGGATATGCTGCACTTATCGCCAAATTCAAAATTTGCTACCTGGGTATCCGGAGTTTGCCAATCATCGTGGTAAGCATATCGCCCGCCGGATGACGTGACCTTTGTTGGGTAGTCGGTCCCTAAGAACCAGCGGCAGCAGTCAATTTCGTGCGTGCCGTTGTTGCAGGCCTCGCCTGTTCCCCAATGCCAGAACCAGTGCCAGTTATAGTGGACCAGGTTATCCTGATAGTCGCGCCGAGGTGCGGGGCCCTGCCAAAGCTCAAAATCGAGCGTCGGGGGAACAGGAACCTTATTGCCGAAACCAATTGATTTACGTTCATTGGTATACCATGCTTTGGCAAAATAAACATCGCCTATGGCCCCTTGTTTAACCTCTTTTACGGCTTCGATTAGCGTTGGCATAGAGCGCCTTTGGTTAC
>CAIPPO010000015.1 GCA_903866915.1 uncultured Mucilaginibacter sp. | reverse complement strand
TTCTATGCAGCTCATCGGCCATCTGGACCAGGCACAGGAGGTAGTCAGGCAGGCGAAA
This sequence comes from uncultured Mucilaginibacter sp., assembly GCA_903866915.1. Taxonomy (GTDB): domain Bacteria; phylum Bacteroidota; class Bacteroidia; order Sphingobacteriales; family Sphingobacteriaceae; genus Mucilaginibacter. The sequence goes on along the minus strand of CAIPPO010000015.1, from coordinate 6,453 downwards.
CCCTACCTCTTCCTGATGGGTATCTCGCTCGCCCCGCTAATGATCTTTAATACGTTCAAACAATTCGCCGAAGGGTTGGGATTCACTTTCCAGGCAATGGTAATTTCGGTGGTGGGCAATATGATGAATGTGGTGCTGGGAATCATCTTCGTTAAAGGTCTGTTCGGTGTAAAGCCCATGGGCGTTGCCGGCGTTGGGTGGAGTACACTGATAGATCGCTTTAGCATGGCTTTGGTAATGGCTTTCTATGTTTTCAGATCAAAGAATTTTAAAGTTTACCTCAAAAGCTTTGCAATGAAAAATATCGACCGGCTCAGGTGTTTATCAATCCTTAAAATTGGTGCGCCGGTAGCGATGCAATATGTTTTTGAGATCAGCGCTTTTAGCGGCGCGGCCATTTTAATCGGTACCATTAGTCCGGTTGCACAGGCAGCGCATCAGATTGCTATCAATCTGGCAGCGCTTACCTATATGGCGGCCAGCGGTATATCAGCTGCTTCAGCTATCAAATCAGGAAATTACCTTGGTGCCAAACAGCACCGCGACCTGCGGCTTTCTGCCATATCCAATTACCATATCGTAATTGCGTTTATGTCAATATGTGCATTGCTGTTTGCCTTCGGAAATCATTTATTACCGTGGATGTATACTTCCGATAATGCTGTTATAACTATTGCATCACAGCTACTTATCATTGCAGCACTATTTCAGTTGTTTGATGGGACACAGGTGGTAGGCCTGGGTATATTACGCGGTATGGGCGATGTAAATATTCCAACCATCTTTACCATGATTGCCTATTGGATCGTAGGTTTACCCGTTGGATATCTGCTGGGCATTCAACTTAAGATGGGAGTAACCGGTGTTTGGTACGGACTGGTCATGGGACTTTTAACCTCCTCTTTCCTGCTTTTTATTCGCTTCCAGTACATCAGTCGCCGCCATGAAGTTAAACAGGACTATATAATTGCCCGCGACTAAGCCCCCTTTATGCTCGCTGTAAAAACTCTCCGTGCGCTCTGTGGTTAACTGGCCGCCGGGACTATTTAGAAATACAGATCATGCGCCAACCGGTAAGTATTGCAATGCGCCTCCACAATGTCTTTAATATCGATCGAATATCCACCACCCATACTCACCTGCACTGGAATGGCATTAGTTTTGCATTGTTCCAGCACGAATCGATCCCGCTCACGGCAGCCTTCCCTGGTCATGCCAAGCTTTCCCAGTTTATCGGTTTTAAGCACATCAACTCCGGATAGGTAAAATATAAAATCAGGTTTTTGCTGTGCGATCAAAGTCGGTACGGCTTCTTTCAAGAGGCCCAGATAATCTTCATCGCCAGTACCATCAGGCAAGGCAACATCCAGATCCGACCGTTCTTTTCGATATGGAAAATTATTGGCGCCATGCATAGAGAAAGTAAACACCCGGCGTTCATTTGCAAAGATCTGAGCTGTGCCATTACCCTGGTGTACATCTAAATCAATGATTAAGATAGATGATGCTAACTGATTATTTAATAAATAGTTAGCTGCTATAGCCTGATCATTCAATAAACAAAAGCCTTCGCCCCAATTGGTTCCGGCATGGTGAGTACCGCCAGCAACATTAAAGGCTATTCCAAACTCCTGTGCAAAGCTGCAACCCGCTATCGTACCCTGTGCAATGCGGCGTTCGCGATCAACCAATAGAGCAGACAATGGGAAACCCGTACGTCTGATCTCTTTAGCGGGAAGGGTCAGGTCGCGGAGATGATGCCAGTATTGTTGTTCATGCGTCAATAGAATTACATCTTCATTAACTGGTGGCGACAAAAAGAAATTATCAAGGCTCACCACACCCTCGTGCAAAAGTTGTTCGGGTATCAATTCATATTTGAGCATCGGAAAGCGGTGGCCAGCTGGTAAGGGATGGGCATAAATTGGGTCATAAGCGATCTTCAGCATCGTTTTTATTTCAGGATAGCTAAAGATTCGTCCAATAAGTTTGCTGCGCTGTAAACGTCAAAAAACGTGTTATACAAGGGCACCGGAGCTAGTCTGATAACATTAGGTTCGCGCCAGTCGCCTATAACTCCATTTTCCACAAGGTGATCGAATAGCTTTTTTCCATTGCGTTTGCAGATGATGGATAACTGGCAACCCCGCCATTGCGGTTCTTTTGGCGTAATGATCTTCAATAATTCCTCACCATGCTTTTGGTTGATCTCCCCGATCAGGTATTCGAGATAGGCGGTTAGCAACAGACTCTTTTTCCGAAGCATTGAAAGTCCGCCTGCTTCTTCAAACAAGCTCAAAGCAGCTTTATGAACCGCCAGCAATAATATCGGACTTGTGCTCACCTGCCACCCTTCAGCCCCATGTGCAGGAACGAAACCCGGGGTCATCTTAAAGCGCTTTGTCAGATCATAACCCCACCAGCCATAAAAACGCTTCAAATCCTGATTCTCAAAATGCTTTTGATGGACAAAGATGCCGCTGATACCGCCCGGGCCCGAATTGATGTACTTATACGAACACCAGCAGGCAAAATCAATACCCCAATCATGCAATTTAACCGGAACATTGCCGGCAGCGTGCGCAAGGTCGAAACCAACAAAAGCCCCTGCCTTGTGAGCCGTTTCGGTAATTACCTGCATATCGAACACCTGCCCGGTATAATAATTTATCCCGCCAAATAACACCAGGGCCAGTTCATCAGCATGTTTGTCGATCGTGGCGACGATGTCTTCCGTTCTTAAAGTATATTCTCCAGCCCTGGGAAATACCTCAATAATTACTTCTTTCGGATCAAAACCGTGAAACAATACCTGGCTTTCTACCGCATACTGATCGGATGGGAAAGCGCCTCCTTCCATCACTATTTTATATCGTTTACTATTTGGCTGATAAAAACTTACAAGCAATAAATGAAGGTTTACTGTAAGTGAATTCATTACGGTAACTTCATCTTCCAATGCGCCGACCAGGCTCCCCAAAGTGGTCCTCAGCTGTTGATGATACTGCAACCAGGGTTCTTCGCCATTGAACCAACCTTCTACTGCCAGATTATGCCAGTTAGTCAATTGTTTTTGGAGATAGGCAGCAACTTTGACCGGTTGCAGGCCCAAAGAATTTCCGCAAAGGTAGACGGCGTCTTTTCCCTCATGCTGCGGAATAAGGAATTCTTTACGTAGCTGTTTTAACTCATCCTGCTCGTCGAGGCTTTGGGCGAATGCCCTGCTATTCTCAAAATCCATTTTCAATAATACGAATATGTTCTAAATTCAATTCAAGAGTTTAATGCTTTGTGGCTATTTTAACCACTGAGGGCGTGAGGGTTTACACAGACGGCACAGAGGGGCCTATTTATTCGGTTTGCTTACGTAGGGATCCCCTTTAACGTAAAACTGGTAGGGCAATAAGGCATCCTCCCCGGCATAATCAACACCAATACGCGGCACCGCAGCAATCTCATCGTCACTAAAGTTTAATCCCCTTTCTTCTAACCAAAGTACATCGCTTTGCAGACTATAGCCGTTTAGCCGCCGGTCGATACCAAGCGCCTTAGCTACAGAACCGGGACCGGCCGTGATATTGGGCTTAAGCTTTTCCATATTACGACGTTCCATCATATATTCAATTCCTTCAACAGGATGTATAGCCCTGATTAATATCGCTTGTGCATGTCCTTCGCTTGAAGTTACAAGATTGAGCATCTGATGGATTCCATAGCAAAGGTAAACATAAGCGATACCACCTTCCCTGAACATCACTTCGGTACGCGGCGTCAAACGGTTGCCATAGGCATGTGATGCCTTATCTACAGCACCATTATATGCTTCTGTTTCAACAATATATCCTCCACTGACTACACCATTGATTGAAGTGAACAAATACTTTCCCAATAGCGCTTTGCTAATAGCAAGAACATCAGTTTCGAGGTAAAACGATTGGGGTATTTTCATGAATAAAATAAAGATTTAATCCAGGCATTTATTTCTGAAGGTCGGTTAAGTACCATGATATGTGAACCTCCTTCCACTATCCTCGCATCTTTAAGTCGCCGATAGGGAAATACCAGGTCACGATTACCATGGATGTGAAATACATTTTGCGGTATGGTTTGGTTATCCCAATGCAGGATAGCACCTAAAGCCCATTTGGCAAAATATGGCGGTGTTTTTTCGAGCATATCAACAAAAAGCCATTGGTCGTCTTTGTTCATTTTACCGAAAGCAAATTTGACGAACACACCCAGACTGGGAAATAAACCGGCCGGCAGCAATTTATAGACTGGGATCCGCCTATACCAATGGTGACTTACCGGTGCTTCTGATTTTGTTTTGATGCTTGATATCAGCAATGTTTTTTGGAGCTGCAGCTTTTTAGCAATTTCTATCGCCAGCATCCCGCCCAGTGAATTACCAACTACCACTGCGCCGGCTGTTATCTGGTAATGATCGATCAGCTTTTGGGCATAATCAGCCAGTGTATCGCCTTCCTGCGGATCGATCCAGCTAATGTTGATGACGTCGTAACCTGGGAATTGCAGGTTTTTATAAATGCGATGATCTGCACCTAACCCCGGTATTAAAAATACTCGGGTCAAAGCGATACCAGTTTTATAATTTGTTCCAGATAGTAAGCGTCGGTCGCATCAAACTGATCCAACAATTCACTGTCCACATCCAAAACCCCGGCAACTTCATCGTCTTTAAAAAGCGGCACAACAATTTCTGATCGCGACAACGAGCTGCAGGCAATATGGCCGGGAAAGGCATCCACATCCGGCACCACCAACGTTTTCGCCTGCTCCCATGCAGCACCGCATACACCCTTTCCTTTAGCAATCCGGGTACAGGCAACTGGCCCCTGGAAGGGTCCCAGCACCAACTCACCGTTTTTCACCAGGTAAAAACCAACCCAAAACCAACCGAACTGTTCTTTTAGCGCAGCGCTTATATTTGCAAGGTTAGCCACAATATCAGTTTCGCCAGCGAGCAAGCCCGCTATTTGAGGAATTAAAGATTCGTATTGCTCTTTTTTATCTGTTGAGCGGATTAGGATTAAATCTTCGGCCATAAAACAAAAGTAAGTACGCATTACGTAAATTAAATAACGTTAATATCATATTTTTAGACCGATGATCGTCAGCCTCACAATTACCAGATACCGAAAAAGATATATCCCATTTGCTTTGATCGCTATGGCGGCTTTCCGTTTGCCAATTCGCTTCCAGCAAGGCTGCACTTTCTGGCAATTGATGGGCAGCGGAAAAAAAGGAACATTTGACCTGAATCCCGACTGGCAGCAATGGGCGTTAATGGCTTGCTGGGATAAGCAGGAAAACTTTGACCAGTTTTACAATACTTCATTCATAAGTAAATGGTGGCGGTTTTTTAACACAGAAAGCTGGACAATTTTGTGTGAACCTATCCAGAGCCATGGTAAATGGGATTGTAAAGAGCCATTTTCAGCAACCGTCAAAATGGATGAATCCGGGCCGGTAGCTGTTATTACCAGGGCCACTATCCGGATCAAGCGTATGAAACCTTTTTGGGCAAGTGCTGCAAAAGTTGCCGAATTGATGAAAGATGCGAAGGGTTTAGTTACCTCTTTTGGTATCGGTGAAATGCCGGCTTACAAGCAAGCCACCTTTTCGATTTGGGAAAATACGGATTACATGAAAGAATTTGCCTACAGGTCGGTCGACCATAAAGAGGTCATCCAAAAAACCAAAGCGGAGAACTGGTACAGCGAAGAGTTGTTCGCGCGGTTTAAACCGATTGCAACATTCGGTACACTTCATGGAGCTGACCCGCTTAAGGGCTTTCCCGTCGGTCCTGCCAATTCCCTGCAAAAGGAAAATACTTAATTCACTAAATTGCCAACCTTATGAGAATCATCGCCGAACTGCCGCACCCCGATTTTAAAATATCGATCCTTAACATGAATCAGAAATTCATCGTAAAGATGGAGCAGGGGACCCTGGAGCAGAGTTATAAAATATCAGAACTCGACCTGACCGATGGTGTCAACAGCGTCTTCGAAATACTGGATGAAGAGTTTTTGAAGGCTGCCAGCGCCCGTTTTGCCGAAATGCGCAAAGATTACAAGGAAGCTTACTTCAGGTATAACTATTAATTTAAATAGTTTACACAAATACTTGTATTACAATATTTTATATTTTTAATTCAACGGTAACCAAATTTTATTTGGCATCATAATCTCCATTTCAATATCCTGCAAGCAGTTTACGGGATTTTCATCAAAATCAGCTAGTTAAACTAATAGTTTATCTAAAATTATCTAATAAATTGATATATAATTATTTATAATACCCAAATACCTTTGAACCGAATAATATTTGGCGGCATTTTTAGCCTTAAAAAGAGCCCGAAATTCCATTTTCGGGCTTAAATTGGTGCAATTTCAGGCAGGAAGCAGGTCGCAGTACCAGAAGAGATCG
>CAIPPO010000014.1 GCA_903866915.1 uncultured Mucilaginibacter sp. | reverse complement strand
CTGATATTGTTTTAAACGGAAAGTTATTGCCTTATTCAGGTGGTAGCCCGATCCTGTTCCAGCACTTGTTCTGGTTCCTGGGTCACCCGGAAGTATATATCGTTATCATGCCTGCAATGGGTATCTCATCTGAGGTTATATCGGTAAATTCACGTAAGCCAATATTTGGGTACCATGCAATGGTTTACTCACTGATCGGTATCAGTACCCTTTCATTTATCGTATGGGGTCACCACATGTTTGTTACCGGGATGAATCCTTTCCTGGGCGGTGTGTTTATGATCACTACGTTGATCATTGCGGTACCTTCAGCAGTAAAAACCTTTAACTGGTTAGCAACTATCTGGCGCGGAAATATCCGCTTCACACCAGCAATGTTATTTGCTATCGGGCTTGTCTCTTTCTTTATTTCGGGTGGTGTTACCGGTATCTTCCTTGGTAACGCTGCACTGGATATACCTTTGCACGATACTTATTTTGTCGTAGCTCACTTCCACCTTGTAATGGGATCGGCTGCTATATTCGGTATGCTTGCTGGGGTTTACCATTGGTTCCCTAAATTATTTGCGGGACGCTTAATGGATGAAAAATTAGGTTACCTGCATTTCTGGGCAACTTTTGTTTGTGCTTACCTGGTGTTCTTCCCAATGCACTTTATGGGCCTTGATGGTGTACCACGTCGTTACTACGCAATGACTGAGTTCCCGGCATTTAGTCAATGGTTATCAGTTAATACATTTATCACTTGGGCTGCGATTGTTGCTGCATTGGCACAGGTAGCTTTCCTGTATAATTTCTTCCATTCGATATTTTTTGGTAAAAAGGCTACCCAAAACCCATGGAATGCTAACACTCTGGAATGGACAGCTCCTATCGAACATATTCATGGAAACTGGCCAGGAGAGATCCCAACTGTTTACCGTTGGCCTTATGACTACAGCAAGCCAGGTGCGGAAGAAGATTTCATACCACAGATAGTTCCTTTATCGCAAACAATGAGTTCGAACCAGGAACATGATTTTGAAGATAATCCCGCTGGTCTCGATCAGTTCAATGCATGGGTGAAGGTTAACAGACCCAATGAAGAAGTAAAATAAAATATTTTTTTCGCTGATCTTTTAGGGTATCTGTGCCGGAAATTGTTCCATAGCAGATACCCTAAATTTTTAGAGATTTTAGATGAACAAAGCAGCTCCAAAGAACAGGTTCCAAAAAGCCAATAAGATCACCATCATCCTTCTTTTTGTGGTGATAATGGCCGGAGCAGTTGTGCGAAGTACCGGTTCGGGCATGGGCTGTCCCGACTGGCCACGTTGCTTTGGCTGTATCATACCCCCTACAGATGTTTCCCAATTACCTGCCGGTTACAAGGAGAAATATGTGGCCGACCGGGTGAAGAAAAACCTGCGTTTTGCAAAAACACTCGATTTGTTTGGGTATAACGACCTCGCGATTCGCTTAAGGCAGGATAAATCCATTTTGGTGCCCGAGTCTTTTAATGCCGCCAAAACCTGGACCGAATATATTAACCGGCTTTTAGGTGTTGCAGCAGGCCTGGGTATGATATTGACAGCAGTTTTTGCATTCAGGTACTGGAGCCAAAATAAATGGTTGGCTATCCTAAGTCTGCTTAACCTGGTAGTAGTAGGTTTTCAAGGTTGGTTGGGATCTATTGTCGTTTCAACAAACCTCGTTCCCTGGATCGTAACTGTACATATGTTATTGGCGCTGGCAGTACTCGCCATTGCCATTGTTACCTATCATCTGGCTAAGGTGCATGGTAAAAATTGGCTCAATATTACGCCAATTGTACGTGTGATAACCTATATCGCTTTAGCGATCAGTGTGCTTCAAATTGTATTTGGAACAGATGTGCGTGAGCGTGTAGATGTAGTAGCGGCCCGTTTAAGCGATTATCGGAATGGATGGATAAATAGTGTGGGCGATATATTTTTTGAGCACCGCGACCTTGCGATCATCGTTTTGCTGACCAACGTTATGCTGTATGCCCTGGTACGGAGACATTTCAACCGTCATTCGGTTCAGCAGCAATTGATGAGTTTTACATTTCTGATTATCATGCTGCAGATCGTTACCGGTATATTGCTCTCTTATCTTTCCTTGCCTCCGCTTGCTGAAATTGCCCATGTTGTTTTAGCGTGCCTAATGTTTGGTGCCCAGTTGTATTTATTGCTGAACTTGTACAAGTCGGCATCTGTTGCGGAGGTGCGCCGATGAATTGGCAGGATTTTTCTAAATTAATCAAGTTCAGACTTACTTTCCTGGTGGTGTTTTCGGCATCTATCACGTTTTTGTTAGGCAGTCGGGTAGGCGGTAACGATATAAACTGGGTAAATTGGGGCAAACTGATCATTGGCGGGTTTTTAGTGACTGGAGCTGCAAATTGTTTTAACGAGATCATCGAGAAAGACCTTGACAAGCTAATGAAGCGGACCATGGACAGGCCTATCCCCTCCGGACATTTAACCACCGGCCAGGCGCTTATTTTTGGTTTGCTAATGGGATTGGCCGGAACATATTTGCTTGGAAGTTTAAATCTGCTTACCGGCTTATTGTCAGTATTTTCGATCCTCTTTTATGCGTTCGCCTATACACCGCTGAAGCGAATTACACCAATAGCAGTTTTTGTTGGCGCTATACCGGGTGCTTTACCTCCATTGATCGGGTATGTTGCCGGTTATGGGAAAATAGATGATATTGCCCTGATTGTTTTTGCTATACAGTTTGTATGGCAGTTTCCGCATTTTTGGGCGATTGCCTGGGTTTTGGATGATGATTATAAGCTGGCTGGATTCAGGCTGCTGCCAACCGGTAAACGCGACCTTGTAAGCGCTATATTTACCTGCGCAGCTACATTGGTGCTGGTACCAGTAAGTTTGCTGCCCAATGTTTACCAGCATGCAGCGCTTTGGGTAGGCTATGTTTCATTAGTCTGCAGTTTAGTATTTTTGTATCTCGCTTTGATGTTATTGATCAGGCGTGATATTTTGTCGGCACGTAAGGTAATGTTTGCTTCATTCTTTTACCTGCCGGTTGTTCAATTGATATTTTTATTTGGATTTAAAGGAAAGTGATAGATGGCACAGATACAACAAGAAAACGATAGACTTAACCTGGCACCCAAGAAATTTGTCTTGTGGTTGTTTGTGTTTGCATCGTTTATGATTTTTGCCGCTTTAACCAGCGGCTTTATGGTATATGCAGGCGGTAAAGGACATGGATTGAATGTTCAGTTACCTGATGCATTTATGTACAGCACAACTGCAATTATTTTAAGTAGTCTTACATTGTTTTTAGCTAGTCGCGCAGCAAAGCGTCTTGAATTTGCTAAGCAGCGCCTGTTTCTTTGGCTGACAATGTTACTAGGACTTACTTTTTTTGCGATCCAGATTTATGCCTGGTATATCCTTGCGTATAAAATGGGTATCTTTTTTGTTAACCCGAATGCTTCCCGTTCATTCCTTTATGTATTTACGGGGCTGCATTTGGTACACATTTTTGCGGGCGTAATTTTCCTTATAGTGGCCTTAATTGGCAGCTATCGCAATAAACCACAAGCAATTAACCTGTATCATATGGACCTTGCCGCAATATTTTGGCATTTTGTCGATATTATATGGATTTATTTATATGTTTTTTTACTTTTGAACCAAAATTAATAATCCTCCAATCCAGTACAAATGAGTACAGCTGTATCACAAATCGACGAGGTTAAAACCACACCCTGGGCAGGCGGCACTTCGCCGTTTTCTGTCGAGTACGGGAAAATAATGATGTGGTTTTTCCTGCTCTCTGACGCGTTCACTTTCTCGTCATTACTAATAGCTTACGGCGCACTGCGCTTTAGTTCTGCTGCATGGCCTGCACCAGACCTGATCTTTCAGTCGGTTCCCGGCCTGATTGAACATGGCGCACCACTGGTGTTTGTTGGTTTAATGACCTTTATACTCATTATGAGTTCGGTGACTATGGTATTGGCGGTAGAAGCGGGTCACCGTGGCGCAAAGAAAGAAGTTGTATGGTGGATGATCGGTACTATTATCGGTGGATTTATGTTTTTGGGTTGCCAGGCCCTGGAATGGTCGCATTTACATAGCGAAGGTTTTTGGTGGGGAAGTATTCCGAAAATGGAAGAATTGAAGGCGCTATTTCACGGTAATCCTTCTGATCAAACGATGATCACTTACGGACATCAGTTTGCTAATTTATTTTTTACGATAACCGGTTTTCACGGCTTCCACGTTTTTAGCGGGGTGGTGATCAATATTATTATTACTATCAATGTTTTAAAGGGTACCTACGAGAAACGCGGTAGTTATTTGATGGTTGAAAAAATTGGCCTCTACTGGCACTTTGTAGACCTGGTTTGGGTATTCGTGTTCACTTTCTTTTATCTCGTTTAAAAACAAGCTTATGTCATCACATCCTGCACATACCGAAGACCATGCCGAAGAGCATGAAGGAATGACCAAAAAGCGCATCTGGAATGTGTTTTATATCTTACTGGCCATCACAGCCGTTGAATTTTTTATAGCACTGTATCTTGTTCCCCACCAGGTAATGACATACCATGTTGCTAACCCTATTTATATTGTTTTAACCCTTTTAAAAGCTTTTTTTATTGTGGGTTATTTTATGCACCTGAAGTTTGAAAAGGCGGGACTGATAATAGCGATAATCGTACCGGTGCTGTTCATAATCGGATTGATCCTGGTGCTTACTAACGAAAGCCACCACTGGATTGATTTGAGGTTGTAAATGATAAAATTTCGCTTAATAAAAAAAATATTGATCCTGGTATTTATTCTGTTTATACCAGGATTTTTCTATTATTTGCTCACCCTGAAGGGCCAGAACAGATACCACGCCCTCCGTATTTTTGGTCCGAAAACTGTTACGCAAAAACTGGACAGCAGCAGCGGTAAAAGCCAGGTTGATACTATTTTTCATACCATTGGCGACTTTCACCTGACCGATCAGGATGGAAAAACAGTTTCTGCGAATTTCTTTCACGATAAAGTATTTGTAGCCGCTTTCTTTTATAGTCATTGTCCCACGCTTTGTAATACCATCAACGGGTATATTGATAGCCTCGACAGGAACTATGCTAAAAGTAAGATGGTTTATTTTTTGTCCATAACTGTTGATCCAAAAAGGGATTCCGTTGGCGTTCTCTGCAATTATGCGAAGCAGTTTGCAGATAGGGATTCAAAATGGAAATTCCTGACAGGAGATACTGCTAATATTTATAATTTAGCGCGCAAAGGTTTCCTCGTAAATGCGCTTGATGCCGGCAATGGTGAATTTATTTATTCAGACAAAATGGTACTTGTTGATTCGCATGGTAGGATCAGAGGGTATTATGCCGGAGCTTCGCTTAATGATGTAAGCAGATTAAATGACGAGATAAAGGTGTTGGTGAAACAGGAATTGCTGGAAAAAGACACACCTATGTATTAAGATTGATATGACTGATAAATTAATTTTCCGTTTTGTTGCCGCTGTGTCGGTATTTGTGTTTGTGGTGGTAGTGGTGCTTAACAGGCATTTGATCCCAGCTCCCGCAGTTGTTCCCTCTTTTGTGCAATATCTGCCTAAGCTAAATGCGATATTGAATGGTACCTGCAGTATTTTACTGCTGATATCGCTCTACTTTATTTTGCATGGTAATATTAAAGTGCATAAAAGGCTTAATATTTTTACATTTTGTCTGTCTTCACTGTTCCTGGTATCCTATATTTTATTTCATTACCTGAAACCGGAAACGATCTATGGCGATTTGAATGGCGATGGTGTGTTAACCGATGTTGAGCGTGCAGCAGCAAGCCCGGTACGTTCTATCTACCTGGTTATCCTTACTTCCCATATCATCCTGGCAGCAACTGTTTTGCCTCTGATTTTATTGAGTTTTTACCGCGGATTGCAAATGCAGGTTGAAAAGCACAAGCAGTTGGTTAGATGGACATTCCCGATCTGGTTGTACGTAACCATTACAGGGGTTATTGTGTACCTGATGATATCTCCGTATTATCATTTTTAGCATTTAATTTAAAGCTGATTTAAAATATAGCTATTTTTGCTTTATGAAAAGCATGGGAAAGGTATTGATAGTTAGTGTGTTTGCCTTGATGTTGTTCGATGCGGCGCAAGTTAAAGCGCAATGCGCTATGTGTACTACCGCAGTAGAATCAAATAATAAAAGCGGAGCAAGTACCACTAAGGGTTTAAATAGTGGCATCTTGTTTTTGTTAGGAGTGCCCTACCTCCTTGCCGGAGCTGGGGGTATTATCTGGTATCGCAAATTCCGCCGCAAGAGCATCCCAATGGAAGTTCCCCGCGAAAAATTAAATCTGAATTGATGCTTGTTTTGGCTTTAAGCCGATCGGGTTCAAATTAAATATTCCCGGCTGGTATCGTATAAATGACCAGGTTGCGGATATTTATGAAATCGCTGTTACAGAAATTATCCGCTAACAATACGATTGCCTGATGAAGATCTACCCCGAAACCTTTGAGTTTTTAAAGAACCTGGCTGCAAACAATCACCGTGATTGGTTCATGGCCCACAAAGCTGAGCATGATAAGGCTAAAGAAAACGTAATAGCATTTGCAGCTGAACTGATCAAAGAGATCAGCAAGGTTGATCCAACCCTTGATGCCAGCATAGACCCGAAAAAATGCGTGATGCGTATTTATCGTGATGTACGTTTCAGTGCTGATAAAACTCCTTACAAAAGCAATTTTGGCATCGGTAAACTTAGCTCAGGCAAGGGCTCCGCTTATATTGGTTATTATGTTCATATCCAACCGGGTGATTCATTTATTGGCGGTGGCAGCTGGATGCCGGAAAATGATCAGTTGAAATTGATAAGGCAGGAAATTGATTATAACCCCTCGGGCCTGAAACAAATTATTGATGAACCGGCATTTTTTAAATTATTTGGTGATTTTAGAAAACAAGAACAGTTGAAAACTGTTCCACAGGGATATGACGCAAATAATCCTAATATCGATTTATTGAAGCTGAAAAGTTTTGTGGCGATGCATCAATTCACAGACCTTGAAATGTCAACAGAAGGGATCATTCAGCAAATAGGCGATCTATGCAGTGCGATATATCCTTTAAATGTATTTTTAAACAATGCAATATCCTAATTACCGTCCTATCATGAAATTAAAATACCTTCTTTTAGCTGGCATCTTATGTGCCACTCTTCACTCCTGCGTGGTATTATCCCCTAAAAAATATAAAGCCTTATTGGCCGATCGTGATTCGCTTAGCACGCGTACCAATACACTTGAAGCCGAGATATCAGCATTACAGGCTGATACAATGCACCTGCACAGGCAGCTCGCCGATCTGCAAAATAGCTACAATACGCTTAATTCAAATTATAGTAAACTTAACGATAACTATAACAACTCATCAACTAAGGTGAATGAGTTGGCAACAGATCTGAAAAAACGCGAACAACGGCTTAAAGAAGTAGAAGAAGCCTTGAAGAAACGCGATGCCGCTTCTTCGGCGCTGAAAGAGAAATTGCAAAAGGCATTGCTTGGTTTTCAAAACAACGGGTTGAGTGTAGCTATTAAAGATGGGAAGGTTTATGTTTCTATGGCCGATAAGCTGCTTTTCCCAACGGGCAGTATTGTAATCGACCAGCATGGTAAAGACGCTTTGATACAACTGGCAGTAGTATTGAATAAAGAGCCTGATATCAACATTGCGGTAGAAGGTCACACAGATAATAAAAAAGTGATCAACCTTGGTCAGATCAAAGATAACTGGGATTTAAGTGTTTTACGGGCCACTTCAGTAACGCGATTCCTGACCGAAACGCAGGGTGTTGACCCTCATCGTTTAACCGCAACGGGCAAGAGCGAGTTTCAACCTGTTGATGAAGGTGAGACACCGGAAGCACTGGCTAAAAATCGTCGGATCGAAATTGTTCTTACGCCAAAATTGGACGAGATATACGATTTGATCAAGCAATAATTTAGGGTTGTTTACCTTTTTTCTTTTTCAATTGTAATGAGCACCTATGCTATCATTTCAGACATTCATGGCAATTCGCTAGCATTGCGCGCTGTACTGGATGATATAAAGTCGAGAGACATTGACACGATTATTAATCTTGGCGACCATTTTTTTGGTGCCCTCGAACCAGAGGAGGTAGCTGAAATGCTCCACGAAAATCCGATGCAAAGCATCAGCGGCAATACCGACCGTGAAATACTGCAAAGTATTGATGAGGGCTTTTACAAAGCGGGTATGGACGGTGTACGGGCCGACCTATCAGTAGAAAGTATCGCCTGGCTGCGTGTACTGCCAAAGACATTGCGTATAGATGATGTGTTTTTTGCCTGCCACGGAACCCCTGAAAGTGATGATGAGTATTTGCTGGAGCAGGTTACCGAACATGGGGTTTTTGTTTATAATGACGAATACCTGGTTGAAAAGACAAGGCAAATTTCGGAACGAATAATTTTATGCGGTCATTCGCACGTTAACCGTGTGATCTATTT
Source organism: uncultured Mucilaginibacter sp. (assembly GCA_903866915.1). Taxonomy (GTDB): domain Bacteria; phylum Bacteroidota; class Bacteroidia; order Sphingobacteriales; family Sphingobacteriaceae; genus Mucilaginibacter. The sequence continues at coordinate 32,812 of CAIPPO010000014.1, read as the reverse complement.
GTCGAATGAAAAGATCATACTGAATCCGGGTAGCGTAGGTCTGCCTGCCTACCTTGGCATCGGAAAGTATCGCTTTTCGATGGAATCAAATACCCCGCATGCCAAATATGCAATTGTAAAAGTAGCCGGCAACGAGGTAAATATCGAACAGGTACTTTGTACTTACGACTGGAATAAAGCATCAGCTGCGGCGCTGAAAAATGGCAATGAAAAGTGGGCCAAATTTTTACTATACGGCAGGATGCCTGGGGAACTTCGTTTTTAGTCCGAAAGTCCCTCTACCGTTTCCATTAAGGTGTGGAACAATGCAAATCTTTCCTCAAACTGTTGGTTGTGAGCAGCATGTATTCCGTCCATGTGTTTATAAAAGAAATCGCTGTAGCGTTCTATTTTGTCTGTGTTGAACTGCAGGCAATAGGTTATACCTTCGTTAGGGGAATCTAAAATGGTAAACAGCTTATAACTGTCAAAGTCGCCGGTATTCAAAACGGCAGGAATATGGTCACTTTTTATCCAGGATAGCCACTCGGTAGCTATCGCGTCATCAATAATAAAGGTTTCGTTAAAAATAAGCATGCTCCAAAAATACAAATACGCCCCTCAATAATCCACTAATTCCTCATTTCATTCATTCATTCACTCACTCACTCACTCATTCACTAACTATTCACGATTCCCCATCAGGTTTATCGCCTCTCAATAGTCTGAAACGTTTTCTGGCTTCATTGATCCATAAGCTGCCGGCATAGTCGGTAATGATCTTTTGGTAATAAATTTTGGCTTGCTCTTTATTGTTGAGTTTGTTCTCGTACAGATCGCCAAGCATGAAAACTGCATCATCGGCCCAGAGATCATTGGGATGATCTTCGGCTATTTTTTTAAGAGGAATGATAGCAGCGGCAAAGTCTTTTTCCTGGATCAGGATACGGGCTTTGGCCATCAGGATGTCGTCACTCAAAGCATTGTTCGGATATTTTACATCGATGCTGTCGAGTATAGCGATCGCTTTTCCGGGTTGTTCTGCAAATATTTGCAGGTCGGCACGTGCATACATCTTGAGTGCATCACCTGCCGTATCAACCTGTATGTTGTCCGAGATCAGTAATGAAAGGTTTAATGCGTCGTTGGCTATTAATTGCGATGTTGCTGCTTTTAGTACATCCAACTGTCCCTTTGCCCAGGTAAAGTCGCCGGTATAATAGGCTAGCCTTGCATCCCTGTATTTAGCTTCCTGCCCGATATTGGTACCGCGGTTGGCGGTTTCAACCTGCTCATAAGCCAATGCAGCTTCCCAGCGTTGACCGGTCAATAAGTAGATGTCACCGAGATCGAGTTTACAGGAGGCTTGCAAACCCAAATTCACATTTTGGATATTAATGGCATCTTCCAATAATTTTTGGGCTTCAGGCAAATTGTGCAATTTATAGGCTTCCAATTTTGCCAGGCGTTGCATAGCAAACACGGTACTATTGTTTTTGCCAAATTCCTCCAGCAGGTCCCGGTAGTCTTTTTCCAGACTTAGCAAGTCGGCCTGTGTGTATTTGCCGGCAGTAACCAGCAGGTTTTTGGTATTGATCAGTTCAATCTTCGCAGGCACATAAAGCGATTGTCCCTTACCTTTTGCAATCACAAATTCAAAACCCCGAATAGCTGTTTCATAAGCTTCGTCAGCAACCAATGTTTGGCAAAGTTCAAAAACACTGTTTCCATCATCATTCTGCCGGCGGCTTAATGCGAGGGCCTGGTTCAATGCCAGGTCATAATCTCTTCGCTGCATGAACTGCCAGGTCAGTAAGTTGATATAAATGGTTTCCTGCGGAAATGTTTGGATCTTTTTAAGTAAAGAAGCTTTCAGGATGTCATAATCCGAATCCCCTTCAAACATAGACGAAAGTGTTGTTTCTGCCTGGGTAATAAAAGAAGGATTTTCAGGTAAAAAGTTCAGGTACTCCTCAATCAGAGCAGTCTTATTTCGTTTGAAGCGGTACAAACTCAGTAGTTCGTAGGTGTATAATTTGTCGTTATTCAGCAGTTTCCGTCCCTGCAAAAAAATTTTTATCGCATAATCTGCATTTTCTGCCTGGTAAAATTGGGTGGCAAGGTTCGCAACAGCGCCTGGATCTGCGGGCAAACTTTTTACCAAATCGTCATAAACGGCGTTTGCTTTGTCTATATCGCCTTTTTGCGTATAAATTCTTCCCAGCATGATTGAATAGCGCGGTTCGCCGGAATGTTTGCGCAGCATTTTACGGGTTAAGCTTTCTGCTTCATCAAATTTCTTTACGCCAAGCAAGGCCTCAACATAATAGCCAAAATTTGCTTCGTTGTCCTGTTTATACAGTTTCTGGTAAATATCAAGCGCCTTTTGCAGCTCGCCCGACGCAGTAAATTGTTTTGCCAGTTGCAATTCGTCAACCTGGGCAAAGCCGGTATAACTGAATAGCATGAAGAAGAAACTAATTACTGCAAAACGCTTCATTATGTTCAAAAATAACGAAATGCAATGGTAAATGCAGGGCTCCTGCATCCGAATAAAATATGTACCAGTAAAATTGTGGTGACATTTTGAACTAATAGGGTATTTTGTCTAAGTTTATCATTGTCGTATTCTATTGCGACGAACCAAGAATGCGGAAGAGCCTGAGCGTTTTATTTTATGCCCTTATTTTGTGCTCGATTCACGCCTGTAAAAATACGGAGGTGAGGCAGATCCCTATTAAGGACTTTTTCAAAACTCCGGAGGAAAGCATTTTCAGGTTATCTAATGATGGGAAATACATATCGTACCTAAAACCCTATAAAGGCAAACAAAATATTGCTATCCGCTCCCTTGAAACCGGGCGTGAGTACATGGCTACAGCTTTTGATGATTATGCGGTGCGCGAATATTCCTGGACCTACAATAACCAAATCGTATTTATTCAGGATGTTATCGAGCTCGATGAATACAAAATGTTTGTTTTGGATGTTGCTACTTCAAAGATCAATAACCTGCTTTCGCTTGAAAAAGGGAGAATCAGGATTTTAAATAATCGAAATAAAGCAGAACCGGATGTGATAACAGTGAGTATGAATAAGCGGGATCCGGCAAATTTTGATGTTTATAAGCTCAATATTAAAACAGGCGAACTTAAGCCCTATATCATCAATCCCGGTAATCTTACCGAATGGTACCCGGATGATGATGGAAAAATCAGGCTGGTTAAGGCATCCGATGGCGTCAATGAAACTATTCTTTACCGTGTAAATGAGGAAGCACCTTTTAAGCCTATCATCACTAATAATTTCAGGAACAGGGTTGATCCGATAGCTTTTATTGCCGGACAAAACCATTTTTATGCCCTTTCAAACGTTAACCAGGACAAAACATCGCTGGTTGAGATCGATGCTGAAACAGGCAAAGAAGAAAAAGTTTTGTTGAATTGTAAGAAAGCAGATATTGAAAGGGTCGATTATTCAAGAAATAAGCATCGGCTTGAACTGGCCGTTTGCGAGGAAGAGAAACCTACAAAGCATTTCCTGAGTAAACAGATTGAAGCTATTTATAACAGTTTATTAAACCGGTTTCCCGGAACTGAGATCAACATTGTTGGGCGGGACAGCAGCGAAGATAAGGTCATTATATTTACTTACACTGATAAAAACCCGGGCTCCTATTATCTCTATGAAACTGCGGGTGCAAAAATTACAAAACTCGGCGATATCAATTCGAGCCTGAAACCATCCGAGCTTTGTCCGATGAAACCAATCACGTTTAAAGCACGTGATGGGCTGTTGATTAACGGCTACCTTACGCTGCCGCTAGGAGACAAAACTAAAGGTTTTCCGGTAGTTGTAATACCGCATGATGCTCCCTGGAGAAGCCGCGACACCTGGAGGTATAGCGATGAGGTTCAGTTTTTGGCTAACCGCGGCTATGCGGTATTTCAGGTTAACTACCGGGGTTCTTCCGGCTATGGTAAGGCTTTTAATAGTGCGGGGTTTAAGCAGGCAGGCGGTAAGATCCAGGACGATATTACAGATGGTGTGAACTGGCTTATCAATGAAGGTATAGCCAATTCTAAACAAATTGCAATATTTGGTGGCGGTTTTGGTGGGTTTTCTGCATTATACGGGGTATCGTCACATCCCGATTTATACAGCGGTGTTATCGTGAAATATGGCCTGATTAATTTCTTTACCTATTTCAAAGATGTTCCGCCCTATTTGAAACCCCGGCTGCAAATGATGTACGAAATGATCGGGAATCCTGAATCGGATGCCGAACAGTTGAGGGCTATTTCGCCTGTTTTTCATACCGATAAGATCAAGGCACCTTTGCTGATATTCCAGGGTGCAAAAGACGAAAGCGCTAACATCAGTGAATTGAACCAGTTTGTACGCGAACTAAAAAAGCAGAACGTTCGGGTGACCTATTTTTTAAGACAAAACGAGCGTAAAGTATTCAGGACTGAAGAAAACCGCGTGGATATGTATACCGAAATAGAGAAGTTCCTGGATAAAAATTTGCGGGATAACCAGTAAGCCCTTTGGCTATGCAAGAATCAAGCACGGTATACCGGAAAAATTTCTCATTGATAATTGCTTTCCTGGTATTGATTTCAGTAACATTTATCATTGCACTTTTTATCAGCTACAGTCTGACCGATCGTTATGTGGAAAATGAATTTGCGGCAAAAAAAATCGATGTGCAGGAACAAACGATTAAATCGTACAACGATTTTTTTCAAAACCGGATACCGGAAATAACCTTTTATCATGGTTTTCTTGATTCTGCTTCCGCCTCCCGTTATGCAAGATCAGTGCTAAGTGATTATCCTTTTGTAACCAGGATAGTATTTTACGATGTAGCAATCAGTAAACCGATCAACAACGAATTGGAAGGACGCCAATTAGGCGTAAATCTTAAATCGCTATATGAATATACCCTGAAAGACCGGAAAATTGTTGTAACACGGAAGGGCCGCCTTCAAGATTACAGCGATTTTGAGACCATGGCGGATAAGCTGAATAACTTCGTTACTATAGCTGACACCTCACGCGAACCAACGCAGGACGATAAATTCAAGACATTTTATGGTATCCAGTCGCGAAAGATCAGTTACCTGAATATATTAAGCCGGGAAGAAGTGAAACTTTACCGCGAGTTGCAGAAAGGAAGCAACGCTGCATCGGTTTATAAACAGAATATGCTAACGTTCGACCTTGATCAAAGCTTGTTGAAATTGAAGAACCCGCATCCTGAGCTTTATAAAAATATTTCGATCCGCCCGGTTGTATATGACCCTATTGAAAATGAGAACAGCAATATCACGGCCGAATCTCCTTTACCTGGGGCATTCTCAAACTATAAGCTTTATTTAAGCTCGCCAAAATTTTATCTCGATGCGGAGGTCGATCGGCGTTTTTTACCAATAGGGGCCATGGTGCTGCTTATTTATTTTTTTCTGGTGACAATTAGCTGGCTTATTTACCGAAACCTGAACGTTAATATGCGTCTTTTTAAGCTGCAGTACGACTTTATCAATAATTTTACACACGAATTTAAAACGCCTTTAAGCGTTATTAAGATTGCTGGGTCTAACCTTCGCGGTGATGCAGAACTAAGCGAACGACAGCGGAAACAATACGGTAAAATATTAGACGAGGAGGCCGACAAACTAAACGACCTGATGAATAAGTTACTTTCGTTAACCCAACTGGAAAATAATGCGATAAATTTAAAAGTGCAGGAGGTTGATGCAGAGGACTTTGTGAAAGGCTATATTAATACCTTTAAAATAAAATACCCCGAATTTAAGTTAAGCTACAAGATCAGTGGATCGGGCAGTTTTTATTGTGACCCGGTTTTACTGGGTAGTGTTTTTCAAAACCTGATGGAGAATGCCTACAAATATTCGAACCCTGGCAGAAAGGAATTGCATATTGATACCCAAATCAATAGAAAAAATATAACTATCTCATTTGCCGATAAGGGAATCGGTATTGCTAAGGAGGAGATAACTCATATATTTAAAAAGTTTTACCGAATAGAAAATCAGTACAACCAGAATGGGAGCGTTGGGCTTGGACTGGCCTTTTGTAAAGAATTGGTTAATTTTATGGAAGGTGAGATCGTTGTAAAGTCAAAAATAAAAGAAGGATCGGTATTCACTGTCACGCTGCCGTTTGAGCCGATCGGTAAATGAACATAAGCTATGGAAAAAGAAATAAAAATTGCGCTGGTTGAGGACGATGAAAACCTGCGCTTCCTGGTGGCCGAGCGCTTGCAATCAGAAGGTTACAAGGTGTTGGAAGCTGATAACGGCGATGACGCCGAAGCTATGATCCTTGCCGAGCAGCCTCCGATCGTTTTGCTCGACTGGATGTTGCCCGGTAAACAGGGTGCCGACGTTTGTGCCGCCATAAGGAATAAGGGATTTGATAAATTAGTGATCATGATGACTGCCAAATCACAGGACATTGACAAGATCGAAGCATACAATTTCGGCGTGTCAGATTATATCACCAAACCCTTTAATATGGATGTATTGGTAGCATTGATTGATAATAAGATCAAATTCTCGCTGAACAACGAAAAGTCTGAATCGCAGCGCTTTGCCAACATGGAGCACCATCCGAATATGCATTTGCTCATTCGCGACGGTAAAAAAATAGAATTGACGATACTGGAGAATCGCATCTTGTTGTATTTCCTTAAAAATAAGAATAAGGTGATTAACCGCGAAGAACTGATGATGGAAGTTTGGGGATATAATGCCGACGTCAATACACGCACGCTCGATATGCATATTGTTCGGTTAAGAAAAAAGATCGAGAACAATCCCGATTCACCCCAATACCTCCAAACTGTAAGGGGAATTGGGTACAAGTTTTTTTATGAGGGGTGATTACTCAGTACAGCATGCGGAATCACTTTTGGTAGCTTGCCGTTAGAATAAAATCGCCCCAGAATGTTTGTTGCTCAATAACCCGATAACTATTCCTGCTGAAGCAGTTTTGAATATCAGGCAGCTTATTTGCCTCTATCGAACAAACTATCCTGAACAATAAAAGCATCGATCCGGCAAGGAATTTCTGCCACCATTTACCAGTTATTTGAAAATCTGTGTTGATCCAAAGCACTTGGGGAGCAAGCAATTGGTTGAGCCTGTTGAATATTTTTTGCAGGTTTTCCTCGGTAAAATTATCCAGCAGGAATGGGGTTATGATAACATCAAATTTAACCGCCGGTTGGATGTTTTCGACAGCATCATGGATAAACTTAACTTCATTTTTCCCGGTGTTTCTTTTCTTTGATGCAACCATCATTTTTCTGGCAACTTCAACATAAGTAATTTTTAAACCCGAGGGATAAATGCTGGTAATTGCTTCTAAAATTTTCCCGGTGCCTCCGCCGGCAATCAAAATTTCGCTCCCGGGTTTAATCCTGTCTAGCAAATAAGTCTGCGCCCGGATCAAAGTTTTGCCAAAAACCAGTCCGGATAGCTGATCATAAAACCATTTCGAATTGTCGTAGTTTGCAGGCATCGTTTATTTTCTTAAATTAAGCGAATGTTGGTATATTTAATGCAACCAGCACAAATTATTACAATGAAAAAATTGTTCTTCTTCTCAGTCTTTTTGTTTACCTGCGCAGTAACGCTTGCAGGGATTAAACCTGATACAGATAAATACAACCGCAAAGAAGTTTATATACCCATGCGGGATGGTACTAAGATGCACGCGGTGATTTTTACTCCTAAAAATCAAACGGAAAAACTACCCTTCCTCATTGAGCGCACACCCTATGGTGTGAACGAATACCCAAGTCCTGAGAAATCCGGGTATATTAAAGACATGGCCCAAGATGGCTATATTTTTGTGTTCGAAGACATTCGCGGGCGCTATCTTTCTGAAGGGAAATACGAGATGATGCGCATGAGCCGTGATAAAAAGGATCCGAAAGCTATTGATGAAAGTAGCGATACTTACGATACGATCGACTGGCTGTTGAAAAATGTACCTGATAACAATGGTAAAGCGGGTCTATACGGCATCTCATACGACGGCTGGACGACCATCATTGCCGCCAGCGATCCCCATCCGGCTATGGTTGCTGCATCCGAACAGGCAACTCCTTCAGATATGTTTTTAAACGACGACCTGCACCACAATGGCGCCTTTCGCCTGAGTTATGCATTTGAGTATGCCTTTATGGAGGAAATTTCTAAAACTGATTCACTTTTTCAGTTCGGTAATTATGATACCTATGATTGGTATCTGAAACTTGGACCGTTATCGAATTTAAACGATAAATATATTCACGGCAAACTACCTACCTGGAACAACTATATCGCCCACCCCGATTATGACGATTTTTGGAAACGCCAATCGCTCACCTACCGGTTGGATTCGCCCCGTGTGGCTATTCAACACGTAAGCGGTTGGTGGGACCAGGAGGATATGGTTGGGCCGCAATCGGCCTACCAGGCTCTGGAAAAGCAGGACAGACATAACCGTAACTTTATCGTTCTCGGTCCATGGAGGCATGGCGGTTGGGCAGGCGGCGACGGCAGCAGCCTCGGCAATATCAAATTCGACGGGCAAAATACGGCCAGTTATTTCCGTAAAGAGATACAAGCCAAATGGTTTGCCTGGTACCTCAAAGGCAAAGGGGATGGTAATTTTGCTGAAGCCATCAGCTTTCAAACGGGTTCGAACAAATGGAAGAATTATTCTGCATGGCCACCTAAAGAATCGACCGTCAAAGACATTTATTTCCATGCTAATGGAAAATTATCGTTCAATCCGCCAACGGCAACAGAAAGCAAGTTTGAAAGCTATGTTTCCGACCCTGCAAAGCCAGTACCTTACCGGGCACGACCAATTGAAGAAACTTACGGACCCGGATCCCGCTGGTATTTCTGGCTGACCGAGGATCAGCGCTTTGTTGACAATCGCCCGGATGTTTTAACCTGGCAAACCGATACGCTAACTGCTGATATTACTGTAACCGGCAACCTTCTGGCTAAGTTATACGCAGCAACATCGGGCACTGATGCGGATTGGGTAGTAAAACTGATTGATGTTTATCCGCAGGAATATAAAAAAGAACTAAAAATGTCGGGCTACGAGTTGATGATCGCAGCTGACGTTTTAAGAGGAAGATACCGCAAGGGTTTCACTAAGCCCGAGCCTGCAATACCGGGTAAGGTTGAACAATATGCTATAGACCTGCATGGTATCGATCACGTATTCAAGAGGGGACACAAGATAATGGTACAGGTACAAAGCAGCTGGTTCCCGATCATTGATCGCAATCCCCAGAAATATGTCCCTAACATTTACAAAGCGAAAGCAGCCGATTATATCAAAGCTACAGAATCGATTTACCATACTGTTGGTGCAGCTTCGAGTATAGCATTGCCGGTTGCGGGTGAATAAAATTTATTTTATTCTATTTCAATATCATATTTGAGAAGGAGCCCGGTGACACCGTGCAAAGAAAATTGTGCCTTTTTGATCCGGTTAAGTTCCGGGTCAATTGCATAATTGAAGGCGGTACGAAGGTCAGCTTTTTCAAGGTTGGTATTTTCAAAAGTCGATCCGGCGAAGTCACAGTTATCCATCAGGGCACCCGAAAGATCAGTATCAGTAAAATCTGATTCCTGCAATTGGCAATTTTTGAATAAGGTCTTTTTCAACTTCAAGCGGTAAAAGGATGAGTGATTGAGCTGGCAGGTGTCGAACGCCAAGGATAAATTGAAGGGGTCGCATTGCTCAAAACGCAGTCCCAGCATTTTGCAATCTTTGAATTTTACATTCTGAAAAGCCGTTTTTCTGAATTTTGCAAGGCTAAGATTACAACTGCTAAAATGGCAATCTATAAAGCGGAAACCAGCAAGGTCGGCGTTTGAAAGGTCGCAATTTTTGAAATTGCAGGTTTCGTATTCAGCAGGTTTTAAGGGGGTAGTCCTATAGTCGTTTTTGTCGAAATATTGGTCGTAAAACTGTTCCATTAAAATAAAGTACTCAACTTGTTTAAACCGATCACAAAAATATATTGGAGTATGAGTATACCATCGAGCAAAAAGAAATAGTAGTACTCATTCTTTTCCCATTTCGATCTTAAAATTAGCCAACCTGCTATGACGACACTGATAATCAGTGCCCAAAAATTAATTCCAAAGCCATCATTGCGGTAAATAAAAAGCAGTGCTATATAACCCAACAGCAATGCCTCACAAAAGAAATAAGCATTTTTTTCTCCCCAGGCGACGGCAATCGTTTTCAGTCCTGATTGTTTGTCTTCGAATATATCGCGTATATCAAATGGAATGGCAAGTGCCGCTATAAAGAGGAACTCTTTGGCCAGGAGTATTGTGGTGTCGTAAAGCGAAACAGTGGCTGTATGCCTTGCCTGTGCCTCAAGAATGGGCAGCAATACGCAACTCATCGTCCAAACAAGCGTGATCAAAAATAATTTTAAACCCGGGATATTTCGCAGGCCAAATTGCCTGCCAGCGATTGTAAAAAGTGGGAGCCCATAAGCAAAAGAAATTATCGCGAGGAAGACAAGCAGGATTCGCGCCGGCGCGGATACCAAAAAAAACAGGGGCGCTAGCAGTAAGACAGGTACAACAGTAAGCGTTACCATTAGCCGGTAGTGTGAAAAAAACCAGCGGACACGCCTTTGCAATGAATTTTCGGGCTTTTGGGGCTTGCTTAGCAGAATGCTGAAATTATAAATGGCAAGCGTGGCCACAAATAATAGGGCGATAACCGATTGAATTGGTTTCGATCCGATAAGATAAAAAGTAAGGAGGCCCTGTGTTACGGCCCCGAGAGCCATAAAACTATTACTGAAGAGCAAAAAATCGATACCGGACTGCAGAATTTTTCTCATCGATTGTACGAAAAGGACATTCCGGCACCTCTAGGCATTTTTTGTTAAAGAAGGGTCGGCAGAAGCTTTCAATTCAAATATCGTAATCTCGGGGTAAATTCCAAGGCGCCCGGGATAGCCTAAAAAACCGTAGCCAACATTTACATACAATTGCTGTTTGCCTTCGCGGTACAATCCGGCCCACTCGGGGTAAATGTATTTAATAGGGCTCCATTGAAAATTTTCAGTGCGGATGCCAAACTGCATACCATGCGTATGGCCGGAAAACATCGCGTCGATTTGTGGATAACCCGGCAATACCTGGGCACGCCAATGTGATGGGTCATGCGATAACAGCAATTTAACAGGTAAGTCGCCGGTATTGGCTGTTGCCAGGTCTAGCCTGCCACGGTGGCCAAAACGACTGATCGATCCCCAATTCTCGACTCCTAATATGCCAATCTCTTCACCGTTTACTTTCAGCCGTCGATTTTCATTCCTTAGCAGGTCCCAGCCCATATTCTTGTGCGTGGCAAGTATATCTTCAAAATTTTTAATTTTCGCTTCCCAATTGCCCCAATTCTCTTTGTAATCACCGTAGTCGTGATTCCCTAATGAGCTGAATACCCCAAGCGGCGCTTTTACCTTGCTGAAAATATCCTGGTAATTGTTCATTTCATTAGCCAGTGTATTTACCAGGTCGCCGGTAAAAAATATCAAATCGGGCTTCTCGCGCAACAGCATTTCCACCCCACCGGCTACCGCTTTTTTGTTGTAGAAGCTACCCGAGTGTATGTCAGATATTTGACCAAGCTTAATACCATCAAAAGCTTTGGGCAGATTAGGCAGGTAAAGTTTAACATGCTTTACGCGATAATCATAAACGCCCGACATAGTGCCGTAAAGCATCCCGGCAATGGGTATCGACCCGGCGATTAATCCTGCTTTGGTAATAAATTCCGAACGACTAATGGCATTCAATGCAGGTTTTTCGGCTTCAGGAATAGCTGGGTTTGTTTTTGCTCTTTGCCATTTGAACAGCCTGCGTAAGTCATCTGCAACCAGGAACGGCAAAAAAATCAATTTCGTAAGCGTAAGCAAGAAAAATACCAGCATAAAAGCCGCACGGAAACTTAGACCAGTGCGGGCAAAAATGCTGATAAAAATACCGAGGCTTACCAGGACCGAGACCGACCAGTACAAATTGGTGAAGACTGGTTTTTGACTGAATTTCCATTTGCGCAATCCGAAGCGTACGCCTCTGATCACATAGAAATCTAATGCCAATATGCCAAGGCAAATAAAAAATACAGGTAGCGCTTGTTTTTCCATTTGATTGTTAAACCTGATCAATAACGGTCGTCGTCCAGATCCAGATCGTCATCCGGTTCCAGGTTAAACAGGCTGTTGAACATATCCGAAAAAGCAAATCCGTTATCAAGGAAACCTTTGTTCAGTTGTGAGAATTCTGCAAGTCCATGCAAAACAAATTCCATCAGCAAAAGCTGTTGGTTGTTACTTAAAGTTGGATGCAGTTTTTTGACCAGTTCTTTCAAACCTGGCACCGAATTCAGGCTCTTTTTATATTCATTGAAAGGAGAGTTGTCATCTAACAACAAAGTATTGCTGTCGCCGAACCAATTGATGATCTCGGCATAAGGGTTGGCACCTTTTGCTTTTTTAACTTTCTCAGGATCAGGAAAGAATTGCAGCAATAAAGTTTTGATCGCTTTGCCAATCAGCAGGTTAGCCACTTTAGCTGGTCCCTCCAGTTCACCTTCATATACCAGTTCTATTTTGCCGGTAATTGCCGGGATAACACCTAAAAAGTCGGTTATGCGTACAAATGTCGAAGTCTCTTTATTGATGATCATCCTGCGCTCGGCATTGCTCACCAGGTTTTCATAGGCCGAAATGGTGAGCCTGGCAGATACACCCGATTTTTTGTCGATGTATTCTGAAGCTCTGGCTTCAAACGCAATTTGTTCGATCAGATCTTTGACCAGGCCATCAACCTCAATCGCCAGCTTTTGTGCCGGAGCAATAATGGCCTCCTGCTGGGTAATCTTGCGTGAAACTTGTATCGAACGGGGATAATGCGTTAATATCTGGCTCTCGATACGGTCCTTCAATGGCGTAACAATAGAGCCGCGATTGGTATAGTCTTCAGGGTTGGCGGTAAATACAAATTGCAGGTCGAGCGGTAAACGTAGTTTAAAGCCGCGGATCTGTATGTCTTTTTCCTGCAAAATATTAAATAGTGCCACTTGAATGCGTGCCTGGAGGTCGGGCAACTCGTTGATCACAAAAATTCCCCGGTGCGCCCTTGGGATAAGGCCAAAGTGGATCACCCGTTCATCCGAATAATGCAATTTTAAGGTTGCCGCTTTGATCGGATCCACATCACCGATCAAATCAGCAACGGTAACATCCGGAGTAGCCAGTTTTTCAGTATAACGTTCTGAGCGATGCAGCCACGCTATTGGCGTATTATCGCCTTTTTCGTTTATTTCGTGATGGCCGAACCAGGAGATCGGGTTGAATGGATCATCATAAAGTTCCGATCCTTCAATATAGGGAATATATTCGTCCAGTAAATTGACCATTAAGCGGGCGATACGGGTTTTGGCCTGTCCGCGTAAACCCAGCAGCAATATATTGTGGCGTGATAAAATGGCCGTTTGCAGATCGGGAATAACGGTATCTTCAAAGCCGATAATGCCTTCAAAGCCACCTTCTTTTTCCTGCAATTGAGCGATCAGATTTTCACGCAGCTCATCTTTGACCGATCGGCTTTGATATCCCGATTGTTTTAGTTCACCTAAAGTCTTTATTGTTAAATTGTAGTTCATTTCTTTAATTTGAAAATTTGGTAATTTGACAATTTGAAGATTTCAAAATTTGGTAATTTGAAAATTTGATGAGCGCCCCCGATTTTCAAATCTTCAAATTAACAAATCTTCAAATTATCCAATCACCTCACCGTTCTTCTTCTGTTTTTGATATAGTCTTCAAAAATATATTCCCCCAATCCGTTCAGTGAGCTGTAAAATGCTTTGCCGCCGTTGGTTTCGGTAAATTTACGTACAAACTGCTGCAGGTAGGGGTCTTTTGCGATCATAAACGTTGTGATCGGTATTTTTAGTCTCTTACACTGTGCCGCCATGTTCAGTGTTTTGTTGACCACTTTGCGGTCGAGCCCGATACTGTTTTTATAGTAGCGGGTCCCTTCTTTAAGGCAGGTAGGCTTGCCGTCTGTGATCATAAATATTTGCTTATTATGTGTCTTCCGACGACGCAAAATATCTGTTGCCAGTTCTAAGCCAGCATAAGTATTGGTATGGTAAGGGCCAACCTGCAGGTAAGCCAGGTCCTTTAAACTGATAGGCCAGGCATCGTTGCCAAATACCACAATGTCAAGCGTGTCTTTAGGGTATTTGGTACGGATTAGTTCGGCCAAAGCCATGGCCACCTTTTTTGCCGGTGTGATGCGATCCTCACCGTACAGGATCATGGAATGCGAGATGTCGATCATCAGGACCGTAGAAGTAAGGGTTTTATAATCCATTTCTTCCACTTCCAGATCACGTTCCGTCATCATGAAATCGTTGATGCCATGGTTGATCTGCGCATTATGTATGGACTGGGTAATGTCGATCTGTTCAAGGCTATCGCCGAATTCATATTCGCGACGCTCTGAATTTCTTTCATCTCCCTGACCCGATTGCGGCGTGCGGTGATTGCCTTTACCCGATCGTTTCAGTTTGCCGAAAATCTCTTCCAAAGCCGACTGGCGTATACTTTGTTCAGTTTTAGCAGTGATCCTGAATTCGCCCGATTCGATATTTTCGTCGAGATAGCCTTTTTGTTTCAACTCGTCTATAAAATCACCCATGCCGTATTGGTCATTGGTAACGTTATATTGCTTATCTAACTCATTCATCCAGGCCAAAGCTTCGCCCGCATCTCCCGACGTATAATTCAATAATTCGAGAAATAGTTTAAGAAGTTCGTCAAAGCCTCCTTTAGGTATTTGCTTTGGGATGTTTTTCGAGAACCCGTAACCGCGCATAGTTATCCTTTCGGATATAAAGGTAAGGCTTATTTTCATTTAAAGTCTGGAAATGCCCCCTTAGTCCGGGAAATGTTAGTTAAGCATGACATTTTTTTCAATGCCTGCTGCAGGGTTATTGCGTAGAGTTACCGGCTTGCGCGGGGATCAATTTATTTTACAGGCAGGCCTAATAAAGTCAGAATTCGTTCGTCGTAAGGCGGATTTGCACCACGTTTACTGGCTACGAACGACCCTACGGCGCAGGCTTTATCAATAACTGACTGCATTGGTTCGTTTGCTAAAAGACCGGCAATAAAGGTTGCAAGGAATGAATCACCTGCACCTACAGTATCACCCACCTGCACCGGCAGGCCCGGGCTTTCATAAAATTCATGATCGTGCCATACAATGGCGCCATTTTCGCCGCGGGTTACGCAGATAGTCGTGGTGTGAAATTTCGACCTGAATTCAGCGATCTGTTCTTTGAGGCTATGTTTACTGCCACCGATCAGTAAGGCTGCTTCGTCCTCGTTCATTTTTACTACATGCGCTCTTGCTGCCAGCGTTTCGATCGTGTTCAGCGTGTAGTGTGGTGCCCGAAGGTTTACATCAAATATTTTCAATGCATGGGTTTCATTCAACACATTGAGCAAGGTATCGCGGGTGATCTCATCGCGGCAAGCCAGGCTGCCGAACACAATAGCTGAGGCATTTTTGGCACTTTCGACCAAAGCGACTTCCGGCTGAATATTATCCCATGAAACCGGCTGAGGTATGATATAGGTAGCGTGTTGATGCTCATCCAGTTCGACAGTAACTTCACAAGTAGGCAAATTAGGGTCGCGCTGCACAAGGTCAGACAGCAGGTTGTTTTTCTTGAGATACTCGGCAAGTTCATCGCCGGAAGCGTCTTCGCCGATGCGACTGGCGAAAGCAACTTCAAAGCCCTGTTGTACCAGGTGCATGGCCACATTCATGGGTGCGCCGCCCGGTTTTTTGCCATCGTCGAAGGTGTCCCAAAGCACCTCGCCAAAACATAATACGTATTTGCTCATTTTATAGGTTTGATGCAAAGCTAAAAGGATTTGTAAGAAAAAAAATGCCTATTTTTCAGCATGAAAAAGCTTTTACTGGTCGGTTTGTTTTTGCTATGCTGCTCGCTCTGCTTTGCGCAGGACCGGGAAGCAGTTATTAAAGTGCTCTCAACTCAGCAGCTTGCCTGGAACAAGGGCGATATCGAAGGATTTATGCAGGGCTACTGGAAGTCAGACTCCCTGGTATTTGTTACTAAAGGTGCCCCGCTGTACGGCTGGCAAGCTACAATCGAAAGGTATAAAAAAGCCTATCCCGGCAAAGCAGGTATGGGCGAACTGACTTTTACTATTTTAAAAGTCGATGTCCTTGATGATCATAACGCCTTTGTTTTGGGCGGATGGGGCCTCAAACTCGAAAACGGACAAACACCGGGCGGTTATTTTACTTTGTGGTTCCGTAAGATCAATGGCGAATGGAAGATCGTTTGTGATCATACGTCGTAACCGCGCCGACACTTTAGTCTATGTTGACTCAAGACTACTGACTCAAGACTCAGGACTACATAGGCTTCCCCGCCGCCAGTGCTTTATCCGCCCATTTAATTGCCACTTTCTCGCGATAGCGGGCATAATCCGCTTTGAAGGTCATTTTAAGCAGGCTATCTACACCGCCTTTAACGGCCAGGTTATATAAACTGGCTGCTTTGCGTGTCAATGATGCGTCCCAGGCACGCAGGCTCAGCGAGAAGGAGCCGCTGAGGTATTTCATCCAATGCCAGTAACCGGTTGGCATAAACAGTGTATCGCCATGTTCCAAAAATGCTTCGGTACCTTCCACGCCTTTTAGTGCGGGGAATTTTTCGAAATCAGGGTTCAATACATCATAATCCTCAAGGGCATAGGTTGTATTCGGTATGCAGTATAAACGGCGTTTCCACTTATTCTCGAATAGGATAACGTGTTTGCGACCTACAAAATGGGTGTGGAAAATATGAGGCAGATCAATATCATAATGCAGGAAAGTGACGGAATCGGAACCGCCAAAGAACATGCCCGGCATACTCTCAAGGAAACCTCCCATCAGATCTTTAGGCAGTACAATATCATCTAATAACTGTGGTGCGTGTTTAAATATATTGAAAAAGAAGATGCGCAATTCGGTCGGCTCCGACATGATCAGGTCGATGTACTGATCAAAAGGCATTTCAGCAGCACTGGCGTTGATGGGTTTAGATGGATCGGCTTTAGAGTTGTCGTATAATGGAACTACCTTATTGCCAACTACTTCTTTCATGTATTCAGCAGTCCATTTTTCGCGGGCGGGCCAATCCTTTGTCAGTCCTTTAATAACCAGCGGGCGACGGGCTTTCAGATAGTTTTCAGTAAAATCTTTGGGACTGATCGTATCAACCGTATCTATTGAAGAAAGTATAAAACTCATTTGGATAGTGCTTTCGGCTTTCAATATATGTTCGGAGAAACGCGCCCCGGTTCGCTATGGCCGATGGGGCAAAGTTAAGGCTTTGCTGCGATTAATAAAATAGCTGTGCAGCCAGGCACCAATAGGCATTGCCATTGTAAGGTAATTAAAAAGCAAAACCCGGTCGCGTTAGCGAACGGGTTTTGACTTGGTTTGTAGCACCCGGCGGTATACACACTGATCTTACCCGGACTGCTTCAAAAGCTGGCAGGCAAGTTTAGTTAGGCATTAATACCGAGTTTACTACGTGGATCACGCCATTGCTTTGGTTAACATCGGCGATGGTAACCCATGATTTACCACCTTTTTCGTCAACCAGGTAAATTTTCTTTCCTTTCAAATAGGCAGTTAGCGTACCACCTTGTACGGTAGTCAGTTCGGCTTTGCCGTTTCCTGCCTTAATCTTTGCAACCAGATCGGCAGAGCTCAGGCGACCAGCAACAACGTGGTAGGTTAAGATTTTGGTCAATGTAGCTTTGTTTTCTGGTTTTACCAGGTTATCTACGGTTCCGCCAGGCAGTTTGCCAAATGCTTCATTCGTTGGCGCAAATACGGTGAATGGTCCTGCGCTTTCCAAAGTCTCTACAAGACCGGCTGCTTTTACAGCTGCTACCAGGGTCGTGTGATCTTTCGAGTTTACTGCATTTTCAACAATGTTTTTGGTTGGATACATAGCTGCTCCACCTACCATTTTGGTTTGACCATAAGTTTTAGGCGCAAATGCAATAGCTGCTAAAGCAAAGGCCGCAATGATTATTTTTTTCATTTTAATTGATGTTTGTTTGGGGGAAGATACGGCTGCTGCAAGCCTATAGTTTTTAGGAATACTGTAAATCCAATAGCTACAGGTTTTAAGCTTTTTCAAACCGGGTTGCCGCTTTATTCGTACATGGGCAGCCGGTAATTTTCAGAAAAACAGGGCAGAGGCGATGTGATCGGCATATAGTTTGCCGCTTTGAGTAAGATAGATAATCTCATTTTCCTGCCGGATCCATTGCTTATCTAAAAATTCTTCAGTTAGTTTTAATAGGGATGCCGACGCGCCGGGGGAGATAGCATTTAGTTTTTGAAGTTCCAGGCCCCACCGGGTTCTGAGCGAGGTCATGATGTATTCGTTCAGTTTATTAGTTTCAGTCAATATTTCAGTTTCTGCCGGTACTTTCGCTTCAAGCAGGCTTTTAATGTATTTTGCATTATTACTGATATTCCATTGACGCGTATCGCCATTGTAAGAATGCGCCGACGGACCGATTCCCAGGTATTTGACACCCTCCCAATAATTAGTATTGTGCCGCGAATATTTTCCCGGCTTACTGAAATTCGATATTTCGTAATGCTCAAAACCTTGTTGCTTCATCGTATCCATCAGGTATAAAAATTGTGATGCGCTTTGCTCTTCGTTCAACGCAGGCTCTGTTTTCTTTTTTATAAAAGCAGCCAGGGCCGTACGAGGCTCAACCGTCATCGAATAAGCTGAAACATGCGGAACGTCCAATTCAAACACATTGTAGATATTAGTTTTCCACTTGCCATCGGTGAGTAGAGGATAACCATAGATCAGGTCGACAGTAATGTTCTCAAATCCTGCATCCTGTGCTCTTTTTACCGAAGCTTCGGCATCCACTGAACGATGTGCCCGATTCATCCAGGCCAGGTCTTCGTCGAAAAAACTTTGTATACCGATGCTGAAGCGATTTACTGCCGTACCTCTTAGCGCCAGAACCTGTTTGTTTTCAAGGTCATCAGGGTTGGCTTCCAATGTGATCTCGGCCGTGGAAGAAATAGCATGTGATTTAGCTATCTTATCTATAATGGCGTTGATCTCGCCGGCTTTCAGTAGGGAGGGGGTTCCTCCGCCGAAATAAATAGTTTCTATTGTTTCAGATCCAAGATAGTTTTTTTGTAAGCCGATCTCTTTGTTTAGCATTTGTAACAGATCATCCTTATAAGCAAGTGAAGTGCTGAAATGGAAGTCGCAATAATGGCAGGCTTGTTTGCAAAATGGAATGTGGATATATATACCGGCCATCAGAGATTTGTTAAAATGCAAAAGTAAGCCATGAATTTTTTGAAAATGGAAGAAGTGTTAAATCTATTTTTTGTAAAATAGCGGTAGACGGGCATCAAAAAATCTGAAAAACGCTGATTTTTAAAGAATGTCCGATTCAGTTGCGCAAGCCGGACTATGCCGAACCTATTATTTCAGGATTTTTTAAATTATATCTAATATTACTTTAATTTGTATCGCTGAAACCTATCTGATGATACAGTCCCCAATTTATTTAATATTTACTTACCCACCTAAATTTAGTTGTAAATCGTAACTTAATCGATTGAAATGAGATGTAAGCCGTTTATCATAGCCGTCACGCGTAAATTATTGATCGTCGTTTTATTATCGATTGCTTATACGTCCTTTGTGTCTGCTCAGTGCATTGATCGTAAAAAGATAAGTTGGAGCGAAGATGGCCTGTTTTACAACTATGGTTACCTGTGTCCTGCATACTTTTTTTCTTTTGGCGGCGATACTTCAAAAAAATGGAATATAGGTTTCGAAAATGTTGATATCCGACAGGCTCCGGTTAACGTTTTAAAGTTTAAAAAAAAAGTTGATCAAGCTATAAAAAATTACGCAGGGGGAAATTTCTTCAAAAACTTAAAATTCACCAACGTTGAGGTGTGTTATCCTGAACGGCTAAAGTTTTTTAAAGATAGCGGAGCCGTTTTGGCTACGCTGGCGCATTACAAATGCCGTTATAGCTATAACTATTCTTTTGAACCCGATTCATTGACTGGTTATAATATTTGTATAGGTGTAACAAGTTCAGGGCAAATTGTCACCCCATTTATCTTTCCCTCCAAGCGTTCTTACAAGCCAATAATTAACTCTTTTACGTATTGTCAATTAATTGGAATAGCAAAACAAATACAGAAAAATATTGAACCTATCGACAAGATCAGCTTCAATTATGACAAGAAAAAGAAATTATTTTATTGGCTTATTTCACAGGAAATCGTGGGTGTTCACGAAGGAAGTAATAACATTAATTAAGTACTTATTGACGCCTCAGACTTCAGCAAAGTGCGGAAAATAAAAAGCGCTGTTTTTGTAATCTTTTAAAGTGACTGTATTTCATTTTGTCTACATACAATCTACGGATTGTAGTCTGCAACTACGTGAAAGCAAATAGCCGTAAATCTTTCGATTTGAGAATTTCTTTGTTACTTATTTGTTACTATGGCGTTGTAAGTGGTTGAATATTAGTGGTTAATTCTATTCCGGCCAATTTTACGCTAAATTGAATAAGCTAAAGAGTTGAACCATCACCATAAATATCGCGTTGTAATGCATTTTTATTTAACCTCAAACTGATAAATGCCCGATGCAACACTTAGCATTGCCCTGCCGTTTTCATACGAGCCCATTTTTCTGACTAATTTATTGTTCTCGTATATTTTTGAATACCTATGTGCTGGAAGATAGATATTTGCATTCGAATTTGCGGGGATTTCAACCTTTAACCGGAAACTGCCCTTGTTTTTGGTCCAGGATGTTTTTACCCAGCCATAAGGGGTATGAAAACTTCCTTTGGCATAATTGATATCGCCTACAGGTTGGGGTTTGATTTTAAGTGTTTGAAAACCTACCGAACCGCTTTCCTGGCTGATGCCTGCCAATCCGCTATAAAACCACTCCATGATATGTCCGAGCATCAAGTGATTGTTGGACACTTCTTCCAGTGCGGCCCAGGATTCGGTTAAGGAGGTTGCTCCTTTTTTCAACTGGTAACCATAGCCCGGCACATTGTCGCGGTTATTCATATCGTAAATAATCTGCCCCCGTTCACCCTTATCCAATGCATCTACTAAAAAATGGAAACCAATATCCCCGGCAGTCAGCGCGTAATGATGGGTTTTGATAGAGTCGACCAGGTTTTGTAAAACCACGCTGCGATTTTTTCCATTAACCAAACCTACGCTTAGCGGCATTGCCATGGCGGTTTGACTGCCAGTGGAATAGGTGTTAGTAGCCGCGTCGAAAAAACGATTGTTAAAAGCGAGTTTAATTTGGCCAGCCAGATCATCAAACGCTTTTTCATCCCGGTATCGTTTCAGTACCGCCGCCATTTTACCGGCAAGCACTACATCATCATAATAAATAGCAGTTGCTGTCAGCGCCCGCGGGGTTAACTGCGCATAACCCGGGGCTGCAGGGCCATAGTCGTACCAGTCGCCTAAGCCGTAGTCAAGGATATGATGGTTTGATTTACTTTCCAGGTAAGCAACGTATTTTTTAATCATCGGGAAAGCTTTTTCAACGATGTCGCGGTCGCCATTCCATTGATATAAAAGCCAGGGTAGTATCACTGCGCTGCTGCCCCATTCGGGCGAATCACGAAAGCCGCCATCAAACTGTACATATTCCGGGGCAATGTCTGGTACAAGGCCGTTTGCCTGCTGGGCATCCATCAGGTCAAAAACAAGTTTGCGATATAAACTATAATTGTCAAAATTATAATGGATTGAAGTACCCATTAAATAGTCCTGTTCCAGCCATCCTAGTTTTTCGCGGTGAGGGCAATCGGTTACTACACTTTGTAAATTGCTTTTGATAGCCCAGTTGATCAGAGTAAAAATCCGGTTAAATAGCTCGTTGGAGCATTCAAATGAGCCATTGGAAGGTCCAGCATTACGTGTATGAAGGGCAGTGAGTTGTAAAATAACCGGAAGATAATTTGAAACCGAAGTATCCGGCCGCGCACCTTCAACCTGCACATACCTGAATCCATAGTAAGTAAATTGGGGCACCCAGGTTTCGGTGCTGTCGCTTTTAATAATATAAGAGAAATAATAGGGATTACCGGTAGCATTTTGATTGGCCAGTTTTTCCTGGTTTAATATCTCTGCCGGGATCAGTTTAACCTTTTGCCCTTTATGTCCCCTGATCTTCAGCGCTACGATTCCGGAGGAATTTTGCCCAAAATCATAAACAAAAATGCCTGGTGCAGGTTCCGTTATCTTTTTAACCTGAAAGGTGTCCATCACTGCTACAGGGTAATCCATGTCGGCTAACAGATGACCCGCCGGAGCCTTTACCAATTCTGTATTTTTCCAATGCCTGTCGTCAAATCCAGGTTCGGCCCAATGCCCCTGTTCAAGGTTTGCATCATAGTCTTCGCCGCCGTATATACTGTTAAACAATATGGCGGATGGAGATACTTTCCAGCTGGCATCGCTGCAAAGGTCGCATTCAGTGCCATCATTATAACGGATCAGCACCCGGCAGATCATTTTCGGCATTCCAAATGCATCGACCAATTTAGAATACCGTTCGCGGTTGATGTTAAAAAAGCCATTACCCAGAATCGCGCCAATACAATTATTGCCATTTTTTAATAGCGATGTAATGTCAAGCACATTATAAAGGCAACTTTTATCATAGTAGGTCCAACCGGGTGTCAAAAAGCCATTGCTTGCTTTTTTGCCATTAATGAGAAGTTCGTACTGACCGAGCCCGCTGATAAATGCGTAGGCACTTTTGACCGTTTTGGTGATTTTAAATTCTTTTCTGATAAGTGGGGTAACGGGCCTTTTCAGGGGGTTGTTTTTGATTTTATCAGCATTTGAGTCATCAGCCCCGGGGGCTAAACGCAGCGAATCCGCAAGGTCCTCGTATCCGATCCAGCGGGCCTGGTTCCAATCACTTTTGTTTTCCAAACCGGTACAAAAAGACGATAGTTTGCTCCATTTGGATGGCTTGCCAAATTGATCCCAAACTTTCACTTTCCAATAATACTGGGTGGCCGACCGTAATATTTTCCCCCGGTAAGCTACCAATACAGATTGCTTGCTGTTAACAACAGAAGAGTTCCAAACATCATATATTCCGTGTTCGGAATTTTTTTCAGAACTCGAAATAACCAGCTCGAAAGCACTTTGTTTTGCTGAATTTTTCGGCGAACTGATTTCCCAACCGAAATGAAGACTTTTACAGGAAACGCCAAGCGGATGCGGTTTATTCTCACATAGAACAATATCCACTTTTAACTGTGCACTAACATCACTGCTAACGGCAATCAATAAGAGTAAGAGCATCCGCCGCATAGCAATTGAATCCTGTTTTAGTTGAATGTAACCTAATCATTCAAAAGTAAGCAGACCAATTTAATTTTAACTTCAAAAATGAAATGGAAATGTGCTATATTTGATAATATATTAAATCTATAGATTTAATATATACTACAGTAAATGCAAACTAAACAGAACTTAATGTTAACAATTTTAAGGCTGACTGTTAGTTAATTAAGCATGATTTTATTTTATTTTGTTTTTTAATTAAATCTATCAAATTAATGGCCGAGCAACAACCCAAGCAAACTGCTTTAGGCGACGTAGCAGCTAGACAGCTGGCGATCGCAACACGTACCGTACCGCAGCTTTCATCTATTACCCCTAGGTGGTTAACGCATTTGATGAACTGGATACCGGTAGAATCAGGTGTTTACCGATTAAATAAAGTTAAACATGCCGAGAACGTTGAAGTAGATTGTTCGGCGCGTGACGAACGTCCTTTGCCTGCAACATTTGTTGATTATGTCGAGAATCCGCGTGAGTACAATCTTAGCGCAGTAAACACGGTTGTTGACGTGCATACCCGTGTATCAGACCTGTACAGCAAACCCTATAACCAGATCAGTGAGCAATTGCGCCTGACGATCGAAATAGTGAAGGAACGCCAGGAAAGTGAGTTAATCAACAATAAAGATTATGGTTTATTGCACTGCATAGCGCCTGCACAACATATCAAAACCCGCACAGGTGCACCGACCCCGGACGACCTTGATGATTTAATCGCTAAAGTTTGGAAAGAACCCGGATTTTTTCTGTTGCACCCGCAGGCAATTGCTGCTTTTGGCCGCGAATGTACCCGCCGGGGTGTTCCTCCGCCAACTGTTTCTTTGTTGGGTTCTCAATTTCTGACCTGGCGCGGCATACCGTTGGTTCCTTCAGACAAGGTTCCTGTAGTAAATGGCAAAACCAAGATCATACTGCTACGCGTTGGCGAAAGTCGCCAGGGAGTAGTTGGTTTGTTCCAGCCAGGCTTGCCAGGCGAACAATCGCCCGGTTTGTCTGTGCGTTTTATGGGCATCAACAATAAGGCTATTGCTTCGTACCTCGTTTCTTTATATTGTTCAGTGGCCGTATTAGTGGACGATGCGATTGCCGTACTGGAAGACGTTGAAGTAGGCAACTATTATGACTACAAGTGATTTCCCAGAAGGTTTTCCGGGTATCGCTGAGCTTGAGAAACTGGCAAACCAGTTTTTCAAGGCCATGCCAGGTGATACCATTGCTCCGGGGTTGAGCGCCGGGGCTCTTGCCGCACCGCCGGGTTTTGACATGAACCAGTCGAGTCCGTTAAGTGCCGGAAATCTCCCTGTCTCAGCTGGTTACACAGCATTGCCGCCCTCTGCCGGTGCGGTACTGAGTGGTATTGATTCGCCCCAGGCAATTCCAGGCCTGCAACCTGTATTTCCGACTGGGTCGGGATTTAATCCGCCGGCATTTGGAGGTATTGGTGCTTCGGTTCCGGGTTTGCCTTTACCTGATTCGATCGATTTGCGTGACGAGCGAACTTTTCTGCCCAATATCGGCATATTTGGTTCGCCCGAGGTACCCCAATCGGTGGCTGGTAGTGGTATATCCCCTTCAGCCGGTCAGCAGGGCAATGGGGTTGATATCAAAAATCCGCAAACAAGCCTGCCCGATCCCAATAACGAGGGACTCGGAAATATACCGCAATCTGTGGCTGGCGGGGGTAAATCACCCTCGGCACTGGAGCTGGTAAATGCAACAGATATCCAGGGTAGTTCGCCAAGTCTTCCCGGCGCTAATGCAACGGGACTGGGTCACGTGCCGAATTCGGTAGCTGGCAGTGGTATTTCGCCATCCGCAGTTGAGCAGCATAATGCGGTTGATATGGCAAATCCGCAAACTAGTTTTCCCGACCCTAATAATACCCAAAGTAAAGGCTCGCAACAAGCCACCTCAGGATCAGATAACGAATTTACTTCGTATCTTAACCAGATCAATGCTTTTTTGCCGGGTGGCAAAACACCACTCGATATCGAAAGTAATTATGCCTTGCCTTCGTCGTTCGATTATTTGCCATTTGGAAGCACCCAGCCATTTAGCTCCGAACTTACCGAGCTATTAAAAAATATTCCAAACGTGCCTTTTGCTCCGCAATTGCCGGGTTTTGTTCCTTCCGCAAGTAGCTTTTATTTTCTTAACGAAAAAAATCATCTCAAAACTTTTGTACAGGCAGCCGGATTGGTGCCTAATGAATTTAAAAGCAGTGATGGCAGCACGTTTGATGTAAACCGGGTTAAGCTTGATTTCCCGATATTGCAGGAAATAGTTAATGGTAAGTCGCTCATCTGGCTTGACAATGCAGCTACAACCCAAAAGCCCAGACAGGTGATTGATAGGGTCAGCTATTTTTACGAACACGAAAACTCAAACGTGCATCGCGCGGCGCATGAACTGGCAGCAAGGGCTACCGATGCTTATGAGGATGCCCGAAAGAAAGTACAAAGCTTTATCAATGCCGGCTCCATTAATGAGGTCGTATTTGTTCGGGGTACAACTGAAGCCATCAACCTGGTTGCAAAAAGCTGGGGCGAACAAAATCTGAAACCTGGCGACGAGATCATATTGAGTCATCTGGAGCATCATGCCAATATCGTTCCATGGCAGCAACTGGCTGCAAAAAAAGGGCTTAAGTTGCGTGTTATTCCGGTTGATGACGATGGGCAACTGCTCCTCGGCGAATATGCAAAATTACTGGGCCCCAAAACAAAACTGGTGTCTTTTTCGCAGGTTTCCAATGCGCTGGGGACAATTACTCCGGCTAAACAAGTAATTGACATGGCGCACCAGGCCGGAGCTAAAGTGTTGTTGGATGGCGCCCAGTCCGTATCGCATATTCGTACAGACGTGCGGGCTTTGGATCCTGACTGGTTTGTTTTTTCGGGCCACAAAGTATTTGGTCCAACCGGTATTGGTGTGCTCTATGGCAAAGAAGATTTGCTGAACGCAACCGAGCCATGGCAGGGTGGGGGTAATATGATCAAAGACGTAACCTTCGAATATACCCAATACCATAAAGCGCCTTTACGTTTTGAGGCAGGAACCGGCAATATTGCTGATGCTGTAGGTTTGGGAGCCGCCTTAGACTACGTTAGTAAATTAGGCATCGACCTGATAGCGCAATATGAGCATTACCTGCTCCTTTATGCAACCCAGCTATTAAAAAGTGTTCCGGGCCTTCATTTAATCGGAACGGCTCCCGATAAAGCAAGTGTAATGTCATTTGTGCTGGATGGATACACAACCGAGCAAGTGGGGACGGAATTGAATAAAGAGGGTATCGCCGTAAGGTCAGGCCACCATTGCGCACAACCAATATTAAGGCGTTTTGGAGTTGAATCTACTGTTAGGCCCTCTCTGGCGTTTTATAATACCTGCGCCGAAATCGATGTACTGACAGCCACACTTTATAAGCTTGCCGGCACCCGGAAAAAATAGCACGGTTGGCGTAAAGTATTCGAAAACAAAAAAGTCTTGCGCCAACCCCTTTTAACTTGCTGCAAAATATTCTTATAAACAGATAAATAATCCGGTATTTTTGCCCGGTAAAATAAGGATGATATAATTCATGCGGCATATCGCGGTTTGTTTGTTTTTAATGGTGTTTTCATGCGGTGCTTTTGCAGGCACGGATACATCCACCCATCATAAAGCGGATACGATAGCCGGACAAAATCCAAATGATCGCCTGCCTTTTCTTGATTCCGTTGCACAGTCGCTGCAGCAACACGAACAGTCTGTACAGGATTCGCTGGCTACGCTTTTTATCAGGCCGGCAAGTGCCAGCAGGCACGATGCTTTGGTTGACACTTTGCTTAAAAGGGTCTTATACACGGGCACAAATTTTCTTGACATACACGTTACCACTAAGAGTACGCTTAAAGAGGGTAGTAGTCGCACCTCACGCGATCCCTGGGTCATTGGCGTACTGCTGGCGCTGCTTATTTATGCAGCTATTTTAAACAGGGTAATGAGCAAAGACCTCGAAAGCATATGGATGTCTTTCTACAGCAAAAGGGTAATGAACCAGCTCAGCAAGCAGGACGGTGTGATCAACTCCTGGACGCTGGTTGCCTTATTCCTTTTGTTTGCACTAACATTTGGGTTGTTCCTTTACCAGTTTTCGGTTTACAGGCATGTTTATTATTATAGTGTGAGTGGATTTTCGCTTTTTTTATCGCTTACGCTAATCATTCTGGTGCTCTTTGCGGTCAAGTTTGTGTTAGTAAGATTTCTGGGTTTCGTTTTTGGGATCAACAAACTGGTAAGCGAGTACCTTTCGGTATCCTACCTTACCTATTTTAATATTGGTTTTGTTTTTTTGCCGGTTTCTATTTGTTTCAGCCTGCTGCCCGACCCGCTGATCCGTTTTGTTTTGCTTTTTGCGTGGCTTTTAATTGCTGCTATTGTAGTGTGGCAGTACCTGCGTGGAAGCGTCGAAATCATTTCTAGCATTCTATTTTATAAATTTTATTTAATTGTGTATCTTTGTGCCCTCGAAATCTGCCCCATATTGATTTTAATCAAGGCGCTGAATATTTAGGAGTAGGCTTTTTATTGTATAGAATTTTGGAAGACAGAAAGAAAAAGGTTAAAAGTATTCTGGTTACCTTACCCAAACCCGAAAATGACAAAAACCCCTACGCCGAGTTGGCGAAGAAATATAATCTAAAGATCGATTTTCGTTCGTTTATTCATGTTGAGGGGGTTCCTGCCAAAGACTTCAGGAAAGAAAAGATAAATCTGGCCGATTTTTCTGCCGTTATTTTCACCAGCCGAAACTCAGCCGATCATTTTTTCCGCATCTGCGAAGAAATGCGGTTCGAAGTGCCGGTAGACATGAAGTATTTCTGTCTTTCTGAAACGATCGCCTTATACCTTCAAAAATACATTCAGTACCGCAAACGCAAGATATTCTTCGGTAAACAAACCGCTTCCGACCTGGTCGAAGTGCTCAAAAAGCATTCAGGCGAGAAATTTTTATACCCTTGTTCGGATGTGGCCGCAGAAGAGACGCAGAAGTTTTTGTTCGACAATGGGTATAATTTTACCCCAGCAGTATTATTCCGCACGGTTTGCAGCGATTTGTCAGACCTGGCGGAGGTTTTTTATGATGTCATCGCTTTTTTCAGTCCGTCGAGTATACAATCGCTCTACAAAAATTTCCCTGATTTTAAGCAGAACAACACCCGTTTGGCCGCTTTTGGAGCAACAACCCACAAAGCAGTGCTTGATGCCGGCCTGATTTTAGACATCCCTGCACCAACACCCGGGGCACCATCAATGACGATGGCCATCGAACAATACGTTAAGTTGGTAAACAAATAATTAGTAGCATTTTATGATTTGTCCTGCAACTTTAAGCATCGGCAAACCGTATAATGGCCTGTTAAATAGCACCCGAAATAGCTAATTACTTAATTATAAGTTATTTCGTTTTTTTATGGCAATAAACTATTAATTTATATTTTTGCTATCGAATGTGGCAGAATGTTTGTAATTAAAAAACATTTTTGGGTTTACTAAATGTAATTTGATATCTTAGTACAGGTCATATTGCGTTATAATTTAATAACTGATTGATTTTAAAATGAAGCAGATTTACTATCTAATATTGGTTTTGGCCGTTGGTATCACGCTTAGCGGTTGTGCGGGCAAGGGTAGCGGTGACAGAGGCGAATTGACTGGTATAGCGCAGCGCTCGTTCAGAGCCGAGGTGCCATACGGAATGGTTTACATTCCATCAGGGTCCTTTTTAATGGGACAAACCGATCAGGATATCACTTTTTCGCAGACTGCTCAAGTTAAACAAGTAACCATCCCGGCGTTCTTCATGGACGAAACAGAAGTTTCCAATACCAAGTACAAACAGTTTGTACAATGGGTGCGCGACTCTGTTGCTATTACCAATTACCTGAATGATCCTAAGTATTTCCTGAAGCCCAAAGCTTCCAATGCTTTAAACAACGGTAAAAAATACATCAATTGGGCCTATGTTAAACATTACCCGCTTTCGTTCGATGCTAATAAAAAAGGAAACAATCCCAATATTGCCAAACTTTCGGGTATGTTTTACCAGGGTGACGACAGGATTTTCGATCGGAATGAACTGGATGTACGTTTATTAAAATATAATTTCTCTACAGTTTCGCTGCGTGAAGCCGCTGATTACCATAACGACAAATCGAAAAAGCGTTCCGATTTCATCGTTCGTGATACCGTACCTGTTTATCCTGATACGCTGGTTTGGCTGAGCGATTTTTCTTATGCCGCAAACGAGCCAATGGTTGAAAATTATTTTTCGCACCCTGCTTATCGGAATTACCCGGTTGTTGGTGTTACCTGGCGTCAGGCAAGGGCCTTTAACGTTTGGCGTACCCGCTATAATGAAAACTATAAACAATCTCGTGGATTACCCGCAAGGGCTTATTATACACTTCCAAATGAGTCGCAATTCGAATATGCGGCACGTGGCGGCAGAGTTGGAACCGACTATCCATGGGGTGGTCCCTATATCAAAAATGCGAAGGGTTGCCTGATGGCTAACTTTAAACCGGGTCGGGGTAACTATGCCGATGACGGTGGCGCTTATACTGTAAATGTTCGTTCTTATTTCCCGAATGATTATGGTCTGTATAATATGGCAGGTAACGTTGCTGAATGGACCAGATCAGCTTACGACGAATCGGCTTCTACCTTTACCCATGACCTGGCACCCGATTACAGCTATGATGCCAAACCAGGTGATGCACCAGTATTGAAACGCAAAGTGGTGCGCGGTGGTTCATGGAAAGACGTAGGCTGGTTCTTACAAAATTCATCACGTACATACGAATACCAGGATACCGCAAAATCTTACATAGGCTTCCGTTGTGTAACCAGTTACCTCGGTCGGGATATAAAGGATAAGCACTAAAAAGAAAACTTAAACAAATCACTACTCAACTTTTAAATTATTATGTCAGGAAAGAAAAAACCTTACGGGATTAACAACATCGTATCCTGGGGAGCAACCGTTGTTATCATTGGATTGTTGTTTAAGATCCAGCACTGGACCGGAGCTACTTACTTTATCACTTTAGGATTGGGCACTGAAGCTATTTTGTTCGGCTTGCTGGGTTTTCAGCGTGAAGCACATGAACAACATATCGACTGGACCCGTGTATATCCTGAATTAGCAGAAGATTTTACCGGCGACCTGCCAAAAGCTACCCTGAGAAGCAGTGGCAGCGGCAGTGGCGTTTCGAGCACAGCGGCATTAGACAAAATGCTGGAAGACGCGAAGATCGGCCCTGAACTGATCGGAAGTCTGGGTGAAGGTTTAAGAACATTTGGCGATAAGGTAGCAACCATTTCTACCGTTGCTGATGCCGGCACCGCCACTAACGAGTTTACATCAAAATTAAAAACAGCTGCTTCAAGCTATGATAAACTGAGCAATGCCTTTGAAACTGCATCGGCTAATTTATCCGAACTGGCTTCCAGCAATGTTGATTCAAAAGCGTACCACGAACAGGTAAATAATCTCGCCAAAAACCTGTCGGCTTTGAACGCAGTTTATGAATTGGAGCTGCAGGATTCAAGCGCGCACCTGAAATCAATGAATAAATTTTACCAGAATATGGCTACGACGATGCAGAATTTCAATGAATCGCTCGAAGACTCACAGTCATTTAAAACAGAGGTTACCAAACTCGCCAAGAATTTGAGTTCATTAAATTCTATTTATGGTAACATGCTGTCGGCAATGAGTCAGCCTCGCGCCTAACAATTAACAAAAAACCTTAAAACTAGATTTCATAGGAAATGGCCGGCGGTAAAGAAACCCCAAGACAACGAATGATCGGTATATTGTACCTGGTGCTTCTGGGCTTAATAGCTCTGAACGTGCCCGAGCAATTACTCGATTCATTTAAACATATTAAGGACAGCCTTGATCAATCGACAAAGGATGTAAATACGAGCCTGAAGACTACGTATGATGCCTTTAAAGCAACAAAATTAAAAGAACAGCCTGAGAAAGCGCAGGCATTGCTTACCAAGTCTGAAAAAGCTAGTGCTTTGGCGGGCGATCTGGATAAATACATCACTAATTTGCGCACGCTGCTGATCAAAGCGGGTGGTGGTATAAATCCAACGATCAACGATGTAGATGCACGTGATAACCTCGATATAGCACCCCACGTGATGATCGATGGTAAGAAAGCAGATACACTGAGAACAAAAATTGAGAATACTAAAAAGGAATTATTAGCACTGCTTGGTCCTAAATTAAGTAAGGATATTGATTTTTCTCTGGAGACTGCTGATCCGGCAGGCCGCACTGGTGAGCCCAACAAAACCTGGCAGGAAGCAAATTTTGGTGAGGGTGTGCCTCTGGGTGCTGCCCTAACTACGCTGGCAAAAATACAGGCAGATAATAAAAGTGCCGAAAACCAAACAGTTAAAAGGATATTAGGCGAGATAGACGTGGCCCAGGTAACTTTGAACCAGTTCAAGGCCGTTGGTGTTGCACCATCAAGTTATATTATTGCCGGACAACCGTATACTGCGGATATATACCTGACCGCTTACGACCAAAATTCTAATCCAAGAATCGTTGTTGATGGACAGAATGTACCTGCAAGTGCCGGTATAGGTAAATATTCTGTAATTACAAGTGGAGAGGGTAAACATACCTGGACAGGTACTTTATATGTAAAACAGGTAGATGGCCCGGAAAAACCTTATCCTATTTCAGGCGAATACGAAGTTGCCAAACCTTCGGCTGTGGTTTCTGCTGATAAAATGAATGTATTGTATATCGGAGTTGATAATCCACTATCAGTTTCTGCTCCTGGCATACCAAAAGAAAATATACGCATCAATATAGCGCAGGGTTCAGTATCTGGATCTGCTGGTCATTATGTTGCGAGGGTAACTACCTTGAGTGATAATGATGTAGTGACCGTATCAGGAACGGTTGAAGGTAAAAATTTAACCTTAGGCTCAACCAAATTCCGTGTAAAACGTATACCAGATCCAAAGCCGCAGTTTGCGGGTAAAAGTGGCGGTGCCGTTGCAACCGGAAATATCAAAGCGCAGGACAGAGTATTTGCTAAATTGGATAATTTTGACTTTGATGCCAAATTTAACGTAACACGTTTTACACTGGTAGTGGTTAAACCCCGCCAGGACCCGATCGCGTTAGATGCAAACGGTCCGGATATTACACCAGCGATGCG
>CAIPPO010000013.1 GCA_903866915.1 uncultured Mucilaginibacter sp. | reverse complement strand
CTGCTAAAACAACTCATAATTATCCCTTCTTTTAGCCGCGAAGAAAGCCGCACAGCCGATTTGATCGAACTTTATTTAAAGGATAAGGGTATCCAAACGCAACGCAAGATCAACAATATTTGGGCGCTGAATAAATATTACGATTCGGCAAAACCAACTATCCTGCTAAACTCGCATCATGATACCGTTAAACCCAATACGGGCTATACCCGCGACCCTTTTGCAGCAACAGTGGAGGATGGAAAACTTTACGGCCTGGGCAGTAACGATGCTGGCGGATGTCTGGTATCGCTTATACAAACCTTTCTTTATTTCTACGATCGGGAAGATCTTAAATACAACTTTTGCCTTGCCGCTACCGCGGAAGAAGAAATATCGGGAATCAACGGCCTTGAGTTGATCATTCCAGACCTGGGCAACCTGGATTTTGGCATAGTTGGTGAGCCTACATTGACGCAATTGGCTATTGCAGAAAAAGGACTGATGGTACTTGATTGCACTGCGTATGGCAAATCAGGTCACGCTGCCCGTGAAGAAGGCGTAAACGCGATCTATGAGGCCATCGGCGATATAAATTGGTTCCGGAGTTTCAGTTTCCCAAAAGAGTCTGATGTATTCGGGCCGGTAAAAATGTCGGTAACTATTATCAATGCGGGTTCGCAGCATAATGTCGTGCCAGCTACCTGCAACTATACTGTCGATGTACGGGTTACCGATGCCTACCGAAATGAAGAAGTTCTCGAGATCATCCGCAGCCATGTTAAAAGCGAAGTAACACCAAGGTCGATCAGGTTGAAGCCCTCTAAGATTGATAAAAACCATCCGATCGTGCAAGCCGGCATCGCGCTTGGCCGCACTACCTATGGTTCGCCTACTACTTCCGATCAGTCTTTATTAGATATTCCCTCACTCAAAGTTGGTCCCGGTGATTCGGGTCGCTCCCATACGGCCAATGAGTTTATTTACCTCGAAGAGATCAGGGAGGGAATTAAATTGTATACCGGTATGCTGGAAAGCATTGTTTGATCCTGAATTTAGCTTTAAAAACATTACGTTTTGATCAGGTAAAACCCGTTATAATCAAAATGAAATCCTTTATATTTGGTAACAAATAACCAATTTACCAATCCAATTCCTAAAACTTTAAAACCATGGACCACACCTTAGTTACTACCAGTATCGCCCTGGAGGGATATAAAGTCACCAAACAATTAGGTCTTGTACGCGGCGTTACCGTTCGCAGCCGCAGTGCATTGGGCAATATTGCAGGCGGTTTCCAATCGCTTTTTGGCGGCAGATTATCAATTTATGTTGAGCTTTGCGAAAACACCCGCGAAGAAGCCTACCAGTTAATGATACAGCATGCGCAGGTAATGGGTGCCAATGCCGTTATCAATATGCGCTACGACGCCAATGAAATTATGCAGGGCGTTACCGAAGTGCTGGCTTACGGCACGGCTGTTGTTGTTGAACCGGCTTAATTGTCATTTATTAAATTATTGAATTTTTGCGCGCCTGCTTTCATGGCTAGATCAAGCCCGAAAACAGGCGCGCTATTTTTTCGGGCATTTGGTGGTAAAACGACCTTTTTCTCCATTTCCCGGGATCAATCTTTTTTGCGTCTTTGATATCCAGGTAAAAAACCTCTCTTAATTCCTGTGCGATTGCGGATTGATAGATCATGGCATTCACTTCAAAGTTAAGTTCAAAGCTGCGATGATCCATATTTGCCGTGCCAATAATAGCAAGCTCGCCATCGGAAATCATGGTCTTGGCATGCACAAAACCTTTTTGATAACGATAAACTTCGGCACCTGAATCCAGCAATTCAGCATAGTAAGATTGGGCCGCTGCGTTTACCAGCCACGAATCGGACCGGTAAGGCACAAGCAATTTTACTTGTACACCGCTCCGCGCAGCTACCTGCAGTGCGTCTGATACTGCTCTTCCGGGAATAAAATAGGGTGTGGTAATCAGTAGCTCTTTTTCAGCAAGGTTGATGGCTTCAACCATCGAGAACATTAAAGTGGGCAGATCGGAATCGGGGCCGCTGGCTACTATCTGCACCGTTGCGTCGCCCGAAATCGTGTTATCTTTACAGAAATAGGCCGCTTCCAAAACCAAATTTTTGCCCGAACAAAAATTCCAGTCACATATAAACAGGTATTGCAGATAGTTTACACCCGGGCCTTCAATCATCACATGGGTATCACGCCAAAATAACTGGCCGGGTTTGTTGATATACCTTTCTGATACGTTAATGCCCCCTGTAAATCCGATGCAGCCATCGATCACGATTATTTTACGATGATTTCGGTAATTGACCCGATTGGCCAGCAATATAAAATGCACTTTATAAAACGGGTATGCCTGCACACCCGCGCTGATCAATTCATCAACAAAACCCTGGCGTATCGAACTGCTGCCAAAGTCGTCATAAATAAAGCGCACCTCCAGTCCTTCTTTAACCTTTGCAACCAGAATATCCTTTATCTGCGATCCGATATCACCGTCTTCAAAAATATAATACTGGATGTGGATATGATTTTTAGCGTCCCGTAAAGCCTGAAGTACCTCAGGGAACTTGCCCTCGCCGTTGATGAGCAATTTAACTTTATTACCGCCCGAGAGTGGACTCATGCCATCATTAAGCAGGTATAGGGCTAGCTTTTTATGTTTCTGAATAGCTGGTTCTTTACTGTTCCAGGCATTTTCAGTTTCAAGAGTCATCCGACGCTGCAGTTCTGCCAAAGCGGCTTTGTCTTTGACGATCTTTTTGCTGTAAAGCTTTTCCTTGCGGTAACTTATTCCAAATGAAAAATAAATAGCAACACCTAATATCGGCACAAAAAGCACCACCAATATGTAAGCAAGGGCCTTTTCGACAGATCGGGTATCATAGATTATGCGCAGGCATACCCCAATAATGCAAAGAAAGTAGATGATGAGCCCTATTGCGATCCAACTCATTGGTTTGCGATTGTAATGAAGCCCCTTTGGTTTACCAATTGTTAAAGTACCAGATTATTAATACCCGATTTTAGGAGAAAAGTTTTGCCCTGCCAAACAAGTTTACCGGTAGTAACCGGAGGCAACAGTATTTTTATTGTCCATTTACTCCCATCCCGATCGTATCTGACAGAAACTTCACCCTGAGGATGTGGCATCGAACCCCCGATATGCGTAAAAGCGCCCAGGTGAGGTTCAATTTTAACGCTGTTAAAACCGGGGGCGTCGCTATCGATCCCTAAAAGTGTACGAAAGAGTTCGATATTCGGACTCGAGCCCCAGGCATGGCAATCCGATCTTGTTCCGCTGATATCCGACATTTCGGCCCAGGTTGTCATACCCATTTTGATATTTTCGCGCCAGATGCCCAACCAGCTCAGGTACTCATTACCATGTCCTGTTTTCACCATGGCCTGATTCACATAATATTTAAAATAGATGGATGCCTGTACCAGTGAAGTATCGGTTAATAATTTATTGCTGATCGCCTTAGACTGCGCTTCATCGGCAACCCCGCTCAGGATGGAAAGGGCATTGGCATGTTGCGAGAAAACATCTTTTTCGGGCCGGTCGGCATACAAGTTTTTTGATGACACCCAATATTTAGTCCGGATGGTTTCTTTTAACTG
Organism: uncultured Mucilaginibacter sp.; assembly: GCA_903866915.1. Taxonomy (GTDB): domain Bacteria; phylum Bacteroidota; class Bacteroidia; order Sphingobacteriales; family Sphingobacteriaceae; genus Mucilaginibacter. Next base: position 28,407 of record CAIPPO010000013.1, on the reverse strand, counting down.
CGCGGCTGCTTTTTCATATTTTGCAGCATTTTCAGCACTGCCCAGGTCATGTTCGAGTCTGGCGGCAACCTGGTATGCCCAAAGCAATTGCATATCAAGCACGGACGAGTTACCATTGGCTCCCATTGGTGCTGTACCTGCTCCCCAGTCTTTGCCATCGGCCCAATCAGTAAACTCCCAATAAGGTGCATTCTTCAGCGAGCCGTCTGCCTGCTGATAGCGACTAAAAAAGTTCAGTACCTGCTCCACACCAGGCAGTTTTCCGGCCACAAATTGGCTATCGTTGCGGTAATAATAATAATCGCGCAACATACCGATCCACCAGAGCGAAAAAGTTGGTATTTGCTGGGGCACAGCCGTTGGGTAGCGACTTTGAGTAATACCCTCGGCTATCCGCGAATGATCGAGCAGGTTTATGGCGTTACGCGCCAGGCGGTCGTCGCCGCTATTGTAGTACGATACCATGGCCTGGATACGGGTGTCACCTACGTATTGCAACTGTTCGTAATAAGGACAATCCATATAGGTTTCCCATGAACATAACCGGGCAGTATGCCAGCCAATCTGCAATATCGTATCTATTTGCTTATCGTCCGACTCAAACTTAGCCCGGTATTGGAAAGGGTAGCCCGTTGCTGTGCCGTAAAGATCATCAATAACCAAAGGCTCATCTTTGGTTTGTACAATCAACTGGATATACCGGTAGGTCCGAAAATTAAAAGGTGTAAATTGTTGTGTTGCACTCCCATCGCTAACCAGGCTGTCTTTGCGGCCCACAAAACGCTTCCCTGCAATTTCATTGCGGTTGCCTTTTCGCCCCTGCGATCGCCAGTCTTTATTACCTGGCTCAATAATATATAGTCCCTCGGCATAACTCAATGATAAGCCGGCATCCTTGCCCTTGCTAAAAATGATCGTCGGGTAGGCATTGGTGAGATAAGTTTGATCGAGCAATATGGTGACTTTGGTATTTGCCGGAACGGTAAACGATTGCTGCTGTGCCGGAAAACTTTCCGGCAAAGTTATACCTTCTGCTTTTCTAACCATTTTCAAACGTTGCATCACCAATTCGCGCGGGGGTATGGGTTCGGGAACCAGCATCCAGGCATCGCTAAAATTGAATTGCCCTTTCAGCTCTCCAGCTCCCAACTGAACTGCCTGCCGCCAATTGCTGTCGTCAAAATCAGAGGCAAGCCAGTTTTTGGGTTGATGGTTCATATCAACTAATTCGCCGGGGCCGGCTACATAATAACTGTATATCAATTCAACCGGCAATGGACGATAGGCTGTATCTTGTACGCATTTCCAGGTTTTGCCGGTATTGGCCACTTCTTCTGCAGCTGTTGCTCCCTGTAAAATAAAGCCCGTTCCGTACGACATTTGGGCAACCGGTTTCCACGACCCTTCATTGGCAACAATAGCGCTGATAACATTTTTGCCTTTTAACAGGTATGGCGCCAGATCTATAGTGGTATAATTCCAATAATAAAAGTCGCCACGGGCGGGCCCTATTGATACCAGTTGCCCGTTTACGTAAAGTTTGTAACGATTATCTCCTGATACAAAAACTTTAAAAGTTGCAGGCTTATTATCAAGGTTAAGCGCTTTCCGAAACAAGCAAATTTCATAATCATTTGCGGGCACAGGTAGGGTTATCCAATGAGCATTCCATATTTTTTGGTCAACAACTTCCTTTTGAGCAAATACATTACGATGAATAACAACAAGGCATAACAATACCAGGCAGCATGGTTTAAAGCGAAAATTCATGGTTAGGGTTTATGCTTTAAATATAAGAAGAATTCGCTCGATTTATTTGGCTAATAGCGATCAAACAGAGCGGTTGGCAAACCATCCAGGCTTACCTTGTTCTTTTCCTTCTTGTAGGCGTCTAAACCATCGGCACCTTTGTTATTCGCCCATTTGACAGCATGATCGCGCTCGCCCTTGTATTCGTAAAGTGGCACGCTAAATCCGCAGGAAGTTTGCACCAGATCAATATCGGCTAAAATAATTTGGCGTGTTGCCAATTGCAGCTCAAAATGACTGGCCATTTCTTCCCAACCGGTATCTCCCGGCAACAAAGTGCGGCCGGTTCCGTACAGGCGCAAAATATTTGGCGGACCGTCATAGGCACAGAACATCAAAGTAATTCTGCCATTGTCTATTAAATGCGCCGACGTCTCGTTGCCACTGCCAATAATATCCATATAAGCAACCTGCCGTTCTGATAACACCCTGAAACTATCAATACCTTTAGGAGAAAGGTTAATATGTCCGTCGATGCTAAGCGGTGCGCTTGCAACAAAGAACATTTTTTGCTTCGCTATAAACTCCTGTTGGTTTGGGTTGATGTGGTCGAAAAATTTACCCATAAATCCTGATATAACCAGACAATATGAATTCATCGTCCGGCAATATAAAGTTAGCTATTTGGCAAGAATTTTGACGCAGGGAGAATGAAATTAATTAGGCGGCGGACCTGGTATAGCAGGTTGAACTGGTGGAACTCCTGAGTTTGGGGGCGCCGGAGATGTTGCCTGTACCGGCGGTGGAGGCCCCAGCGATGAGATTGGTTGTTGCGGTGTACCTGTACCGGGCGCGATTTGGTTTTCAGTAGTTTTTACCCCAAGATAACCGGCAGAACTTAACCCCATCAGTGCGATCATGGTGGGTGAAATAACTGTTGAACCGGGTATAGCGCAAGTTGTATAAACGTGACTGATATAGATATAGCCGATAACAGCGGTCCACAATACATTTTGCAGCCGGTGTATGCTAACACCAGTTTCATCCGAAAGTATGTCGATCAAAAAACCCTGTGAAGGCTGGTTTTGCTGTGCACTGGTGGTTGCAGCTGCAGGCTGATTTGATTGACTGGTATCAATTATCTTTCCGACCGTTGTTGTCCCTATCGCGATGCCTAGCAGGCCGAGATTGACCGGATCAATATCCATCGATATTTTATTAGTCGAACATCCGCATTTCAGGAGCCATACATAAATGGCCGAACCCACAATAATGATGGTCCAAAAGGCAAATTGCACCCTGCTCCAACTGTAACCCGGTTTGGGACTGCGTATAGACTGACCGGCAGCGAGCGAATTGAAGGAAGTTGCATCGAAAACAGAATCTTTAAGCAAATTGGTTCTTGCCGATAAGAAATAAACGAGCGCCAACAATACAATCAGCACAGCTGAATACCAAATCCATGAATCCATAATGAAAAAATTAGCCCGGGTAAATAGCTTTTTAATTTAATATGAATTTAAAATAAATCCGGCTTACCAGCAATACGTGTTTTAACGATATTTTTAAAGGTGGTTGTAACTATTTAAAATAAGAAAGCGGAATGCTTTTCCACATTCCATGTGCCAGGTGTCCGGTAAGGATTTCGAAAACAAGGTAAACTGGCCAGCATAAATAACACAGTATTGCCAGTATGATTGAATGATTAAAATACCAACTTATCAGAACGGAATATATTCCAAGAACTAAATAGGCTATGCCGGAATCTCTTTTGCTGTCCATTTTACTTTTTGCTTTACAATTATAATAAAAAAAACGGGCCTGTATCGGTAGATAAACTATCATAATAACAATCTGAAAAAAAGTTGTTCTTTGGAATCAAAAAAATAATGATCGGCCTATAAAAATGAGGAATTGAATTTAGCAGGCAAAAAGCGCAGTTTGGCTTCGTATTGTTAATAAACATTAATTTTTCAACAATTACATCAATTTAGCTATGAGAAAGGATAAAATTTACAAAAATCTAAACATTTAGTATACTTTTGAGTTTACCTTAAATTAAAACGAACTTATCATGGCAAACGAAAGTGGAATTACCGCCTATTCGGTAAAAACAAAAACTAAAAATGTTCCGATCATTGATCCGGTGATTGACATTAAATCGGGAAGGTATATTGCTTCCGGTAAAGATAGCGCAGGAAATAAATTATCGGCAATTATGAGCAAAGCAAGCGCCGAAGGTCACATTGAAAAAGGCAACGCTAAAAAAGGTACTGGCTGGAGTTAATCCCGCGCGGTAATCAGGCCTCTAAAATTCAATTCAGGTTAAAAGTCCCGTTGCTGCGTATCGGGACTTTTAATTTCTATTAAAACCAGGCATTGTAAGGAACCTTTGCCAGCGCTGCATTAGTATAGCGTCCGTCATCGGTCACCTCCCGGCCTACCCAATCCGGACTTTCAAAAACCTGGTCTTCGCTATCCAGTTCAATCTCAGCTACGATCAAACCCTGGTTTTGGCCCAAAAACACGTCAACCTCCCATGTATTTCCGGCATATTGTATCCGGTAGCGGATTTTTTCGGTGCCTGTGCTGGTAAACGCGGCTAGGATAACTTTACCATCTTCCAGCGGTATCTCGTATTCAAATTCAGCCCTCGTTAGGTTGGTCGATTTGCATTTTAAATTTAACCATGCTTCTTTCTCAGCAATACGAACTCTAACCGAACGCCCATTATCAGCCAGTAAATAACCCTGGGCATAGTGCGTTCCTGCTGGTTTATTAATTTGCTCCCATTTTTCGTGGTTGACCAGAAATTTACGTTCAATTTCGATACCCATTACAATTCAAACTGGTCAGTGTCCCTCTACCTCTGCTTTTAAAGTTGCCCGCACATAAAAATCTTTTGACAATTCGTTAATTGACTTTCTTAACCGGGTACTTTGTCTTTTTATTTTAGCGATCACTGGCTTGCTGTTAAAAGCCGGTGCCGAAAAAAGCTGAATGGCGATAACGGTATCGTGCCAATTTCCGATATGTTCCTGCAATTGATCCAGGTAACCGGCATTAAGGTTCAAATTACCGTTAAGTGCCTTACCAACAACTTTACGATTATAAACCAGGGTTTTTATTTGTTTGCGGCAGTTGTGTAATACTTCAGTAAACTCTAGCTTTTCGAGCGTTGATGCAATTTGAGCGAGCTGATTATTGTAGAAATTATTAATTCTGTCGTTTTGTGTCTCCTTTAATTCTTCTTCTATAGCCTGGTGCACTTGTTTTAATATCTTGTGATATTTTCTTGCATTTAGCTTAAAGTTGATGATTTCTTTTTCAATTTCATTAACCTGCTGCTGAATGAAATCTTCATTCTTCAAATCGTAATGAGAACTCAATTGCAAATTGATATAGGCTTCCCTGATTTTACCGCCATGCCTGAATATTTTTTTTAGGGGCTTAAATGCTCGGGTTAGCTTATCCTGTTCACGGGCATCGTCCAATAAAACGATAAAAGCCCGCAGCTTCTTGACAAAGACCCTGAATTGATGCAAATTTTCCTGACTCCCTGTCTCAACAAATGCTTCATAATTAGCCTGCATCGAATGCCATAGCTCATTAATATAATTTTTCTCAATTTTTCTCTTCATATCTGCTCATTTAATGCAAAAAAGCTTCGCGTTGTTTTAAAAGGATTCACATCGCGTGGCGAAGAAATGTTCAATGGATGCAATTGTAAAAATATGTTAAACAATTGCCTGCCTGCCGGTGCTATTCATTGAAATAGCTATATTTAACCCGCCTCTGTTAATCCATTATAATCGATGAATCTAAGAAAATTTTTATTTATAGTTCCTTTATTCTTATTACTGAATCAATTAACTGCATTTGCGCAACGCGATAGTATAGGTTTACCGACGATTATAGACAAAACCCAGAGGTATACTACAGGTCATCCTTTCGAAAAGGTCTTCCTGCATTTTGATAAACCCTATTACGCGCTAAATGACACTATTTGGTTAAAAGCCTATGTCACTACCGATCTGCATATACCATCAGCTTTAAGCAAAATTGTTTATGTAGATTTTATTAGTGATGACCACGTTTTTGCAGCAGAATTAAAATTGCAATTGGTAAACGGGGTGGCAAACAGCTTTTTGCCATTATTGCCAACCATTTTTAAACATGGTTATTACCATGTACGAGCCTATACCCGCTGGATGCGGAATTTTGATGAGGCGTATTTCTTTAACCGTACAATTAGTGTTGGTACCATGCAGAGCGGTGTTGTACTGCCAAAGATCACCTTCAATAATGCAATAACTGAAAAATCAGCTAAAATCAATGCTAATGTGATCTATAAGGATCAGAATGGCATCCCCTATGCCAATAAAAAAGTTAGCTGGAAGGTTACCAGCGATGATGACGTGCTCAGCAGGGGGAAAGGTGAAACAGATGCTTCCGGCAGGTTGACGATTGATTTTGTTACCGAAAAACCAGCTGAAATTACCGCCGCCCGCATAGCTACCGATATTGAAATTGAAGACAAAAAGATAGTCACAAAAACTTTCGTTGTTGAGACCACCCCGCCGGGCATTGATGTTCAACTATTTCCGGAGGGTGGTTACCTGATCAACGGAGTTCGTTCGCGGGTGGCATTTAAGGCCCTTAAGCCCGACGGTTTCGGTATCGAAACACAAGGGACGATAACAGATAACACGGGTGCTGTAATGGCCGATTTCAAATCGCAGCATCTTGGAATGGGGGTATTTGCATTGCTCCCGGAAGCAGGTAAAACCTATAAGGCTAATTTCAAATTTGCAGATGGTACACAAACTAGTATCGACCTTCCGACACCACGTGATGAGGGCATTAATTTGTCGCTAAACAACAGTAATCCGGATACACTCTCCCTGAAAATTGCGGCCAATGAGCCTTACTTCAATAAGTATCAAAATAAATCATTTTATGTTATCGCTCAAAGCTATGGTATTATTTGTTACGCCGCGCAAACCGTTTTGCACAATGCGGTATATTCTGCAAATATCCCCAAAAATAAATTTCCGACCGGGCTGCTGCAGGTTACCTTATTTTCTGTAAAAGGGACGCCTTTGAGCGAGCGTTTAGCTTTCATCAGGCACAATGATTTAATGAATCTGAACCTAAGCTCCGACAAATCAACATACGCCCGGAAAACAAAGGTTAAGATGCAGCTGACCGCCAAAAACGGCGCAATTCCGGCAGAAGGAAATTTTTCAGTATCGGTTGTTGACGAGGCTTTGGTACCCTATGATGAAGACGACGAAACAACTATACTTAGTCATTTATTGCTTACCTCAGACCTGAGAGGATTTGTTGAAAAACCTAATTACTACTTTAATCATACCGATCAGAATGCTGTTGCAAACCTGGATATACTGATGCTTACCCAGGGCTATCGTCGTTTTTCTTACAAAAACATAATTGCGGATAAAAGCCCCCAATTAGGCTTTTTCCCCGAAACCGGCATTGACCTTACCGGATCGCTCCGTACCAATACGGGGATACCGGTGTCAAAAGGTAGCATCAGGCTGTTTATTCCTGACAAGGCATTTTCAACACAAACCATTACTGATGTAAACGGAAATTTCAGGATCAGTAATGTATTGATCTCCGATTCTTCAAAGGTTAAAATCACGGCACGCGATAATCCTAACAGCAGTAACCTGGTGCTTAAAGTTGATCCGTTGGTGCAGCCACCGGGCTCACAATTTATAAACCCCGCCGGTACAATTGCAAATATTGATAGCGCTTTGCGGCCCTATCTGCAAAACAGCATCAAACAACAAAATGCTTTAAACAAGCCTCACGTATTGAATGAGGTAGTAATCAGGGAAAAAACCGCGCCACCAAAAGTAAGTCACGAGGACTTTCCTACCCTGCAGGGCCTTTCACTAGTATCTGACCATAGCGTATCGGGTGATAAATTTGCTGGTTGCCCGGTTATGGTGCAATGTTTGGCTGCAGAAGCTATAGGGGTCACTTTTGACAACGGTAATTTCTACCTGACACGCGATTATAACTCTTCGAGTTCGACACGGACGCCAATGGCTATTTATGTAAATGGCATGGCCGTGGATTTAAGCTATTTAAATAACCTGGATGGCAATAATATTGAATCGGTTGAAATATTTAATACCGACGGCTTTAGCGGTATCAATAAAGGAACAAACACCAAAGGCGTAATTGAAGTTAATTTAAAGAAAATGCCTAAAGGTGTTAAGATTAGCAAAGACGAACTTTTTAATATGCTGCCAAAAACCTACGAAGTCGAATTTTCGCCAATTGGATATACGGCAACGCGCTTATTTTATTCTCCAAAATATGAAGATCCGGCAAAAGCAGCTAATTTGATCGATTACAGAAGCACTATTTACTGGAGTCCGAATGTAATAACAGACAAAAATGGCATCGCAAATTTTGAGTTTTATAACGCTGATGGCACAGGGCCGTATAGGGCAATTATTCAAGGTATTGATAAAGATGGAAATATTGGCTGGAGCGTTTACCATTACCAGGTCCAGTAAAATTCAATACATAAAAAATTCGCAAGTGCATTACCTGCGCTCTTGCTCCTTAGGATACTTAAGTTTATATTTGTAACAGGTGCGTTACAAGTTTGAGTTGTTTTGCGCTTCCGGAAGTAAATTTCAGCATTTAAACCTTTCATTGCCCTAAAGGAGTAATCACAATTTATTAATGAAAAAACTTTTCTTATTTATATTTTCAGCTGCCGCATTTTTGAATGCCTGCACACCCATCGTATTCCAGCAAGTACCGGCAGGAAATTACGATCACCGCGATGACCACCGTGAAGACCGCCCTCTTGAAAATGACGCGCCGGATAATTTTGATAACTCACCCAAAACTACACAGCTATTTTATGATGAACTTAGTCCCTATGGTACCTGGGTTGACTACCCCGACTACGGCTACGTGTGGGTACCGGCGGTAGATGACGATTTTAAACCTTATGTTAGCAACGGATCGTGGGTTTACAGTGATTTTGGTTGGACCTGGGCATCCAATTACGAATGGGGCTGGGCAACTTTCCACTACGGACGCTGGTTTTTTGACGATAATTATGGCTGGGTATGGGCTCCGGGAGATGAGTGGGCGCCAGCATGGGTAACCTGGGGCAGCACAGGCGACTATTATTGCTGGGCACCTATACCACCCCGGGTAGGTTTGGAAGAGGCTCGGCAGGGATTTTGGCGACCGCAAGCCAGGTTATGGAATGTTGTCCCGGGCCAGCAGTTTACCAGAGGAAACATAGCTGATTTTATTGTTTTTGATAATCAGATCATCAAAAATATAAGGCCGATAAATAATGGCAGCAATTATAACAGGGGTACTATTTACAATGGCGCAAATGGTTTTACCGAATACAATCGGGGACCGAAACTGATCGATATTGAAAGGTTTACCAACGTTCCTATTCCAACTTTGGGGATCATTGAAAATAGGAGACCGGGAGCCACGATTATAATTAACAACCAAATAAAAGTTTATCGTCCGTTTATCAATCGCGATGGGCAGGCAACAAATGGCCAACCCTCTCCAAAAAAATACGATAGCTTCAAAGGCAACCCCAACATGCAGCGCCAACCAGCTGACAATAATGGGACTAATAGCCAATTTAACAGAAGGCAATGGAACGGCACGTCGGGACAGGGACAGCAGCCGGATAAAAACACCAATAATGGCAACAATCAAAACCACCCCGATCATCCCGACCAAAATCAACAACGACCAGGACAGCCCGACAATAACTTAAAACAACCTGCTTCTGGTAACAATGGGCAAGACAGGCGCCCCGGTAATACACCCAATAACAGTGACAACCAGAAGCAAAATGACAACAAGGGACAAAGACAGCCCGCTACAGACCCTGGCACAAAATACAATAACGGGCAGTCATCTCAACCTGTAAACCCAAATAACCAAGCTCCGGCTAAGAATTTTTCGCCACCTGCACAGCCACAACCAGTTCCGCAACAACGTGAGCCCAAAACTAATCCTAATGCAGGGCAAAACCCAAACCAACAGCAGCAGCAACAGCAACAGAACCCGGTTTTACGGCCTAATCTGCAGCCAGTGCATCTGCCAAACATTCAAAAGAAGAAAATTCCATCGCCCGGCAGCAAACCTGATACGGTTAAACGCCGGCCCAATAACCAGTAGCTGAACACAAATAACAAAAAAAGCACCGGGTTTTACCCGGTGCTTTTGTGTTCCTATAGACTTCACCAAATTAAACCCGGTGATGGTCACCTCTCCATTCAACTATAGCCTTTTTAATATCCTCGGGACTCATACCATCCTGGGCTGCTTTTTCAACCAGATCGACAAATTCCTCGTCCGGGGCAAAACGCAGGGCAATGGTTTGCCTGATATTAAGGCGATCATCCAGCAGTTTACCGGTCAAAGCATAATAACGAAGGTTTTCTTCTGCACGAATTGCCCGGTCCTGCGCCTTAAGCGGAAACTGTCGTGAATACCAAAACAATAACAGGCCGCAGGCAAATGCATCTTCTATTAATATCGCGCTAACAAAACCGCCGGCATTGGGCGGGTGCCTAAGGGCGTTTACAGCAGCAATCAAAGTACCTATTATCAGGAGCGAACTCAAAACAATATGATAACCAGGTACAATACGAACGTGATTGGAATAATTTTGCTTTTTTTTCATTGTTTAGGGTTTTGAAGTCTAATTTAATGCTTTTTTCAAATAAAAAAGTAAAAGCATCATTCAATTACTATGATTTTAGTCACTTCTACTCCCCGATTACCAATACAAGACTTATTTCCGGGGCTTTAATTTGAATGCTAATTAAATTTCCGCCGCAGGAAATTATTCGACAAACGCCAATAAATCAATACTTTATGCGGAAAAAATGCCTTAATTTCCGGGTTCCGACTTTCCCTCAAAAATTATAATTACTGTTTTTACAGCACTTTTAAAACAGTAAATTATTTAAGGAAATAAATTTGTCGGAACTACTTTTTAGTCGACAAATGAAAACAATCCATTTTATTTATTTCAGAAATATACTACAAATAGAAATTTTTGAATAAAACTTACCGTTTGCACCTAACCAAACGGCTGCTACTATCAACGCAGTAAATTGGTTATTAACAGTTTAAACTTTCAAAAACATAGAAATTCCTGTGGTCTGGATCAATTCTGCACTAACTTTTCTATTCCCAAACCCGTAAAAGCCTCCAGTAGCTCGTTTTGCTTTTTTACTGTTTTGATTAAATTCTTTAACGGGGAGAAATGCTACTATGAAAACTGATTTAAATAGACAAATAATTTAGCTCAAAACTAACACTTTATAAAATTTCAACAATTTGATATTAAACCTTTTAGATGACCTCAGGTCATAAAAACAACAAAAAAATTAAAACCCTTTTAAAAAATGAAAACATTTAAACTATCTATGATTGCGGTACTCTTGCTAGTAGGCGTATACGCGTGTAAAAAAGACAGCAGCACCACAGCTTCAAGTGTGGTAACAACCGACCAGGCGGCCGACTTAGCGGCAGGCTCTCTGGCTTCAAATTCAAATGGCCTCACATCTGTAACTGACGACATTTCGTCGAATGCAGCTGGTGTTGCTTCCGTAAACCCGGCCTTAACCATTAATGCAGCCGGTACTAATACGCCGGTGAAACAAGAATGCGGCACAACCGTTTCCGACAGTTCAACTAACCAGGGTACAGCCGATTCAGTTACCTGGAGCTATTTCAGAAAGTACTCGCATACTTTAAACTGTAATGTTAGCTCAAAACCTGACAATATCATCAACAGGTTAACCTTTAGCGGAAACTATTCAGGCCCTAACGTTGCCAGCTCAGATTCGGGCACTGCTAACGTAACTATCGGTGATCTTGAACCTGATAGCACCCATTTCCTGATAAACGGCGAATACAAACGTTCAGGTGCATTTACTTCTAAAGTTGGCAACAAGGCTACCGGTAGCAAATCTGTTGATATCGTAGTTACCAATTTAACACTTTCAAAACCTGGCAGAAGAATCACTGGCGGTACCGCAACTATCAACATTTCGGTAACTGTACCAAAAGGCACCTTTACTTACACAGGCAGTTTAGTATTTAACAGCGACGGAACCGCAGCATTAACCATCAACGGCAACAGTTATACGATTGACCTGCATACCGGTTTTAAGGTCAGGAGATAAAAATATTTGTATTAACTTACGAAAGCCGGGCCAAAAACCCGGCTTTTTTTATGTCCAGCTTAATCTGTTGCACAATCTTTCCGAAATTGCAAATTCCCTCCCACCTGTACTGTTTCAAATAAATAATTAGCCCGAATAACTGTATTTTTTACAATATTTGTTCTCGTATTTATTTATAAACCAGCAATGAATCAGGATCTTTACCGGGAGTTCAAACAGCTATTTGACAAAAAAGCTGCCAATGCTTATTTTTCACCGGGCCGGGTAAATCTTATCGGCGAACATATCGATTACAATGGTGGCCTGGTAATGCCCTGTGCCATTACCTTTGGTACTTATATCCTGGTAGCCCCCAATGACGACATGGTTTTTCGGTTCAGAAGTCTGAATTTCGACGAAAAACTGGATATACCGGTGCAAGCCGGGTATGTAAAAACAGGCGAAACATGGTACAACTACCCCTTGGGTATTATTGATTATTTTATAAAAGCCGGCAATGAAATAAGCGGTCTCGATCTGTTGTTTTATGGCGATATCCCCATCAGTTCGGGACTCTCATCTTCAGCATCTATTGAAGTGGCAACAGCCTATCTTTTAAATGATTTGTTTGATATCGGCTATTCCAAACTCGAACTGGTGCAATTATCAAAAGAGGTTGAGAACAAATTCATCGGTGTAAACTGTGGTATTATGGACCAGTTTGCGGTGGCATTTGGCGAAAAAGACAAGGCGTTAATGCTCAATTGCGATACCCTCGAATATAAGGCCGTTGACAGCAACCTGGGCGACTATTGCCTGGCTATCGTTAATACCAATAAACCACGCAAACTGGCCGAATCGAAATATAACGAACGGGTACAGGAATGCCAGCAGGCTCTGAAATCGCTTCAACAGGAACTCGATATTCAAAATCTTTGTGATATTAACGAGTCGCTTTTCGATAAATACAAGCACCTGATCACCGATCCGATCGTACTAAAAAGAGCCACCCACGTGGTGCAGGAAAACGATCGTGTTAAATTAGCTGCTTTTGCCCTGGCCGACGGCAACCTTGTTGATTTTGGTCAGTTGATGTATGCTTCCCACGACTCGCTCAAAAATCTTTATGAAGTTAGCGGGCGGGAATTAGACGCCATAGCCGAATACGGTAAAACTAACCCAGATGTGGCAGGGGCCCGTATGACCGGCGCAGGCTTTGGTGGATGCGGTATCGCCCTGGTAAAAGAGACCGGTTTTGAAAACTTCAAACAAGGCATGATGGATTACTATACCACTAAGATCGGTTATGCCCCATCCGTTTACCAATCAGCCATAGGAGACGGCGTAGGAATCTTAAAACAACTTGAAAACTCAGGTATTTAATTCAAAAAATAATACAACTTTCCAACATCCCGATCGCTATCGGTACAACAAAAAACACATTGCGAAAACTCAAATTAGACGAACTCAACCGTGCGACGGTTTCAGAATTTAAGTCGCAGGACAAATTGCCTGTTGCTATCGTATTAGACAGCGTTCGAAGCATGCACAATGTCGGTTCAGTTTTCCGTACAGGCGATGGATTTGCTGTAGATCAGATATGTCTTTGCGGTATCACCGGACAGCCACCTCATCGCGAGATTGAAAAAACAGCCCTGGGAGCTACACAATCGGTCAATTGGAGTTATTACCAGAACCCTTTGCAAGCCATTCAGGAACTAAGGGAAAATGGCTATAGCATCATTGCAATTGAACAAGCCGCCGGCAGTATCATGCTCAATGATTTTGAGCCTGAAACCGGTAAAAAGTATGCCCTTATTTTTGGGAACGAAGTTAATGGCGTAAGCGAAGAGGCAATGAGCGCCATTGATCATTGTATCGAAATACCACAGTTTGGCACCAAGCACTCTTTTAATATCGTGGTTTCTGCGGGTATTGTTTTGTGGGATTTCTATTCTAAATTGACTAATAAGCATTAGTCATTGGGCATTTGTCCTTGCGAGGAATGAAATGACAAACCTAAAATTGTCCTTGCGAGGAATGAAATGACGCGGCAATCGCAAGGTATGCCTTTAGACCCGTCTTGCCGTTGAGCTTTCCTCGTACGTAACCAACCAGCGTACATGCCTCCTTGCGATTGCTTCATCGCCCCCATGCACAATCCACCACTACGCTCTTCGCAATGACAGTCCTATTTTTTCCTTTACCAGGAACGAAACGAAATGGCAATTGCAAGAAATCTGGAAATAGCCACTTAAACAAGTAAAAAACTTCATATCTAACCTACAACCAAACGAGCCAAAATTCATAACTTGCAACAACGATCAGCCCCAGGTGAATCGCAACAGACATCTTTTAAAATCGCTCAAATCCTAAAATCGTGTCATTGATTGCCAAAAAACTTCAGGTAAAGCCGGGCCAATACTGGCTTTTATATAATGCACCTGCTAATTATTTAAGCCTGCTTGAACCATTGCCAGAGGGTGCCGCAGTTTCCTATAGCACCAACGGCGACTTTGACGGAGTACAGCTATTTGTTAAAAACAGTTATGAATTAGCCGACAGTCTGGAGGTTATCATGCCGCTCTTAAAACCCGAATCAGTATTTTGGATCATTTACCCGAAAAAGAATTCGGGTATTGAAACCGATCTTGAAATGATGAAAAGCTGGGAAGCTTTAGATAATTACAGTTATGGCGCCGTAACCGCGGCTGCTATCGATCAGCACTGGACAGCATTGCGTTTTAAACCCAAAGCTCTTACCAAAACTTCTGAAACCTGTAACGATGAGATCAGACAAAACGATTACCGCCAATGGATAGATGTAGATAACCGTAAAATTACCCTACCCGACGAGATCAAAACAATACTGCAAAAATCAACTAAAGCACTTGCTGCTTACGAAAGCCTCTCCTACTCTAACCGAAAGGAATATTTGGTTTGGATATTAAGCGCCAAACAAGAAAAAACTAAGATTGAACGATTAGTAAAAATGGTAGAAAAATTGGAAGCGGGGAAAAAGAATCCGGCGGAGAAATAAAATTATAAGACATATCCGCGTCTTTTCTCAAAAACCAATCCGTACCACTGTATGATTATTAAATAAGCAATTCGAAAAAAATTAATTCGCGTTATATTACATGCAGAAGCATGTCAAAAAATAAATTGAGCTAATTTTGCTTTATAATTTATATTTCTATTATGACTTACCTAATCGTACACCCGAACAGCAATGATAAGCTAACAGCTATTAAAGCCGTTTTGAAAGCACTCGATGTGGATTTTGACGAAGCAAGTACACCATACAATCCTGATTTTGTTTCCAAAATAAATGAAGGAGAAGAAGATATTAAAGCAGGAAGGACGGTAAAAGTCTCCCTGGATAATCTATGGAAATAGAATTCACCCAACGAGCATTCGAAGATTTACAAGAGTAGAAAAATCAGGGAACTCTCAAATTATAAAACGCATCACCGATCTTACCGCTTCAATTCTTTAAACACCATTTACCGGTATCGGCAAGCCTGAACCCCTAAAACATCAATACTCGGGGAAATGGTCAAGGCGTATAAATCGCGAGCATCGATATATCTATGAAGTCCGGGTTGAAATCGTTTATGTCTTTTCCCTCAAGGGCCACTACAAATAACTCCATCAGACTTATAAAAAAATCAAGCCGGACCACTTTCGCGATCCGGCCCTACTTAGGTTTATTAACTGATTTATATTAAACTGCTAACTAATAATAATCCCCGGCACCTATCCAAGCAATGCTAACTGCCCAATGCCTGATGACCTAAAAAGCCTGCTCAAACTGGTTCACCGCATCTTTGCTTTCCAGAATCGAATGCCCCATCAGAAATTCGTCTACTTTACGGGCACATTCCCTGCCTTCAGATATGGCCCATACTACTAATGATTGGCCGCGGCGCATATCACCTGCTGCAAATACCTTGCTTACATTGGTACGATAAACCCCCTCTTTAGCTTTCACGTTCTTCCGCTCATCCAAATGGATATTCAAACCATTGACCGCTCCTTCGTGCTGCGGGTGCAGGAAACCCATGGCCAGAAATACTCGCTGGCACTCAATTTCCCTTTCAGAACCTTCAACTTCGTTAAATTTGATCGGGCGACCCAGCACATCCAATTCCCAGCTAACATCGGTAACTTTTAATGCACGCAGGTTACCATTGCCATCTCCCAAAAACTCTTTGGTATTGATACCCCAGTAACGCTCACAGCCTTCTTCGTGGCTGCTGGTAGTCTTCAATAACATCGGGTAAGTTGGCCATGGCATAGCGTTCGTACGTTGTGCAGGAGGCTGTACCATCACTTCAAATTGCTTGATTGATTTAGCGCCCTGGCGATTTGATGTTCCCACACAGTCAGAACCTGTATCACCACCACCAATTACAACCACATCTTTATCTGTTGCTAAAATATCCTCGCCTTTATATTTTGTATTGCTAACCCGTTTGTTTTGCTGTTTCAGAAAATCCATTGCAAAATGAACACCCTTCAGCTCGCGACCGGGTATTGGAAGGTTCCGGGGAATAGTTGAACCGCCTGCAAGTATCACTGCATCATTGCTGCGTAGAATTTCATCGGCGGCGATGTCTTTGCCTACTTCAACATTGCATTTAAAAACCACACCATCTTCTTCCATCACCTTTACACGCCGCTCTACTACCCATTTTTCCAGCTTAAAATCGGGGATACCATAACGCAGTAAGCCGCCTGGTTTGTCGTCGCGCTCATAGACGGTAACCGCATGACCAGCTTTGATCAATTGTGCCGCAGCAGCCAGACCGGCAGGTCCTCCACCAATAACGGCAACTTTTTTGCCGGTCTTGATCAAAGGAGCGGTCGGCTTTACCAGATTTTTCTCGTAGGCAAGCTCAATGATATGCTTTTCTATTTCCTCGATAGCAACCGGCGGTTTGTTGATACCCAACACGCAGGCTGCTTCGCAGGGTGCAGGGCAAATTCTTCCGGTAAACTCGGGGAAGTTATTGGTCGATGACAATAGTTTATAGGCTTCTTCCCAATTTTTGCGGTAAACGGAATCGTTAAACTCAGGGATAATATTTCCCAGCGGACAACCCGAATGGCAAAACGGTATGCCGCAGTTCATGCAGCGAGCCGATTGTTCGTTCAGTTTTTCATCAGTATAAAGACTTTCAAACTCATTGTAGTTCTTTACACGTATGGCCGGAGCAACTTTTTCAGGAAGCTCCCTGTTATATTCTTTAAATCCTGTAGGCTTTCCCATTAACTTACGGTCTGATATGCTATTTTTTGTAAAACTTTTTTGTATTCCTGTGGGAACACCTTAATAAATTTAGTCGATGCTTCGCCCCAATTTTTCAGCAAATTGCGGGCAACTTTACTTCCGGTAAGGTTAAGATGTTTCTTGAGTAAAGCAATAATCTCTTCGCTGTCTTTGTCTGTCAGCGGATCAAGGTCAACCATTTCGCGGTTGCAATTGTCGGCAAATGAACCGTCCTTATCGTATATCCAGGCAATACCACCGCTCATACCGGCAGCAAAATTCCTTCCGGTATTCCCGAGTATCAGCGCACGGCCACCGGTCATGTATTCACAACCATGGTCACCCACCCCTTCTACTACGGCAGTAGCACCCGAATTACGTACCGCAAAGCGTTCGCCGGCCATGCCGCGGATAAACATTTCGCCCGACGTTGCACCATACAGCGCCACATTTCCGATAATGATATTATCCTCTGGTGTAAAAGTTGCCTCTGCCGAAGGGTAGATAGCCAATTGGGCACCGGATAAACCTTTGCCTACATAGTCATTAGCTTCTCCTTCAAGTTCGAACGAGATACCTTTGGTGGTAAATGCGCCAAAACTTTGCCCAGCTGAACCTTTAAATTTATAGTTAATGGTATTGTCGGGCAAACCCGCTGAACCATACTTTTTAGATATCTCGTTAGAAAGCAAGGTGCCTATGGTACGGTCGGTATTTTTAACATTAAACGAGGCAAATACCGGGGTCTTATCTTCCAGTGCCTGTTTAGCCTGTTCCAATAATTGCCAATCGATAATGGTATCCAGGCCATGATCCTGCTTTTCGCTGTTGTATAGCGTCATACCCTTTGGATTATTTACCGGATGAAGTATACCACTGAGGTCGATATGCTTCACTTTCCAGTTTTTAAGCCCGTCTTTCACTTTCAGGAACTGCACGCGGCCCACCATTTCGTTGATGGTACGGAAGCCCAATTCGGCCATGATCTCGCGCATTTCTTCTGCCAGGAAACGGAAAAGGTTAACAATATGTTCAGGTTTACCAGTAAACAGTTTACGCAGATCGGGGTCCTGGGTTGCAACACCTACAGGGCAGGTATTTAAATGACACTTGCGCATCATAATACAGCCACCTGCAACCAATGCAGCGGTTGCTACTCCCCATTCCTCAGCACCCATCAAACAAGCTATTGCCAGGTCGCGACCCGTTTTGAGCTGCCCATCGGCCTGTAACACTACCCGGCTGCGTAATTTGTTGCGCACCAGTGTTTGGTGTGCTTCGGCTAAGCCAAGCTCCCAGGGTAAACCTGCATGTTTAATAGAACTGATTGGCGATGCACCGGTTCCGCCATCGTAACCTGCAATCAGGATAACGTCGGCATGTGCTTTGGCAACTCCGGCAGCTATAGTACCTACACCTGCTTTTGATACCAGTTTAACGTTGATACGGGCAGCACGATTTGCATTTTTTAAGTCGAAAATAAGCTGCGCCAAATCCTCAATGGAATAAATATCGTGGTGCGGCGGCGGCGATATCAAACCTACACCGGGTGTAGAGTGACGCACCTTAGCAATCCAATCATCAACTTTATGACCGGGTAATTGTCCGCCTTCACCGGGTTTAGCACCCTGTGCCATTTTTATCTGTAATTCGTCGGCATTGGTCAGGTAGTTTGATGTTACACCGAAACGCGCCGAAGCTACCTGTTTGATCGCCGAACGCATCGAATCACCGTTCGCCATTTTTTCATAACGCAGTTCATCTTCGCCACCTTCGCCGGTATTACTTTTGCCGCCAATGCGGTTCATGGCAATAGCCAGCGTACTATGTGCTTCATGTGATATAGAACCGAATGACATCGCACCGGTAGCAAATCGTTTCATGATATCTTCCGCTGGTTCAACCTCACTGATAGAAACTGACTCGCGGTGGTGCGCAAAATCAAATAAACCGCGTATGGTATAATGCTTCTCGCTCTGGTCGTTAATGAGCTTTGCATAGCTCTTATAAACATTATAATCGTTGCTGCGGGTTGCATGCTGCAGCAAATGAACCGTTTGAGGATTAAACAAATGTTCCTCCCCCCTGCGTTTCCATTGGTAAATACCGCCTTCAGGCAGCAGGCGTCCGCTTGCTTTTGAGCCGGCAAAGCCCAGTTTATGTTTGCACAAGGATTCGCGGGCAATCTCGTCCAGTCCTAAGCCACCGATACGGGTAACAGCGCCATCAAAATACCGGTCAACAACCGACCTGTTGATACCCAATATCTCGAAAACCTGTGAGCCATGATAGGATTGCAGGGTGGAGATACCCATTTTGGAAAATATCTTCAATAAACCATCATTAATGGCTTTCAGGTAATTTTTTCGCAGGGTCTTGGCATCCAGACTGGTTTCCAGACTTCCATCTTCTTTGATGGTATCGATAGTTGAAAGTGCCAGGTACGGGTTAATTGCTGTAGCGCCAAAAGCCAGTAAGGTAGCAAAATGATGAACTTCCCAGGCATCACCAGATTCAGCAACGATACCGACTGCTCCGCGCAGCCCTTTACGCACCAGGTGATGGTGAACAGCAGATACAGCTAATAAAGACGGTATCGGCGCGTGTTCTGAGTCAATGGCACGATCTGAAAGAATCAGCACTTCAAATCCTTCACCTACAGCATCTTCGGCATAGCGGCACAAACGGGCCAAACCTTTTTCCATTGATCCGGGCATGCCATCGGCTACAAAATAAGTTTGCAGGGTTTTGGCATGGAACATTCCGGTATCAATACTGCGCAATTTTTCCAGTTCGTGATCGGTCAAAATAGGCTGCTTCAATACAACGCAATGGCAATGCATCTTGTCTTCGTCTAAAAGGTTGCCATTGTTGCCGATGAAAGTGGCCAAACTCATAACCAGGCGCTCGCGGATAGGATCGATAGGCGGATTGGTTACCTGGGCAAAAAACTGTTTAAAATAACTTGATAAATGCTGTGGCTTATCAGAAAGCACGGCCAGCGGCACATCTGTACCCATAGAGCCGATGGGTTCTTTTCCATCAACAGCCATTGGTTTAATGATCGTTTCAATATCCTCGCGGCTATAACCAAATACCTGCTGGTAACGGAAAACCGCATCAGCCGAAAGACTGGCAAATGCCAGGCGAGGCTCAGCCAGGTCCTCTAATTTGATCTTATAATTTTCGAGCCAGTTGCCATAAGGCTGACGCGATGCGACCTGGCGTTTGATCTCCTCGTCGGTGATGATCTTTCCTTTTTGGGTATCGATCAACAGCATCTTGCCCGGTTGCAGGCGTCCCTTACGCAATACATTGGCAGGATCAAGTTCCAAAACACCGGCTTCTGATGCCGCAATAGCGCGACCATCATGCGTGATCACAAAACGAAGCGGGCGCAGACCGTTACGGTCGAGCAGGGCACCAATCAGTTTACCGTCGGTAAATGTTAATGCTGCAGGACCATCCCATGGTTCCATCAGGGTAGCATGGTATTCGTAAAATGCCTTTTTGATCGGATCCATCTGTTCGTTGCCATCCCAGGCCTCAGGTACCAGCATCATCATTACGTGCGGTAATGAGCGACCGGTATGAACCAGTATCTCGATAATATTGTCCAGGCAAGCCGAATCCGACTGGTTATTGTCGATAACCGGCAACAGCATCTCCATCTCTTCATTAGAGAAATAAGATGATGCGAAAGATTTAACGCCCGAATAAAACCAGTTAAGGTTGCCGGTCAACGTATTGATCTCGCCATTATGTGCCATCAGGCGAAATGGCTGAGCCAGGCGCCATGAAGGAAATGTATTGGTTGAAAAACGGCTGTGGATCATCGCTAATCCCGAGGTCATACGCGGGTCGGCCAGGTCGGCAAAATATTGACGCAGCTGGTAAGTAGTTAGCTGACCTTTATATACGATGGTTTTACAGGAAAACGAGGTAAAGTAAAAATGTTCGCCGGCCCCGGGTATGGTTTCGGTAATCGTTTTATTAATATAACGGCGTAATACGTAGAGTTTACGCTCAAAATCTTCAGCATTATTAATACGGCTTGGTCTCAACACAAATACCTGCTCCACATCAGGTTCGGCCTGGCGTGCAGTTTCACCAATAACTGATGAGTTTACTATCAATTTACGGTAGCCCAGCTTTTGCAAACCCAGTTTTTCAATTGCATTGGCAATGACGATGCGGCATGCTTTTTTTAAGGAAGGGTCCTTTGGCAAAAACATCATACCTACGCCGTATTCGCCGGCTTCCGGAAGACTGATCTCGAGATTTGAGCATTCTTCCATCAAAAATTCATGTGGCAATTGTATTAAAATACCTGCACCATCGCCCGAATCAGGATCACAGCCGCAAGCGCCGCGGTGTTCCATATTCTCGAGCATGGTTAAGGCATCATCTATGATCTGGTTGGTTTTATGACCATTTATATTGGCTATAAATCCCGTTCCGCATGAGTCGTGTTCAAATTCAGGTCTGTATAGGCCCTGTTGGGGGCATTCCGTTTGATCCATCTTAAATTCCCTGTTTCTAGTCTATTTATAAAAGGTGCGTAACCACGAAAATACAAAATATATGTCTTTTTTATAAAATATTCATCAATTTTTCCAAAAATGTTAAATCTAATCAAATCATAATTTGAATAATTAACAAAATAGCATTTTAATAGCGCAAATAATACAATTTTCACAATGCAAACATTTCTATATTTAGCCTAACGAAATAACCAATAGTTTAGTTAAACCATTAAATGGCACAAAAACTGGTTTAAAAAACACACGATGTTATTGGTTAGGCAGCAAAATAACCCAATGACAGCGCAGCGAAATAACCCGATGACGTTGTAGCGCTATGACCCAATAGTAACCGGTGCAATCTCTTATAATAAATTGACAATCAATGATTTAACGGGTACCCTGAACACGACCGGAAATCGCGGTAACCAAAATGCCAACTAATCAAAAAACCCCATTGAGAATCAACACTTTACCGCTGTCTTTTTGTTGCCGGTGCTTCAGGTACCTAAGCAGCTGTGAATGAAGCAATAAAGCCTGGCCTTAAATCCGACCGGAAATTTTGGGGATATTAACGCTGTAAATAACTGTTATCCAATAACTTACAATTTCCGGTCGGGCACCCCAAAATGAACACTTAAACGCGTGAGCATCAAATGTTTACAAAAAGCATTAAAAATGACCGGACATTTCAAAGGCATTTTTATGGTCTAAACACCTTTGCGACAGGCGATTTACAGGCAGCAACAGGCGTGTTTCGGGTGATTTATGAACGCAATTGGTAAAACTAAACCCCCAATATCCAGCCACTACAACTATCCCGATAGCCATCGGGACAACCAAAACCAACCACAACCAAAACCAACCATTTCATTACCTTTGCCCAAATGACTAACACCGCTAAAACAAAAGCAGTTTTCCTTGACCGCGACGGCGTATTGAACAGGGAGATGGGCGACTATGTATGCCGCATTGAAGACTTTCATATTCTGACTTATAATATACCGGCATTAAAGCAATTGCAGGATAAAGGCTATACTTTAATTGTAGCCACTAACCAGGGTGGCCTGGCCAAGGGCTGGTATACTGAAGAACAACTGGCTGAGATGCACCAGTTATTGCGCGACACCTTTAAAGCAGGCGGCGTGGAAATTACGGATATCTTTTATTGCCCCCATCACCCCAATTTTACCGGCGATTGCGATTGCCGTAAACCAAAACCGGGTTTATTGCTGCGGGCGATAGAGAAATACAATATTGATCCATCCCTATCCTATTTTATCGGCGACCGCGAACGCGACGTGGAAGCAGGGACAGCAGCGGGTGTAAAAGGGATCTTGATTGATAGTGATCAGCCGATCAGTGAGGTACTGGGTTTGATAGTGTAATAAACTTTATCTTGATTTTTATTGTTAACTTAACAACAAACATAAACCGCGTGTCAAAGCGAGCAACAGCGTGGCCGTCTCTGAATTGTGCCGACTGAAATTCCTGTGCAGAGATTGCTTCGTTCCTCGCAATGACGTGGTTCGACAAAAATGAAACTCAACCGCTATATCACCAACCTCGATTCCTTCATTTTCGCCTGTATTGGGTTTTACGCTATATACCTTTATACCTCCTATAGCGGCGTTGGGCTTTCGCCGGATTCGCTGATGTATGCCAGCGCGGCTGATAGTTTCCAGGCGCATGGTAATTTCATGACCTTTAATAAAACGCCTATTACCTTTTTCCCGGTGTTTTACCCGCTTTTTTTAGGGTTGATCCAGTTTGTATCGCGGGTGAATGCAGTTGGGGCAGGTACATTTATCAATAGCTTCCTTTTCGCCTCGGTGGTTTTTACCACCGGCTGGATCCTGGAGCGCTTCCTGTCGCATTCGCGGATCTATAAATGGATTATTTTGATTGCGATTATTTTGAGTCCGGCTTTGCTCGAGATCTATTCTTTCCTGTGGTCCGAGACCTTATTTATACTGGAAATACTGTTATTCATCGTCGCTTACTGGAAATACACCCACGGCCATACACTCAAAGCGCTTATTATAACAGCTGTGATTACCGCCATAGCCTGTATCACACGGTATGCAGGAATTACAATCGTGGGAACAGGCTGCTTGCTGATCTTATTGGATTATGAGTTGCCGGTACGCAAAAAGATAAGCCATTTGTTCTTGTATGGGTTTATTTCTATTTCGATGCTGGTTGCAAACCTCGCCTACAATAGTACCGTTACCGGGCTAAGTACCGGTACGCGCGAGCCATCTATTACGCCGTTCAGCAAAAACCTTTTCCGCGTAGGCACTGTGATCAACGACTGGGGCGCGCTCAGTGACAAAGCAGATGCCTTTGCTATCCCGGTTACATCAATCATCATGCTTGCGCTGATTGGCGTACTTGCTTTTAAAACGTTTAAAAAACGTATCAACAGTTACGAAAATGTGGTGATTGGTTTTGCTGTGGTCTATGGTTTATTCATGATCATCCTGGCAACTTTTTCGCGCTTCGAACCGATCAATAGCCGTCTGCTTTCGCCCATGTTTATACCATTGCTTATCTCCTGTACAAGTTGGGTTCCTGACGTTTTGAGGGCGATAGAAAACAGGAAAATAAAATACCCACTGGCAGGCATTGCTATTGCTGCCATGCTATTATTTGAGTACTCAACCTCAAAGGTCGATTACCAGCGCTATGATGATGAAAACGATTTCGGTGTACCGGGCTATAGCGACGACAGCTGGAACAAATCGGAATTTGCACCTTACCTTAAAGAACATAAAAGAGAATTTGATCCCAATACACCTATCTATTCAGACGCCAATGAAGCGGTTTGGCTGTTTACCGGCATGTCATCGCAATTGGTACCCCATAGCTTCTTTAAGAAAGATATAAACAAATTCTACTCCCAAAAGAAATTTTATATCATCTGGTTCGACTCCTTATATAACAGCGAACTCATCAGCCTGAAAGATATCATGGCACATAAAAAGGTGACAAAGATCGGCGGTGCGAAAGAGGGAGAGATTTATTTGTGCGAATAGAGCTGGCGTAGGGCGATATCAAAGGAATAACAAATTAAGGGTGTCACCCTGAGCTTGTCGAAGGGCGAAGCGGGCAGGGCCTTTGCGCACGTGCTTCGACAAGCTCAGCATGACAACGCACATAAAATACTACTTATCAAAAGCGCAGGGTGTCACCCTGAGCCTGTCGAAGGGCGACGCGGGCAGGGCCTTTGCGCACGTGCTTCGACAAGCTCAGCATGACAAGGCTATAAATTATTAATTATTTTGTTTTCCCAAACTACTCCCTATATTTGCAGCACTTCGTCTATAGCATAACTATAAAATAATGAACGGTTACAGGCTACATCATCTTCATCTGCACCATCGCCACCAGGCGATAAGATAATGTATTGTTTCTACGTGAAATAAGGTTCCCCGTTCAGTTTATAGTTTAAAAAATAATTTGTGAAAACACTTAAAATAGCCATCCAGAAATCTGGCAGGCTCAACGAAAAATCAGTTGAATTACTGAAAAATTGCGGCTTGAATTTCGAAAATTACAAAAGCTCGCTCATTTCCCCTGTCTCCAATTTCCCGCTCGAAATATTGTTCCTGCGCGATGACGATATCCCCGAATATGTTCAGGACGGCATTGCCGACCTCGGCATAGTAGGTGAAAACGTGATCCAGGAAACCGAAGTGGAAGTTAGTTACCTGCAACGACTGGGTTTCGGACGCTGTTCATTAAAAATCGCGGTTCCGAATACCGAAAATTATAAAGATCTATCCGAACTGCATGGCAAGTCGATCGCAACTACCTACCCGGTGATATTAGGTAAATTTTTAAAGTCGAAAGGCATACAGTCCGAGATCCGCACTATCTCCGGGTCAGTGGAGATTTCTCCTGGCCTTGGCCTGAGCGATGCTATCTGCGATCTGGTATCAACCGGCGGAACGCTCAAAAGCAATGGCTTAAAACCTTTTGCTGATGTGATGTCATCGGAAGCGGTATTGATCGGCAGCAAAGGCAGCGAAAACGATGATCTGATCAAAGAACTGATCCAAAGGATACAGTCGGTTTTACGCGCCAAAGAAACTAAGTACGTGGTTTTGAATGCACCCAAAGCCGCATTGGAAGCCATTACAGCTTTATTGCCGGGCGTTAAAAGCCCCTCTGTAGTACCTTTGGCAGAAGAAGGCTGGGTGGCAGTTCATACCGTTATTCCGGAACGCGATTTCTGGGACCGCATCAGCCAGTTAAAACAAGCCGGCGCACAAGGTATCGTGGTGATGCCGATTGAAAAGATAATTTTATAAAAAAACACAAATCTAAAAGTCCCTCTCCCCGGAGAGGGACTTTAGGGTGAGGCGACGATGCCGATTGAAAAGATAATTTTATAAAAAAAACAAGAAAAGTCCCTCTCCCCGGAGAAGGATTTAGGCTGAGGCAAAATGAAAACCTACAACTACTCCGAGCTAAGCAAAAGCGATATCCAGAAACTGGTTCAGCGTAACGTTGATCCGGCCGAGGAGATACGTGGCGTGGTGGAAGGTGTTATTGAAAACGTTAGGACCAATGGCGATAAAGCTTTGCTGGATTATGCGGCAAAATTTGATAAAGTAGCGCTGAAAAGCCTCGCCATTGAAAAACAAGAGCTGAATGAATTAGCTTCTACCCTCCTTCCCGAACAAAAGCAGGCCCTGCAAACAGCCTATAATAATATCTACAAATTCCACAGTGCGCAGCTTAAACCCGAAGACAAAGTTGAAACCATGCCCGGGGTAACCTGCTGGCGGGAATTAAGGCCAATAGAAAAAGTTGGTTTATATATACCGGGCGGCACAGCGGTTTTGCCAAGTACTTTCCTGATGCTGGGCATCCCGGCGAAAATAGCCGGATGTCACGAAATTGTAGTGTGCTCGCCGCCGCAAAAAGATGGCAAGGTGAATGCGTACATAGCCTATGTGGCGCAATTGCTGGGTATCGAAAAGTTATACCTCGTTGGCGGTGCCCAGGCTATAGCAGCCATGGCTTATGGTACAGAAAGTATTACTAAAGTCGACAAGATATTTGGCCCCGGAAACCAATATGTAACCAAGGCCAAGACGATCATTCAATCGACCACCAACACGGCGATTGATATGCCAGCCGGTCCATCCGAAGTATTGGTAATAGCCGATGATTCGGCCATACCAGCTTTTGTTGCAGCAGATTTGCTGGCCCAGGCGGAGCATGGTGCGGATAGCCAATCGGTATTAGTAACTACCTCGCAAGAAATTGGCAACCAAACTATCGCTGAATTGGAAAAGCAATTACCGGCATTACCCCGGTTTGCTATAGCCCGAAAAGCAATCGATAACTCTTATATCGTATTGGTAAATAATTTAGATGAAGCCATGGCCTTCAGCAATGCTTATGCGCCTGAACACCTGATATTATCGACGGCTGATTGGCAAAATATAACCGGAAACATCATCAACGCCGGCTCGGTATTTCTGGGCAATTTGACTCCCGAGAGCGCCGGCGATTATGCTTCAGGCACAAATCACACATTGCCAACCAGCGCTTTTGCACGGTCATATTCAGGTGTTTCAGTAGATTCATTTGTAAAAAAGATCACTTTCCAGCATATTACGCCGGAAGGGTTAAAAAATATCGGTCCAACGGTGGAGATTTTGGCGGAGTTGGAGGGCTTGCAGGCCCATAGGAATGCAGTAACAATAAGGTTAAATAAAAAATAAAAAAAACGCCATTGCGAGGAACGAAGCAATCTCCGAACTATGTTTGTTCGCTGGCTTCGTTCCCCGACATGACGGATTTGTTTAATAGCTATGTTTGACATCAACAACATCATACGCAAAAACATCAAAACACTCAGGCCCTACTCCTCGGCACGCGATGAGTTCCAGGGTGAGGCAAGTGTTTATTTGGATGCGAATGAAAATTCCTATGGTTCGCCATTGAAACAAAGCTATAACCGATACCCCGACCCCTTACAGTTCGAGGTTAAAAAACGCCTGAGCGAGATCAAGGGTGTACCGCCAAAGCATATTTTTTTAGGCAATGGCAGTGATGAAGCCATCGATATCCTATTCCGTAGTTTTTGCAATCCGGGTGTTGATAATGTGATCCTCGTTCCGCCAACTTATGGCATGTACGAGGTATCGGCTAATATCAATGATATCGCTGTCAAACGCGTTCCCCTAACGGAAGACTTTCAGCTAAATCTGGAAGGCATTGCGGAAGCCATCGATGAAAAAACCAAACTGATCTTTATTTGCTCGCCCAACAACCCAACAGGCAATTCCATTAACCGCGAGGATGTGGAAACCGTCCTCGCCAATTTCCAAGGCATTGTAGTGATCGACGAAGCCTATATTAACTACAGTCGCCAAAAAACTTTTATACAGGAACTAACCGAATATGCCAACCTGGTCATCCTGCAAACACTATCCAAAGCTTGGGGGCTGGCAGGCTTACGCGTAGGCATGGCCTTCGCCAGCGAAGAGATCATCGAGGTGATGAATAAGGTAAAACCACCCTACAATGTAAACGACGCTTCGCAGCAACTGGCACTTAAAGCTTTACAAAATATAGACCTGATAAACCTTTGGATCCGAGAAACTTTAGCCGAAAGAGATAAATT
>CAIPPO010000012.1 GCA_903866915.1 uncultured Mucilaginibacter sp. | reverse complement strand
GTAATAATGTATCGCTTGCAAATTCTTCGCAAAGCTCGCGAAGACATGCAAAATTCTGCTGATTGGTATAATGAAAAACAAGACGGGCTTGGCTTGAGGTTTCTATTGGAAATAATCAGAACGCTAAGATTAGTAGAGGCAAACCCTCTGAATTACTAAGAAAAATATTCAAGAAATTTCAGGTTCGCTAAAGTCAATACCTTCCCTTTTGTGATTGTTTTAAAGTAAAAGTTCTTTGGTAATAATTAATGCGTATTTCACACTAGCCGAAACCCAAAAAAGTTCATCAAGTAGGCTTTTAAACTATTTACTAAACCCAACCAGCAAATGCAGCTGGTGCGGGTTGTAAATATGCCCGGCCTTGATAACGGTAGTCACTTTGCGGATATCCCGTATATTTTTGAGCGGGTCTCCATCAACGATGATCAAATCAGCGTTTTTACCTTCTTCTACAGAACCCGAAGTTTTATCGAGATTCAATACCCTTGCCGGTATTATTGTTGCGGTTTGTATCGCATCTGCAGGGGTTAAGCCCGATTGAACATACAACTCTAATTCGCGTGGCACACTAAAGCCCGGAAAAGTCTGATCAGTTCCGGCTACTATAGTTACTCCGCCATCATGCAATTGCTTCACGATTGCTACCATACTTTCATAAAGCGGTTTGAATTTTTTTGCCCCGACGGCGTCTTCACCGGTGTTTTTCAACAAAGCCTGTAAGGGTAAGGGCAGGGTATAAAAGGCAGGTTCAATTACAGTAACATCATCGCTAACTGATCGGAAACTCATTTCAAAAACACCTAAAGTTGGGTCAATAACGGTATTATGTTTCTTCAAAAAAGTGATGACAGATTTGCTCGTTGAGTCGTCAAAATTGATAGACCGATCTTTGTTACGCTTCATTACCGAATACACATACTGCACGTGGTTCACCATATCCATGCCAGAGTCAACACCCGCCTGGATGGTCATACCAATGGGTATATGCCCAGTAACAGTTAATCCCTGTTTATGTGCTTCGTCGCAAATAGCTTTTACAATCGCCGGCTTCACCGAGCTATATATTTTGATCTGCCCAAACCCGTTGTTTTTATACCGGTCGACAGCCTTTATAGCTTCTTCCTTGGTATCAGCTTGTATGATACCCAAGGCAAATTGCCCTTTACCATCGATGATCCCCGCCTTAATGATGAGCGGCCCCACTCCTTTTCCATCATCTATAGCCTGTTTGATTGCATTGATAAAATCATATTCGTTGCCACAATCACGCACCGTAGTAACCCCTGCTGCCAGGTAAGCCGGCCCCCATTCGGCCTGCTCAAAATGCGCATGCATATCCCATAATCCCGGGAAGATCATTTTGCCGGTGGCATCGATCACCTTTGCTCCTGCCGGAATACTTACTTCTCCTTTTTTTCCAACTTTTTTTATGACGCCGTTTTCGATGATCACTACCGCATCAGAAATAGCCTTTTCGTTCACTACATCATAAACAGTACCACCGGTAATAGCGATCAGCTTTTCGGCCTGGCTGCCCAAATCTGCAGATTTGGTAAAAAGACGCATGCTGTAAGTCGCAGTCTTTCCGATCAGCTGCGGCAACAGATCCTCATAACCTTCTCTTACCGATTCAAACTTATCAAACTCAGCATCGTTGCCAATGAGGGCTATTACCTGCCCTTGCTTATCGGTCCATACAAATTCATTTCCCCAGATAAGGCCTCCTATTGTATAGCGATCCAGGCTCATTGCAGCGCCTTTGAAATTAACTTCATCCTGTCCATCAAGTCTGATCTGTACCGATCCAACTGGCAGAGTAGGGATATCAGCAGGCTTACTGTGCTTTTTCCAATACTGAATAAGCACTTGTTGAACGATAGTGGGGGCATAACCCGCCACCGGGAAAGCTAAAGCTGCGATTTTTTTATGATAGACCGAATCATCCACTTTAACATAGGCATCGCTTCCGCTTATTCTGATCGTATCATTTACCGTTACACTACGGGCAACGTTGCCTTTAATGTAAAGCGACAAGGGGGCCAGGGCCGGGTTTACCCGGAGTTCGGCCTTCAAAGGAACGGGCGAGCCGCGATCGACGAATTTAAAATCAGCATTATAAATGATTGCATCTTTGGCATGAATTACCTGGTAGGTTTCTTTGCCGATATTCTGCTGGAATTTATGGAGCAGAAAGGTGCCGGTATCGGAAGCGTTGGTTTGAGCAAACGCATCGATAAAGAATGCCGACAAGAGCGCGAGCAATAAATATTTTTTCATCGGAAATGCTTTTCTAACAGAAGTAAATTTATCATTTATTTCAGGAAATTTCCATGGAGGTTGTATTATCCTGATATCAAATAAAAAGCCGGGTTTGCCGGCAAACAAAATCGCCACCAAACCCGGCTGTGGAGCCGTACAATTATACGTTTTTACAATTTCTCCCCGTGCTGACTAATATCCAAACCTACCATTTCCTCTTCTTTGGATACCCGTAAAGGCGAGATCATATCTGTGATCTTCAATAACAATAACGATCCGAAAAACGAGAACACAGAAGCTGCTACAAGGGCGATACACTGTACAAAGAACAAATGGGTTTCGCCAAAGAATAATCCGTTGCCGGTTGTATTTCCCGGATTAACGTTCTGGTGAGCAAAAACTCCGGTCAACAACATACCGACCATCCCGCCAACACCATGGCATGGGAAAACATCCAGCGTATCGTCAATAGAAGTGCGGCTGCGCCATTCAACAACCAGGTTACTTACCAGTGCCGAAATAATGCCGATAGCCAATGAATGTGGTACCGACACATAGCCTGCGGCAGGCGTTATGGCTACCAAACCAACTACCGCTCCGATACAGGTACCCAGGGCCGACGGCTTTTTATTGCGCAGCATATCAAAAAATATCCAGGTTAATCCAGCAGCTGCCGAGGCAGTTGTACTGGTAGCCAGCGCATTTACAGCCAGGTGATTAGCACCAAACGCCGAACCGGCATTAAAACCAAACCAACCGAACCATAGCAAGCCTGTACCAATGATTACATAAGTTACACGGGCGGGTGCATGACTGGTTTCGGTGCGCCCTTTCAGGTAAATAGCAGAAGCCAAAGCTGCCCATCCCGCCGACATGTGCACAACTGTTCCTCCTGCAAAATCAAGCACTCCCATTTTCGACAAAATTCCATCGGGGTGCCAGGTAGCATGGGCCAGGGGCGAAAATATGAAGATAGAAAACAAGCAAAGGAAAACGATATAGCTATTGAAACGGATACGTTCGGCAAAGGCACCGGTAATCAACGCTGGTGTGATAATTGCGAACTTTAGCTGGTACATAGCAAATAGCAGCAAAGGAATGGTTGGCGCCAGCTTCCAGGTGGCATTGCCCAGCATGCCCTTCATCATAAAATAGGTTGCCGGATTACCAATAATACCGTGGAAGGAGTCGCCGAAAGCAAGACTGAAACCAAAAATACCCCAGATAATGGTGATGATCACCATGCATACTACGCTTTGCAACATGGTTGAGATCACATTTTTCTTATTCACCATGCCACCATAAAAAAATGCAAGACCGGGAGTCATGATCAAAACCAGGGCCGTTGACATTAACATCCAGGCAACATCGCCCGTGTTGAAATTAGCTTTCGTGTGATCAGTGATCTCTACCGAAGGGAAAAGAAAAGTCAATAACAGTACGACCAGTATCAACTGGAAGGGAAGATAACGCTTCATAATTCAGGGCAGCAATCGGTTTATAATTGTGGCGTCTAAATTACTATTTTATCTAAAAAAGGAGCCGTATTTTTTGATTTTTTTAAGAAAATATGGTTTTGGTTAGTAATTACAAATATTTGTAAGCAAAACCCGGGAATAATCCGAAATAGAGCACCAGCAGCGCAATTATAGCAATTGAAATCAATAACGCCCGGTTGGCCGTTCCGAAACCGGTAGTTCTTTCGGTTTTATACAGGAACAAATTGCGCGGAATCTTGATATAATAAAATAAGGATACCACTGTAGTGATAGCGCCGGTTATCATCAATAACAGCGAAGGAATTTGATGCGTGTCTCTAAAAACAACGTAGGCCGCCGAAAAGGCCAGGAGTTTCCCGTTAAAGCCTGCAGTAAGCGGTATGCCGGTAAGCGATATCAATACGATGACAAAGCAGATGCTTGCAAAAGGGTATTTATAACCAAGACCTTTATATCCTTCGAGTTCTTCGGCATTAGCAACTTCTTCAAAAAAGCTGGCCAGCATCCACGCGGCGGTACTGGCTAAAGCGTATGCCAGCAAATAAAACCGGAGAGCAGAAATTCCCTGACCATCTAAATTAAAATTAACAAGCGCCATCATAGCAAAACCAGTATGACCAATACTGGAATAAGCCAGCATGCGTTTCACATTATTTTGAAGTGTAGCAGCAAAATTACCGGCGATCATGGTGATGATGCCCGCAACCGCTAAAAATAATTGAAAATCAAAGGCCTTCCATTTCACGGCCGGGTCGATAAAAGGCGAGAGGAAATTGATCAGCAAAGCAAATGCAGCAATTTTAGGTACGGTGGATAAGAAAGCCGAGATTGGTATGGGCGCTCCTTCATAAACATCGGGTACCCAAAAATGCAGCGGCACAAAAGATAATTTAAAGCCTATACCGACTAAAAAAAGAATCAGGGCAAGCCCTGCGGTCAGTGGATTGGCATGAGCAAGGCCAGAGGTCAGTGCGCCGGTGTACAGATCGAGCGTACCGCTTAAGCCATACAATAATGAAATACCATAAAGCATGATAGCGGAACATGCAGCACCAAATAATACATACTTTAATCCGGCTTCGCTGCTCCATTTTCTTTCGGTACGATAAACTACCATCAGGTAAGAAGTGATAGATACCATTTCCACCGAAAGGAATATCGACAATAGATTTGCTGCCATAGACATGAGATGCAGGCCAAGGATAGCAGCAAGGGTAATGGTATACAAATCGGACAGTTTTTTTGAATGGGAGCGCAAGTCTGCGTCCCATTCAAAATAAAGCAACATCAGGATCGAGATGAGGTCGATCAGTATCTTAAATTTTAGTCCTGCTGTATGCAGGATGAGCATATTATTAAAAAACAAGGCCGTATTTTCCAGCATTGGCGCTTGTTCGAGATCTTTGAACAAAACGATCACCATACCTGCGATCGCTATTGTACGGCACAACCAGCCACTTCGCCTGCCAAATAACAGATCGGTTAACAAAACTAACACCAACAAGGCCGACAGGTATATTTCCGGCATGAATAGCGGCAGACTATCGAATACCTGGTTGAGTTGTTGGTGCAGTGATGAAAACAAACCTTGCATATTAATTATTGTACGATGACCGATTGGCTTTTGGGGTATTTAACTAAATATCTTAATTCAACTTTTTTATCATCCTGTGGGTTTAGCTGGAAATCCCAACTCACTTTTCCGGTCTTTTCGTCCAGTTTGCCGCCCGAAAGTTCTTGTCTGTCTACCTCGATCGAAGAATTCTGCGATACAGGTATCTGATCTTCCACCAGCAAATTTATCAATTGGTTCTTACGGTTCTTCACTTCTATTTCCCAATCGCGTGTTTCTTTCCGGTTCGAGCCCAGATTTTGCTTCTCGGTCAGCGTTTTAACAGAAATTCGTGTAACCACAATATTCTTATCGGCACCCAGTGATAAATTCAGCGTATCGGCTGTAGCATTTGCATCAATGACCGATTTGCCGATAAATGTACCTTCAAAAAACAAATTAGCCTCACCCGAAAGAAAATTATATTTATTCCAGTCGGTTAATTTCGCTGTTAAAAACACATCAGTACTTACTTTGGGCACCACAGCATATTGATAAATGGCTTTCAAATCGAACTCATTGATATCAACCGTACATTGTTTGCCATCGTTGGTAATGGTATAGGGGTCGGTAATATCAAACTCTATATTGGTTTGGTTTTCAACCTGGTTCACTTCAATAGGGAGTGTTTTTGTGATCGTCACTCCTGCTGCCATGCCCTGTAAATTATCGCTATTAACACTACTATTACCTCTGATATATACTGAGGGTGAAGCTCCTGGCTGACCATCCATACTGATAGTTGAAACGGCACCACTTATATCAGACTTACGCTTTGAGGAGTAACCGGTAACTACCACTTCGTTTAGAGCAGAAGATTGCGGCTCGATCCTGAAACTTGCCTGCCCGCCTGTAATAGCTGTTTCCTGTGATTTATAGCCGATAAAAGACACAACCAAACCTTGTGCACCATGGGGCAGTTGTAATGAATAATTACCATTTACATCGGTTACCGACCCAATAGAAGTACCTTTTACTTTTACAGTCGCGCCAACTACCGGTTGGTTGTCATCACTACCGATCACTCTACCACTAACCGTATTGGGCAAACTTGCAGGGTTGGAATAATACATACCGTAACCCAGAAAATATGGATTCAATTCGGGCTTGCTGCCACTAACTGATGGGTTACCGGTTGATAACGTCAGCCGGATATTCTTCCATTCCTCGCCACATTGCTGGGAAACATTGGCCTTGTAAGATATCTGTATGGGGCTATTGATATCTTTTGCCCTGATATCGTAGGTTGGAAACCAGGCTGCACTGCGTACAACATAACTTAACGAAAATTCGGCTTGCAGTGCTGTTTTTGAAGCTACGGTTACGATCACATTGCTGGTAGCTGTTGAAATTCCCTTGGAAAGATCGGCCAGTTGCTTGTCGTATTTCTGCAGTTCCCGGTTCAGATCCTCGATTTCACTGTTGATCGCCTGCTCTTTTTTCCGGATCTCGGTAAAACGTTCGGTCTGAAAATCCAATGCCTGTTTCAACTTTACCACATCTAACCCTGTAGTTTCGCCCGATACTACCTGATTTTTACGCAGCAGATTAGCTTCCTCTTCGTAAATAGTTAAAAAGTTGCTTTCGAAATTGATCTTATCGCGAAGTGCTTTTTGTTTGGCCCTGAGTTCTTCGGCTGTAGTTTGCTTGGCCTGCTCGTTGATAAAATCCATTTCGTGCTTTACCGCAAGGATCGTGAAGGGCCCATTGGCATGCACCTGAATACTTTGGGCATCAATATCAGGCGAAAGGTTATTGAAAATAAGAGTTGATGTACCCTGTTTGATGCTAACATCGGCTGTACGCTTAACCTGTGCCCCGCTAAGGAACACAATTACCCGCTGAACTTTTGAACTGATCTTTTGGCCTTCATCAGCTTGTGATGTTATTGCAATAAGGGAAAAGCAAACAGCCATTAATGAATTTTTTAACATGGTCTTCGGTTTAAATGAACATTTATTGATTGAACCCCTAAACGGGTTTTGTATCAATGATGCTCTGGAAGCGGCTATTCCATAAAGCTGCAACCGAAAAACCGAATATTTATTTATTACCTAAAAAATGGACCAGTGCCAAAACCGATTCATTCACCTTATCAAACACCAGCGAAGGCATAATACCCAGTGCCAAAGCCAGCGCAGCCAGGGGCAGCAGCGTTAACACTTCACGGGTATTTAGGTCGACTAACGCTGCTTTCCATACGTCGCCGCCTTTTAGCGAGAGCGATCCAAAAAACATGCGCTGTAGTGTCCAGAGGAAATAAGCTGCGCTCAGCAATACACCTACTGACCCGGTCACGGCCATCCAATAAGGCAGGAAGCCATTAACGGAGGTCGATTTAAAAGCACCCAGCAAGGAGAATGATTCACCCATAAATGCTGATAACCCCGGAAGCCCCAGCGATGCGAAAAACGCGATCAGCACAAACGTGGTATACTTTGGCATCAGGTTGCCCAGGCCGTGGAAATGGTAAATCTCGCGGTCGTGCACCCGATTGTATATCACCCCTACCAGGAAGAACAGCATGGTGGAAAGAAAACCGTGACTCACCATTTGCATCAAGGCACCACTAATGCCTTCGGTTGTTTGTGAGGCAATACCTAATAGCACAAAACCCATGTGGGAAACAGATGAATAAGCGATCAATCGTTTCAGGTCGCGCTGCGCCAATGCGTTCAATGCGCCATAGATGATGGATATAACACCCAAAAGGCCAAGCCACCATGCCCCGGCGGCAGCAATATCAGGGAAAATGCCTAAACAGATACGGATGATACCATAGCCGCCTACTTTTAGCAGCACACCGGCTAAAATGATGGATACCGGTGTAGGTGCCTCTACGTGCGCATCCGGTAGCCACGTATGCAGGGGCACCACGGGAACTTTGATGGCAAAAGCGATAAACAGCACGACAAAGCCAACAATCCGCGCAGAGATGCCGAAAATGGTCTTGTGCGCCAGTACGGAGAATACCGAACCCGCGTCATAGTTAGCCGGGTTCATCATCTGGATCATGTTAAAAGTATGATTGCCTGTTACCGGGTCCTTTACCGACAGGTATAGTCCAATCATCACCAGCAGCATGAACACCGAGCCAAACAGGGTATACAGGAAGAACTTAATGGCCGCATATTGCCGCCTTGCCCCACCCCACATACCGATAAGGAAATAGAGCGGTAGCAGCATCAGTTCGTAAAAAATATAGAACAGGAAGAAATCGAGGGCACAAAATACACCAACAATAGCCGTATTGAGCAGCAGGAATAAAGCGAAATAGCCTTTGAGGTTACTTTTGATCTCCCAGGAAGCTAAAGCTGCAATCACCATCACCACCGAGGTAAGCATAACTAAGGTGATGGAAATTCCATCGATCCCTACAAAATAATCGATCTGCATATGGCCCATGCTGCCCAGGTCGAGGTTGATCCAGGGTAGCTTTTGCAGGAACTGGAATTGTGACTCAACATTAACACCGGCAAAACCGCTGCCAGTCTTAAATTGCAGGTAGATGAGGATGCTGATACCCAGCTGTACCAGCGTAGCCAGCAGGTTGATATATTTAAATCCTGCACGCAGCGACGAAGGCAGCACCACGATGAGCAGTGCGAACAACAGGGGAGCGAATATGAGCAGCGACAGTAAATTCATCGGGTTCAGATCAGGATTTTAAAGATAAAAATAGCCAGTATAATCGCCAGCATACTAAACAGGTAATATTGAACTTTCCCATTTTGAAAGCGGCGCGCAAAATTACCGATACCAAGCACTAAAGCAGCCAGCAGGTGTAAAAAGCCATCGACAATATTTTTATCGAGCCATTCGGTCACTTTTGCAAAGGCAAGGGTAATTTTTGACAGCAAATGTATAAATCCGTCGATAATATTAGGGTCGATCCAACGGGCAAATCTACTTAGAGCCAATACAGGTTTAACTATGATGCGCTGGTAACTTCGGTCTATATACCATTCGTTATAAGAAAACCGAACCAAAAAGGCTGTGGCGGAAATGGGCAGTCTTCTTTGCCCGATATAAATAGTGTAGGCCCAGTACAATACCAGCACAACGCCAAGGTTAACCAATACGGGTATATAAGTTTGGTAAATGCTAAGCTCGTTGGCGGTATCCGCCGAAGAAAACCCTTTGACCAACCAGGCATTTTCTGACGCCAATGGATTGAACGAAAATAAAGGGAAAAGCGAACCTATCGCCAACAATATCAATGGCAGTTTATATTGCCAGCCACCATCGCTGATATGCAGTTTAATTTTAGGGTTGCTGATAGCCGGTTTAAATTCACCGAAGAACACCTTGTAGATCATCCTGGCAACATAAAATGCCGTCAGCCAACTGCTGATAAATAACACCATAGGGAGCAGCTTTTCCAGCCCGTTGCGGTCTTCCGCCCATTCAAACGACTTCACCAGGATACTGTCTTTGGATAAATAGCCGGATGTTAGCGGGAAGCCGATCAATGCCAATCCTCCGACAACAGCGGCAATAAAGGTTAAGGGCAGTTTTTTGCGGAGGCCGCCCATAGACTGGATATTCTGAGGGTCGATCTCTAAATTATTTTCCTCTTTGATATGCTGCATTTCGTGGATAACGATACCAGCCACCAAAAACAAGAGGCATTTGAAAAAGGCATGCGTTGCCAAATGAAAGAGCGAGGAAGAATAAGCGCCGATACCCATTGCCGCTACCATATAGCCCAATTGAGATATGGTAGAATAAGCCAGGATCCTTTTCAGATCGTTTTGCGTGAGCGCGATTGTTGCGGCCATAAAGGCGGTAAAGGTGCCGATAATAGCCAGTATCGTGAGCTCATCCGGGGTGAAGAAAGGGTAAAATCTTCCCAGCAAAAACACACCAGCGGCAACCATAGTCGCCGCATGGATCAATGCGGAAATAGAGGTGGGTCCCTCCATAGCATCAGGCAGCCAGGTATGTAGCGGAAATTGCGCCGATTTTGCCGCCACCGCCAGGAATAAGCCTGCACAGGCCAGGTATTGCCAGTTGGTTGGTATGGCTATTGTTTTCACAAGCGCATTGGCACCAAACAGCTGTGTAATATCAAATGTATGGCAAGAAACAAACAGGGTAATGATAGCGGTTAACAAGCCGATATCCCCTATCCTGTTCATGATAAAGGCTTTTTTATTGGCGAGGATGGCTTTGGGTTTGGTGAACCAGAAGCCAATCAAAAGGTACGATGAAAAACCTACCAATTCCCAGAAGGCATAAAAAAGTACCAGGTTATCAGTAACCACCAGCGCCAGCATGCTGAAACAGAAAAAACTCAAATAGGTAAAATAGCGACCATACCGGGCATCTTCCTTCATATAAGCGGTAGAGTAAATATGCACCGGCAAAGCCACCAGCGATACCAATACCAGCATCAATACCGATAGGTTATTGAGCAGGACACCGGCATATACCTTAGTATCGCCAATACTGAACCATAGCTGTTGCTGGTGTACCTCGTGTTGGTTCCATACTTTGGCGAAGATGAAGGTGGAGAGTATCGCGCTGCCCAGGATAGCCAGCGTGGATATCCACCCGGTAATTTTTGATTTTGTAGGAAGGCCATAGTTCACTATTGCTGCCAATAGCGGAAGTAGTACTGCTGTTAAGGCGAACTTAGTGGTTAGGGTGTCGATATGGGTGAGGAAGTCTTGCAATGTTATTTTTTAGTGGTGATGAACACGTTTAAACCGACCCAGCTTTCGATGGGTTTCGGGGACTGGGTGACTACTGATTGGATTTTGCTGGCTGGAATATTATATAGCTTCGTGATAAAGTCCAAGTCATCTTCTTTCACAATTTTTCCGTCGATAAAATAAGTAATGACCCCACCATAATTATTTTCGATAAACTGTTTATAATCTTTTGAAAAAGCGAAAAATTTGTTTTGATAGGATTTTACTACCCCCGCTTTCGTTGTTATTAATACAAGAGAATCAACCGGAGAATCAGGAAAGGCATTCTTCATATCCTCTTTGGGCAATATTTTTTTTTCTAATATTTCGGATGGGTTGACTTGAATCGTATCAACAACCTCGCCATCTACTACGTACATCACTTTCCTTCGTTTCGGCGGAAGCGGTAAGTTTTCGGGTTCCGTAAATGCGTTGAGCATCCCGGTCTTAGTTTTTATAATAAATACTCCAGTTTTAGCTTTAGGGCCGTAAATTTCTTTCGCGGCATCGCCTCTAATCACCTGAACTTCTCGGACGTTCTGTTCATCGATCTTATGTAGGTCTCCTTTAAATACTGAATCATCAACGATTACTAAAGGATCCGAGGTACCGGGTTGCTTTTTGATTTGCTGAAGCAGATCATACATTGTTTTGGCTCCGATCGTATCTTTCTTTTGGGCGATTGAATTGAGCGACAGCGTTGAGCAGGATAAGAGAAATATTGCTTGCGGCAGGCGTTTACTGAAAGAGTTTCCGGTTTTTGACTGGCAAAGTTTGGAGATTGCTTCGTTCCTCGCAATGACGGGGGGTGGGGTGTGCATTCCGGTCCATGATTGGCATGGTTTGGAGATTGCTTCGTTCCTCGCAATGACGGTTGGGGTTGTGGGCTTTGTGGTCCGTGACTGGCATGGTTTGGAGATTGCTTCGTTCCTCGCAATGACGGGGGGTGGGGTGTGCATTCCGGTCCATGACTGGCATGGTTTGGATATTGCTTCGTTCCTCGCAATGACGGTTGTGGGTTGCTTGCTCATCTCAATCCTTCAAATGATCGGTTTTGCCGGGGTCAATGGTTTTGTATTTTTTGTAGACGTTGAGGATGATGGCCAGGGCTACTGCTGTCGTAGCAGCGGCCAGCACGATGGCAAACAGGGCAAAGGTTTGCCCGCCATTGCTGATTTTATCGTATTTACCAAAAGCTACCAGGTTGAGGATGGCTGCGTTCAGCATCAGCTCGATACCGATCAAAACCTGTATCGAGTTGCGTTTGGTGAGGATGACGTAAAGCCCTATACAAAACAATCCGGCGCTTACCAGCAGAAAATCGGATAGATTGATCATGCGCTTTGCTCCTTTCTTGATATATGGGCGGCACCTACCAGAGCGGCCAGCAGTAAAATGGATAAGATCTCGAAAGGCAGCAGGTAACGGGTAATCAGGCTTACGCCGATATTGCCTGTCATGGCATCATTCGGAGCTATCACATTTTTTTGAGCGATGGCATCATTTACCCAGGGCAGGGAGTTAAAATCGGTCCTGAATAAAACATTCACTAGCACTATAAAGAATGCAATTGCCAGCAATAAAGCAGGTAGTTTACTAAAGCTGATGAAATGATTTTGCTGCGCTTGCAAATTGGCCAGCGTATCCCTTCCCGAGAGCATGAAAGCAAAGATCATCAATACTAAAACCCCGCCAACATAAACTACAATTTGAGTGATAGCGATAAAATCGGCCAAAGCCAGCACATATAAGCCGGCCAGTGCCATCAGGGTCACAAAAAACATAAAGATGGTACGGACCAAATTTTTACTGGCGGCAATAAATAATGCTGAAGCCAGCACAATGAAGCCTAAAAGGTAAAACATCACTTTCACCAGGGTCATGCTTCACCCCCCTTCTGTTTTAGGGCTGCTTCCTTGGCTGCCTGGCGCTCGGCTACCTGCTTTTCGAGCAGGACACGTTTTTCGGCGGCATCCCCGGGTGTCATATCTGAGAACTCGTAGTTCAGATCCTTCAATTCAAATACCGAGCGGTCGTACTGGTTGGTCATCACAATACACTCCGTAGGGCATACAATGGTGCATAAACCGCAGTACATGCACTTGGCCATATCAATGTCAAACTTAGCGGCATACAGGCGTTTGGTGGTACCGTCGGAGGTCTGCCCTATGGCCTCAGTAGCTTTGATGGCTTCGATATCGATGCAATCAACAGGGCAAATCTTGGCGCAGAGATCGCATACGATGCAATCGTCTATCTCCACGTCCAACTGGTATCGCCCTACTTCGGGCACGGGCAATTGTTGTTTAGGATATTGAATGGTGTTAGTGCCTCCCAACTGTTCAAAGTAATTATCGGCACTCACCCGCACGATCTTTCGCTTCCGGTGGGAAGCAAAAAGATGCGCAAGGGTGAGACTCATGCCTTGCCATGCTGTTTTGAATCCGTTGAAGAAGTTTTTTAACACAGTTGTTTGTTTTACTTTGTAATCGTCGCCTCACCCCAACCCCTCTCCGGGGGAGAGGGGCTTTTTGGTTTTGCCTTATACTTTAATCCTGCTTCCGCACTTTCTTTTGTCGCCTCACCCCAACCCCTCTCCAGGGGAGAGGGGCTTTTTGGTTTTGGTTCATTTCGAAATCCTGCTTTCGGACTCAAAAACTACATCACCCACAACCGCCATATGCCCGACACCAACACACATATAAAAGCCAGGGGCGTTAACACCTTCCAGCATAAATTCATTAACTGATCCACACGCATGCGTGGCAGCGTCCATCGTATCCACATCTGTATGCCTACCAGTGTCAACACTTTGACGACCGTCCAGAATACGCCCCATATAGAGTTGGTTGTCCAGTCGGCCAGCCTTACTACGCCAATATTGGGTAGTGGTGTATTCCAGGCCCCTAAAAATAATACGACGGCAATCATCGATACCAAAAACATCATCGAATATTCGGCCAAAAAAACAAAACCAAAGCGCATTCCGGTAAACTCGGTATGGAAACCGGCCACTAGTTCCGACTCAGCTTCAGGGATATCAAATGGTGCCCGGTTACTTTCGGCCAATGAAGCTATAAAATATACCACAAAAGCGATCATCAGGTGGGGTGCCCGAAAAATGTTCCAGCTCAAAATACCTCCATTTGCTGTTACATCCCAAATACCTAAAAATTTGGTATGTTCTGAGGACAATATCCCCTGCTGTGCTGAAATAGTTTGCAGGTTAAGCGACTGTGCGATCATGACAACAGAAATAATGGCAAAACCCGCCGGTATCTCATAAGAAATAATTTGCGCAGCCGACCGCATAGCACCCAAAATAGAATATTTGTTATTGGATCCCCAACCAGCCATTAATATGCCTAAGGTTTCGATAGATAGAATGGCGAAGATATAATACAAACCAAGGTTAAGATTTGATGGCGCCACCCCGCCCGACCAGGGAATGGCCGCAAAGCCTAAATATACCGCGATAAAGATCAATCCGGGTGCCATCATGAAGAGTATTCTGTCTGCTGCTGCCGGTATGATGGGCTCTTTGATCAGCAATTTGATCACATCGGCCAGAGTTTGCAATAAGCCATATTTACCGGTCTCCGTTGGGCCCAGTCTGTCCTGGATAAAAGCGGAAACTTTACGCTCGGCATATACACCAAACAAAGCAAAAATGCCTGAAAATGCAAACAGGCCTATAGCGATAGTGAAATATTTGAGGTAAAAGTTCAACGATCAGTTTGCGTTAACTGCAAACTTAAACATTTTTGCTTGATTGAGCAGATTTCATACGCACAACAAGCGCTGAGTTACCTTCGTATTGACTTGCTGCTTACTTAATCGCAATAAATTCGGACAGTACCGGCTCGCCGTAAAACAAGGAGGCATGATGATCAAAATCCATCGTATCATCTGAGGTGGTAAAAAACCGTTGCAAGCCTCCTTTTGACAGGCGTGCTGCCATTTCCGGATGCCTGTTCAGGTATTCAACCAGGCTGGCTCCCACAATATCGCCCTGCGGTACCACGCGGATATGATTGGGCAGATAGGCCTCAATTTTTGCTTTCAGGAGCGGGTAATGGGTACAAGCCAATAGCAAAGTGTCGATCTTAGCCGATTGTGCCAAAACCTGATCGAGGTATTTTTTGACAAAATAGTCGGCACCGGGCTGGTCATATTCGGCATTTTCAATCAGCGGCACCCAAAGCGGGCATGCCTGCTGGTAAACCTTAACGTCTGGAAAAAAATGATTGATTTCCATCAG
Organism: uncultured Mucilaginibacter sp.; assembly: GCA_903866915.1. Lineage (GTDB taxonomy): Bacteria > Bacteroidota > Bacteroidia > Sphingobacteriales > Sphingobacteriaceae > Mucilaginibacter. The sequence continues at coordinate 982 of CAIPPO010000012.1, read as the reverse complement.
GTATGAACCCGACTGCACGGTACCCCTGGTGCCCAAAACACCTATTTCTTTTGATCCGCTGAAATTGCCGATCACTTCAGCTGTAGGGCGGATAACGCCTAAAACCCTTTTAGTAGCATCGATATTTGGAAGATCGCGTTGCTGGATGGTGCGCAGCGCTTTTGCAGAAGCTGTGTTGCAAGCCAGTATCACCAGCGGGCAGCCCACGTCGAAAAGTATTTGCACCCCCTCCAGCGTATACTGATGGATGGTATTGAACGACCGGTTGCCATAGGGAGCTCTGGCGTTGTCGCCCAGATAAATAAAATCATAGTCGGGCAACAACCTGGCTATAGAACGGAATACGGTTAAACCACCATAGCCTGAGTCGAAAATACCGATGGGTTGTTTGTCTGCCACAACTACAAAAATAAAAAAAGCGGCTCTTAAATGTCCGCTTCAATAAAATATGTTCAAATTACTTATTTAATACCGAGTACAACTTTTACTGCCGGCCCAAGGTTATCACCTGGTGGAGATACAATCAGGTCAGTTTGTGATGCGTCCAACACATAGGTATACCCTTTTTCTTTCGCAACCTGTGCGATTGCTGCCCGAACTTTAGCTAAAATCGGTTTAGAAAGTTCATCAGTACGGGCTGCCACTTTTTGCTGGGCCTCATTCTGGTAGTCGTTCATTCGCTTCTGCAAATCGGCCAATTCAACTTGTTTTGCTGTGCGAACAGCATCTGTCATTGCCGACTGCTGTTTTTGAAAATCTTGCCCTTTTCCCTGGTATTCGGTATACATCGCTTTTAGCTGATCCATATACTGGTTACTGTAAGCGTCAACTTTTGCTTTAATATCGGCAGCTTCCGGAAGCGCTTTTACCAATTCAGCAAAATTAACATAGGCAACCTTTTCCTGTGCTTTTACCCTATTGATACTAAGTAACAAACCCAGGGTGACCGTAAACGTTATCAACAGCTTTTTCATCAATTTTG
>CAIPPO010000011.1 GCA_903866915.1 uncultured Mucilaginibacter sp. | reverse complement strand
ATTGCACCCAGCACTATAATAGATATGATGGTGTCTGTTTTGGTGTAAATGGTCGTGTCTTTTATGCCGAAACTGCCCCAAATTTCAACTTCGAAATTATCTCTTACATCGCGCATAATGGTGAGCAGCACATAAATGACCAGTGTTAATAGGATACCGGGTAAAAAGCGTTTGATAAAGTTACTGCGCTCTTCGGCATTCATTGGCTGACGTTTGGTGCGCAAGCGCATGTCTTCTTCGTTTGGCGGAGGGATCAGTTCGAGTAAAAAGACAAAGAGAACTAACGGCACTACAAATAATGCCCCCGTTAAAACCGGCATATTAAATTCGCTGATATGAAAATTATGCATCAGCGCTTTGGCTATGGTTTTTACAAATCCTGATGCAAAAATCAGGCTTATCGACAAAACGGCTGCCATAAATTCCGTTGATTTGCGACCCTCCAGGTAACCAAATACCAAACCCCATATTAAGCCGAGAGGAAAACCATTGATCAGCAGGAAAACAATATTATAAGGCGCCGGCACGATGGCGAAAAGCAACAAGGCCAGCCAGGCAATACCTATCAATAACAGGATATTTTTTGCACGTTCGCCCGGTTTTAATTCGGCGATAAACTTGATACCATAAAATTTACTGAGTGTATAGCCAATAATCTGCGCTACAACCAGCCAGACCTTGTAATCGATATGCCAGTATTGGAGTCCGCTAAAAGTGCCTGCAGCAAATGCTTTCCTGAAAGCATACATAGAAGTATAGGCGCCAAATGACGAAATAGCCGCCAAAACTGATATTACCCCATATGGCCATTTCGCAACCCCCGCTCTAAGCTTTTGCATAACTCGTTAATGTTGAGCAATGCTAAACTTTGTTTATTAATAGCGAACGAATTTAATGTTAAGGTTTTGTGATTAGTTAACTGATAAACCCCGTGATTAGTTATTTGGTTAACTGGTGATTCTGTACAAGCCCAAATATAAAATCAAATAATAGCCTCTATTTAACAAATCACCAGCTGCCTATTTTTTCTCACCAAAAAAATAAACAACCAGCAGGCAGGCTTTTTGGTTACTTAGGTTGACCGGCGTATGCGGAATGCGACCATCGAATAGTATTGAGTCGCCCGCCTCGAGGTGTATGCTTCGGTCATCTTCAAACTGGTAGTCTATTTCGCCCGAGAGCAGGTATTTATACTCATAAGCATCGGTTTCTACGAGTGGTCGGGAAGCATTTGGCTCCAGTTCAAGTAATACGATATCGATCGTCGAATGGTCGATAAAACGCGACAGGATACGCTGGTAACTAAAGCCTTTTGCGTTTTCTTTTTCAAAATTCTGGTAGTCTGCGCGCCGTAATACCAGTATCGGCACTTGTTTGTTAGCCGTGCGGATATTTTTAAAAAATTCGTTCAAATCAATGTCCAGTGCCCTGATGATATCAATAAGTACCAACAGGGAGGGTATAGTGCGATTATTTTCAATTTGTGAGATCAATCCTTTGCTCACATTAGCCAAGGCCGCCAGTTCCTGAACGGTAATATCTTTTTCGCGCCGGCGCGCTTTTATGCTGTTACTGATCTGTAACAGAATGTCGTCTTCCAGTATTGGTTTCAATGGTGTGAAATATTTAAAGAGGGAAATATTTAAAATTGGTGACGCAAAATAGATTTATGATCGCAAAATGCCTAAATAAAAAAGTTAACTTTCTGTAGGTTATCAACAGTTATTTTTCCTGTATGGTATACTGCGCAGAATTTATGATATTGATTTAACGATTTGATAACAGCTAAACTGTTTATTTGCTTAAACTCACAATAAAATGCGAAAAGCGGCCTTTGAACCAGAGACGATAGTAGAAAAAGTTTTTGCCCTATATGAAAAACATGGCGACGAAGATTATATCGGTGAGCCAGTTTCGCAATTGGAGCATATGTTGCAGGCTGCTGCCCTGGCTGAAGAAGAAGGTTACGAAGATGAAGTAATTTTAGCTGCATTTTTTCATGATATCGGGCACCTGTGTGCAAGCGCCAACGAAGCAGTAAGCATGGGTGGGTTTGGTATGATGGAACACGAAAAACTGGGTGCAAATTATCTGCGTGAACATGGATTCTCGGAGCGCATGGCTGCCCTGGTGCAAAGTCATGTGATCGCCAAACGGTACCTCACCTTTAAAAATCCTGAATATTATAATCAGCTCTCGGAAGCCAGCCGCGCTACACTCGGATTCCAGGGCGGACCAATGACGGTTGAAGAAGCTAGAAAGTTTGAATCAAATCCCGATGCTGAATTGTACATACGCTTCCGTTATTGGGACGACAAAGCGAAAGAAACAGATGTGCCTTTAAAAAGCCTCAATCATCTGAAACTTTTAGCAGTCAGTCATCTTTATAAAAATAATTAGCCTGCTTATTTCCTTATTATTAAGCTTAGTTAAGACTATTGTAACATTATTGTTAGAATAATATCTTTTCTTAACGCTTTTCAGACACAAGCATAAGGTTTACTTAATTTAAACTTAGTTTACTATTTATAAACTAAGAATATCATTGTTTCAAGAAATTCTTATCCATTAATTGAAACAAATGAAGCATTTTTACATTCACTTTCGGGCACTCATACCTGTATTGTTATGGTGCCTGATCCCGGCAACTTTGCTCGGGCAAAACAAGATCGGTGGTACAGTAACCGACGAAAACAAGCAACCGCTTCCCGGTGTTAGCGTAACACTTAAGGGAACTAGCAAAGGTACGGTTACCGATGTCAGCGGCCATTTTATCCTGGCTGCGGAGAAAGGCCAGGTACTTTCATTCAGCTTTATCGGTTTCCTATCGCAACAGGTTACTGTTAGCGAACAAAGCACTTACAATGTTACACTTTTAGCCGACAGCAAAGCGCTTAGCGAAGTTACTGTTACGGCACTTGGTGTTAAAAAGGAAACCCGCCGCCTGGGTTATGCAACCCAAACCGTAAACGGCGATCAGTTAACTACCGCGCGGGACCCTAACCCGATTAACGGCCTTATCGGTAAAGTGGCCGGCTTGCAGGTAGGCGCAACATCCGAAATTTTAGGTACACCAAATGTTACTATCCGCGGTAATACCGTATCGCTGTACGTTATCGACGGTTTGCCATTTAACTCCGATACTTTCGATTTAAGCCCTGACGACATCGACACTTATACGGTGTTAAAGGGACCGGCTGCAGCAGCGCTTTACGGTAGTCGTGCACAATTTGGCGCTATCCTGATCACCACAAAAAAAGGTGATAAGAACAAGAAAGGCGTTTCGGTTGAGATCAATAGCAGTACCGTGATTAACTCGGGCTTTATAGCTTTCCCTCGTGTACAGCATTCATTCGGTCCGGGCGAAAACACTTACTATCAATTCGTTGATGGTAAAGGTGGCGCACCGGGTGGTGTGGATAGCGATTACGATATCTGGGGGCCTTATTTCAACGGGCAGTTGATCCAACAGTATGACAGCCCGGTAGTTAACGGCGTTCGCCAGGGAACACCATGGACAGCCCGCGGCGCCAACAATCTGGCTAATTTCCTGCGTACCGGTTATCAAACCAATAACGATGTTGCAGTAACTGACGTTGGCGAAAATTACACCACACGCTTTTCGGCCTCGCAACAACACCAGAACAGTTATATTCCTTTCCAATACCTGGATATCGCGAACGTTAACTTCTATGGTTCATTTAACGCTACTTCAAAACTAAAATTTGAAGCCAGTGTCGACTTTAACCGCCAGAGTACTGACGATTTTCCGGACGTTCAATACGGCCCTAACTCGATCATCTATAACCTGGCCATCTGGACAGGGGCTGACTGGAGCGTTAACGCACCAGATATCAAAGCCATCTGGCAGCCTGGAAAAACCAATGTACAATCAAATTTTGAGGAATACACCCGTTACCATAACCCATACCTGTTAACAGAGATATGGACAAGAGGTCATCACAAAAATGATTTATACGGTTATGTAGCCGGCACTTACACTTTTAACAGCAACCTGAACCTGAGCCTGAAATCAGAAGTAAGCACCTATAATGTTTTACGTACGGAAGATATGCCTTATTCGGCTCACCCTTACGGACGTGAAGGAAACAGAGGTGATTACCGCGAAGATCGTCGCGACCTGTTCGATAACAACACTCTGTTGACTTTGAACTACAATTACACTGTGGCCAACTTCTTCAATTTTTCTGGTCTGATTGGTAGTAACCTGCGCAGCTTCAAATACAATTCAAGCTGGGTTTCAACTGACTATTTGAACGTACCGGGCGTATATTCATTCAGTAACTCTCAAAATGCCTTGCAAGCTACCAGCTTCAATTCGGCCCAATTACAGTTGAGTGAATTTGCATCATTGGATGCTTCGTTCGGTAAATACGCCACATTATCGGCAACTATCCGTAACGAGTATTCATCAGCGTTCCAGCAACCAACAACTTACCTTTACCCTAGTCTTTCAGCAGCTACAGTGATCTCTGATTACATTAAACTACCTGATTTTATCTCCTTCCTGAAAGGCAGGGTCTCTTATGCAAATATACGTAGTGACGCAACCAGCCCATCCATCGGACCTGCGCCTTACAGCTCGATAACTGCTTTTGGTGGCGGTACAGGACCATCGTTATTTAATAATCCACTTGGTTATGGTTCCATTTATACCTCACCGTATAATGGACCGACTTACGCTTTGAATAGTTCATATTCAACTGCAAAACCATATAACAGCCAAACTGCAGGTTACGGACCAAACAGCCTGTACGCCAGCGGCATCAAAACTTCAACCCGTGTTAACTACGAAGAAGGTTTGGATATTAAATTCCTGCATAACCGTTTAAGCTTATCTGCAACTACCTTCCAATATATCGACGGTCCGCAGATCCTTGCAAACTCTATTTCAACGGCAACGGGTTACACTACCGAATATATCAACGCGTTGAAGACCAAAACTACCGGTTATGAGTTTTCAGTATCTGGTGTTCCGATCAGAGACCTTAGCGGTTTTGGATGGGATGTATTAGCAAATATTGCTACTTACAAACAGGTCTTTGATCAATTGCCTCCGGGACAATCAACCTATAATACTTTCTTCCACCAGGGTGATCGTACTGATATTTTATACGGATCGGCTTTTGTTAGAACACCAACCGGTACTATTATCTACGGATCTAACGGCGAAGCATTAAGAAACCCGGTTGCACAAAATTTAGGTCATACTACACCTGATTTTAACTGGTCATTCTATAACAAGTTTCATTACAACAATTTAAGCATCAGCTTCCAGTTTGACGGCGCCGTAGGTGGTGTGATTTCTGACTATATGCACAAAAAAACGATGCAAGGTGGTGCAAATGCTTTAACTGCTGAAGGAGCGTTGGGCGCTGCTCGTTACCAGGACTGGAAAAACTTCCCGCTTAATGGTATCACGCCAAATCCGGCTTACACAGGTAGTTATGTAGCCCCAGGCGTGGTTATTTCAAATGGAGTTGCTCCTAACTTTGATTCAAGTACAGGCAAAGTGCTTAATTACAACCAACTGCAGTATGGTGCTAACACCACGCCAGTTTTCGTTCAGGAATTTGCGAGCGAATACTATGGTGTTACTGAAGCTAACCTGATGAGTGAAACCTATGCAAAACTAAGGGAAGTAACTATTAGCTACGATTTCCCACAATCATGGTTACAACATTCTTTCATTAAAAAAGCTTCTGCATCAATTTATGGCCGCAACTTGCTCTACTTCTACAAAAATCCTGAATTTAAGGACGTAGATCTTGACCAGTACGCTAACTCTTCGTCGTCAAGTACTGCATTGCAATCGCCATCAGTTCGCAGCTACGGCCTAAACATTAAATTATCATTCTAACATAAATAGGAGAAATGATCATGAAAAAGATTTTAAAAATGTATTTACTTCCGGCAGTGCTGTTGTTATTCACGGCAAACGGTTGTAAAAAAACATTCCTCGCCGACTCGATAAATAATAACGTACCTACCAGTGTTCCGGCCTCGCTATTACTTAACGGCATTTTATATAACCTGGTTGACTTTCCTGACAATTCGTCTGAAATCTACGGCCAGTACTATATTTATAACTACAACTATTACGGTAATAACCAATATGATTTTGGCTCGGGCGATAACTATTATACTACACTTAAAAACGTGGTACTAATGGAGCAACAGGCTACTAAAGCCGGTTCGCCTGCGGTTAACCCCTACAGTGCAATTGGTAAATTTTTCCGTGCCTATTTTTTCAGCAAAATGAGCCTTGAAGAGGGCGATATCCCGATGAATCAGGCACTGCAAGGCATAGGTAAACTAACCCCTGCTTATGATTCGCAAAAAGTAGTATTCCAACAAAGCCTTGCCTGGTTAGAAAGTGCCAACACTGATCTTACTTCACTGATAACAGCCGGCGGAAACAGCGTTTCCGGAGATTTCTTCTTTAACGGAGATCTGACCAAATGGCAAAAGGTTGTTAATGCTTACCGCATCAGGCTGCTGATAGAGTTAAGCAAAAAAACTTCGGATGGCGATTTAAATGTTGCAACCCAGTTTGCAAGTATCGTTAGCAATCCGGCCAAGTATCCTTTGATGACCAGTTCGGATGACAACCTACAGTTTAACTTTGTTTCACCAACCAACTATTATCCCCAAACTCCGGATAATTTTGGACAGAACGGATCAAGACAGAACTCGTCACAAACTTATATCAGTTTGTTAACTGCTACCCAGGATCCAAGGGTTTACGCAGTAGCCGAACCGGCACGGCACCTGGTTGATGATCTTCACCAGAATCCAACTGATTTCGCATCATTTGTGGGTGCTGATCCCGGGCTTGATTTGGGTATTATGTACGCCAACGCCAATGCACAGGATTATTCGTTCCTGAACCGTCACCGTTATTATTCAACTTACACAGGCGAACCAAGCATACAGATCGGTTTCGCCGAGCAGGAATTTAATATTGCTGAAGGTATCAACCGCGGTTGGGCACCAGGCAATGCCGAAACCTATTATGTTACGGGAATTCAGGCTTCAATGGCATCTTACGGTATCCCGGTAACCGGAACATATACTGCTTATTTTTACCGTCCAGGTTCAAGTGGTGTGGCCAACCTGGGTAATTATGATACCTTCAATATTAATATCAACTGGGCAACCTATTATGCACAACCTACAGTTAAATACACCGCTGGTGCAACAGGATTAACCCAGATATTGCAGCAAAAATACCTGGCGCTGTTCCGTCATTCGGGTTTGGAAGCTTATTTCCAATTCAGGCGTACCGGAGTGCCAACATTTACTACCGGTCCGGGAACAGGTAATGGGCAACGTATTGCATTACGTTTCCAGTATCCTTCTTCTGAGCGTTCTGCTAACACTGCTAACTACAATGCTGCCCTGGCAAGCCAGTTTAGTGGTAATGACGACATCAATGGTATCATGTGGATACTTAAATAATGTTCAGCTCAGCAGCAATTTACTTTGTTGCTGATTCGGATAAATTAAATTTCAGCAAAGGCGGACTTAGGTCCGCCTTTGCTTTTTTAGAACATTATCGGAAATTTTGTAACAGAAATGTTAATTAAAGTTAAAATTATATGTTTTAACACCTATAGATGAAAAATTTCATTTTCAGTTCAGAATACAACCTTATACTTGTTAACAGGGATTCTTTGAAGAAAGTCTTTTAACAGGAATTCTATTTCTTATCATGAAAAAACGATTGATTATTGCTTTAGCAGCCTTTACGCTTACACTTGGCTTAAGCTCATGTGTTCATTTAAAAGAATACCAAAAGAACAGGTTAAACGACTCAGAAATGGCGCTTACCAACCGCAAGGTTGAAAAAAATGAAATGAATTTTCAATCCTACCGCGAAGCAGCAGCAGGAGCAAATGCCGGCAAAACAGGTGGCGGTTGCGGATGTAATTAAAATAGCGGTAGCCTTACACAATAATGAAAAAAGTATATCTATCAATATTAGGATTTGCGCTGGTGTGCCGGATGAGCGCTTATGCTCAGGTACAGCAAGATACTGTGCAAAAAAAGCCGCCTTTTAGTCTTTATACACCCGTTGAAGGGTCAGACGACAAAACGGGGTACGACCCCCGGGAGTTTCATCTCGACGAGGTTAATTTTGTATCCAGCTACTATACGCAAACCGGCGATCATAGCCCAATTACCGGCGGTACCGGTACTGAAAGTGTGACCGACATGTCAAACGGTCTTACCTTAAATTTTGCCTGGTCGGGTGGGTATCACAATAATAACACCCTGGCTGTAGGCCTTGGTTTTGACCATCATACTTCGGCTTCCGCTGCCTATGTAGCGTTAAACGGCGGATCGAATCCCTCCGGAACGCGTATTTATCCTTCGCTTGACTGGACCCTCGAAAACCCTAAAACCGGCAGCACCTTTGGTATTGGCGCTTATTATTCGGGCGAGTATAATTATAAATCAAAAGGCCTTGATTTCCATTGGTCAACAAAAACCGCAGATAAGAACGGCGAGTTCGGCGTTAAACTGCAGGGCTATTTTGATAAGGTGACCATGATCCTGCCCTCAGAATTTGTACCAAAACCAGCTGCTGTTACTACCCAACCGGGCACAATCACTATTACTACCGCCAGTGGAAACACCGAAGTTGTTAGTATTGGCGGTGGGGTAATATCTAATAGCAAATCATCACTCCCAACAAGTGCTCGTAATACAGGTACGCTATCGCTATCTTATTCGCAAATGATCAATTCAAGGCTGCAGATCATGTTCTTAGGTGATGTTGTTGCCCAGCAAGGTTATCTGGGCTTGCCATTTCACCGGGTATACTTCAAAACAGGTAAAGACACGGTCGAAAATCTTCCTTCATCGCGTTTCAAAGTACCTATCGGAATACGGGCCAACTATTTCCTGGGCGACAACCTAATTTTCCGTACCTATTATAGGTATTACCTGGACAATTGGGGAACCCATTCAAATACAGCCAGTATTGAGTTAGCTTATAAAATAACACCATTCTTTTCTGTATCGCCCTTCTTCCGCTATTATGATCAAACAGCAGCCCGCTACTTTGCACCATACGAAGCGCATACGGCAAGCGAGCAATATTATACTAGTAACTATGAATACGCTAACCTGCATGCTGATTTTTATGGCGTAGGCATCCGCATGGCACCACCCAAAGGTGTATTTGGATGGCAAAGCTTACACGAAATGGAAATCAGATACGGCCATTATTCGCAATCGACCAGCCTGGCATCGGATGTGATTTCGGTTAGTTTTGGGTTCAAATAAACGGAAAAGTGAAGCCGGGTTGTTTCCGGCTAATCATAAAATAACTGGCATCCTGATGCGACTTTGTTTAAAAGTCTGATCAGGATGCTTTTTTTATTGCCAATATCCGGCCAACTCCGCAGAATACTTATTCGTTAAACCCGTGATTTTTTTTACCTTTAACATTCGTGTCAGGTAGTTTGCAAAACGAAAGCTTCTTTTTACGCATCCTGATATCTATAAACCTAAAAATTAAAGCAATGAAAAATGGGGTTAAAGCCTTAATACTATTTGTTATTCTCATTATATCCTGTAAAAAAAAGGAAGTCACAATTCCAGCCGGTGGCGGAAGTGGTTCAAGCGTTCCAAACTGGCAGCATGTATCGGTGCTTACCCAGCATAATGACAATACCCGTGCCGGCCTGAACAGCCATGAAGCAGCCCTGAATACGAGTAATGTAAACGGCATCCAATTCGGCAGGCTGTTTGATCTTTTGGTTGATGACGATGTATTTACGCAGCCTCTTATATATGGAAATTTAAATATCGGGGGCGGAACGCATAACGTTGTATTTATATCTACTACCAACAATACTATCTATGCGTATGATGCTGATAATGGCAGCTTTTACTGGAAAGTAAATTACACCCAGCCCGGCATGAATCCTCCCAATACCTCGCAAATGACCTCGTCCTGGTGCAACCCTTATTGGGGTTTTAATAACCATGTTGGCATTACAGGAACCCCGGTGATCGATTCGGCAACAAAAACCATTTATTTTGTTGCCAAAAGCTACCAGGGCAACAAGTTTTACCAGTACTTGCATGCAGTAGATATTACCAGTGGCAACGAGAAGTCAGGAAGCCCGGTGCTGATAGCCGGAAGTGTGCCGGGTAATGGTGACGGAAGCGTAAATAATGTAGTCAGTTTCGATCCTCTTAGGGGTAACCAACGCCAGGCATTAACGCTTACCAATGGTACAGTTTATATTACTTATGCATCGCATTGCGATTGGAACCCCTATCATGGCTGGGTTTTTGGCTATGATGCTCATTCGCTGCAATTGCAATACCTGTATAATGACACGCCAGCCGGTGAGGCCGGCGGTATTTGGGAAAGTGGACAGGGACCGGCTGCCGATGCCCAGGGAAACCTCTATTTAGTAAGCGGTAACGGCACCGTGGGCAACGACCCATTTTCGGCATCAATCAACGGAACTGTTCCGGGCACCATGAATAGCGATCCTGCTAACCTGCTTAACCGCGGTGAAAGTGCAATAAAGTTAAGCCCGGCAGGCAGCGGCCTGCAGGTAAGCAGCTTTTTTACGCCATACGATTATTATAATATGGATTTAAACGACCTGGATTATGGGGTGATGGGTGCTTTCCTGATCCCTAACTCTAATTATTTTTTGACCGGCGCAAAAAATGGGAATTTGTACCTGTTAAATAAGGATAATATGGGCGGCTATTCGAGCCTGGGTAACCAGGTACTGCAGGTTGTACCGCTTAATGTAAGTTTGCATTGCCAGCCAGCTTACTACAAAAGCGCTACGAACGAATACGTATATATCTGGTCAGAAGATGATCAGTTGCGCTCCCTGAAATTTAACCGGAACAGTGCTAACCTTTCGCCTGGACAAGTGCTGCCTTCCACCTCCGGTCCGCTTAATGATGTCGGAGCCTTCCTTTCCGTTTCCTCAAACGGAACTACAGCCGGAACAGGCATACTATGGGCCTATTATTATTCGACTGCTGCCGGCAACCAAACCATATTGGCAGCCTTTGATGCAAGTAATATTACCAAAGAGCTTTGGAACAGCGCTCAAAACAGTAACGATAATCCCGGCAATTTTGCCAAGTATTCAACAGTAACCATCGCAAATGGGCACGTGTATGTACCAACACTTTCCAAAATGGTATCGGTTTATGGGCTGAAATAGTTTTGTTGATCAGCAGATTATTAAATGGGGTACTAGGTATCGGTTCCTATATCTGTGAAAAACCGTAAATCCATTAAATCTGTAATTCTAAAAAAATACGGGGGAACAGGTGGCACCTACGGAGCCTTAACCATTTTGCGATTTGGCTATAAACAGGGCACTCCTCCGGAGTGGTTACCAAATTACAAAATGGGTATTGGGTATCACCTATCTGGTATCAGGTTTCAGTTCCAAAATCTGTGAAATAAGGAAAATCCGTAAAATCTGTGATTCAAAATATACATAGAACAGCTGGCTCCTACGGAGCCTTAACCATTTTGCGATTTGGCTATAAACAGGGCACTCCTCCGGAGTGGTTACCAGACTTTAAAAGTGTAAAAGTACTCCGTAGGAGTACCCTGTCGGTAGCAAAAAAAGATAAAAAGGACAGGGCTCCGTAGGTGCCCCCTGTTCGGCGTGTTGTCAGCGCAAATGCTAATAGTAAGCCTGACATTTATGGATTCCGGCTTTGCGCTGCAAATGCCTTGAAGAGCGATCCCCAATTATTATTATTGGTATTGTTGGGCGAACCATCGGTTCCGAGCAGAGCATCCTGATCGCTATTGGAATATTTCCAGGTCCAGGCGCAAACCGAAATACCGCGACGATAGGCGGAATCCAGCAAAGGCTGGGGATTCATCAGCGTGCCGGCATTCATAGGTGCTGTTTCACCAATGATCAGGGAAAGACCTTGCTGCTGTAACAGTCCCATCCGGGCTCCTATATTGGCTGGTGCGTCAAGCAGCCATTTTTCATAGGCATGCACATCGAACAGGATATTACTTTTTCCGCTTAAAAACGACCGGCCTTTATTAAGCAAAACCGACTCATCTTGCCCTTGTTTTGCGCAAGGAACCAGCACTATATTGTTATTACCGGCATTCCTGATGATACCGACGAGGGTGTTCATATCACTCATCCAAATATCATCGGTATAGCCATCGGTACTATCATAGCGGTAAGGCTCGTTCCATACCTCCAGCCAAACATCGGGTTGGTTTTTAAATTGTTCGGCCCATTGCTGCAATTTGCCTTGAAAAGCGGCCCACCACGAAGTTTGAGTTGGCCGGGTGCCGGTAAATAGGGTATTACCTGTACCATCCCAGCCAAAAGCTCCAATGATTGTTACCCGGCCGGCTTTCCGGTTACTATCTACCACCGTTTGCAAAGAATACAAGTACGAACCGTTGGAATCTTTGATGACCGCGCCGCTCAAGGGTGTTTCTTTCACATTGCCAATAAACTCCCGGGCAACATCCATATGCCAGCTGATCATATCAGAGCCTCCGGCACTAAAAACATGCAAGGCATTGGCTCCAATCAGCTGAACCGGCTTAGACTGGTACACTATTTTTGCCCCTGAAATGGCGTATGCCGGGCTATTTGCAGCCGGTTTCGGGGCAGTGCTTCGCTTACAGGAAAAAAAACTTGAACAACAAACACAAAAGGAAAAAAAACAGACCAGAATCTTACGTACGAGCACGTTCATTTTTGAATATATCACAATCGAACCATAAAGCAAGCCCGAAAAGAAGCATTACTTTTCTACGGGTATTAGATCCAAAAGTTTAAACCGCCGGTATTTTAATTCAAATAGCGGTTGGTCGCAGGTCTGTTAAACCACAGCGGCATTTATACTGGATCTGCTGCAATTTTAGCGATCAGGATATTGTTCATCATTGAATAAAAATAGCTTGATCGCTCATGGTATAATTACCCGAATTCAAAAACAAACGAATGTAAAATGGCTGTTATTTATACTTTTCGACAAGGATAAACTGAATGGTGGTTTTACCGGCATTCCAGGAATAATGGGCAGTCTCCGCTCCTCCGTGGAAACTATCCCCGGCTTTAAAATCATCGCTTTCCGTTTTGCCATTGGCATAGGTCCATTTATACAAGCCGCCCTTAAGAACATAGCCCAAATTAAGCGGATGAGTATGTGTCCCAAGTTTGGCTCCGGGCGGCAATGTTACAAGTATCATTTTTACACCTCCCGTATCGCTCAAAACCTTGCAATATTTGGGATTTGTTTTCGCAAGGTCCTGGCAAAATGCACGGTTTACAATATTTGTACAAAAAATAACAATTACTAATAGAATCAACTTTTTCATAATTAAGGATTTTATGGTTAAAATTAATTTAAATTGCAATAGACTGTATAATAGCTTATTATAAACGGGTTATCTGTATATTACTAAAGTTCGAAAAAAAAAATTAAACAAGCAATAGTTTATCACGCCTGTCCAGACTGATTTTTTGGCTTTTCAAAATGAATCAAACTGTACTGGTAGAGGCCTTTTAGCAACTTCTTTATATTTAGTTCGCAGGCGACTAATATTCTTTTCATCCGTTTTAGTCTGCCCGTTAATTTAACCTTCGATGTTTCAGGGGAATCGACGTCTCCTGCATGCTATTTAAAACAAAAACGAATGCTGATAGTTATTTTTTTAGACATGACAAAGCACGAGATACGTTAAGGCTTATGAAACTGCATCATAAAAACAGGTTCGCATTATGCCCCCTATCAAATATTTGAATCAAATCCTTAAATCGATCCTGTGAAGACGCTTACCGTCGCTATGCTGTTGCTTTTACCCTCAGCTATTTATGCCCAAACCGCAAGCTCAATTATTCCTGATTCCGTAAAAAAAAGCGATACGCTCCAACAATTAGATCTGATCGATATTGGTAAATCGATGTTTCATATTCGTCCGAAGGTTGTCCGGACTATAGGAGATAAGAGAGTTTATTTTTCCTTCCTTCCTATCAGTTCATCGGAACCCGGCGGAACCGGCCGTGCCTTAGTCACCAGCACAAGCGCAGCAATTTACCTCGGTCCACGGCGCAGCACAAATCTTTCGAGCATGTCGTTTACGCCCTATTGGAACTTTGGCAGCCAGTTCGGGCTGCCATTAAGAAGCAGTATCTGGCTACCGGATAATACCTGGACGATACAAGGCGATGTGAGGTTTTTAAGATATCCCCAATATACCTGGGGCTTAGGCAGTACCAATGCCCCGGCTAACAGGTCGCTTGTTGATTATAACTATATCCGGTTTTATCAAAACGCCTTAAAACGCGTGGAGCCCTATCTTTTTGCAGGTTTTGGTTACGATCTCGATTTTCACTCCAATATTCACAACGACGAAAGCGGTATCGATCTAAAAAAATTTACCAATTATAATTATGGCACAGCGGGAAGTTCATTTTCTTCAGGGATCACTTTTAACCTGCTTTATGATACCAGGAAAAATTCCAACAATGCCTTACCCGGCGCTTATGCTAATATTGTCTACCGTTTAAACCCGACATTTTTAGGTAGTAACAGCACCTGGCAATCGGCTTTTATCGACCTTAGAAAATATATATCGTTGAATCCGGCGAAACCCATGCAGCAAAATATACTGGCCTTCTGGACTTATTTATGGTCGTCATTCGGCAATGTACCCTACCTTGATCTGCCGAGCGTGGGCTGGGACCTCTATAACCGATCGGGCAGGGGATTCGACCAAAACCGCTATCGTGGCAAAACCTTATTTTATCTCGAAGGTGAATACCGCCGGGATATCACCGAAAATGGCCTCTTTGGATTTGTGCTATTTAGTAACATCAATACCGTCAGCGGTTCGGGTACGCTGTTCACTTCGTGGCACCCGGCCGCAGGCACGGGTTTAAGGATCAAATTTAATAAAGGGTCGGCTACTAATCTTGGTATCGACTACGGCTTTAGCAAGGGAAACGGTTCAGTATTGATCAATCTTGGGGAGGCATTCTAACTTGTCACAAAAAGGCTGATATAGCGGGTTTAGTATACTGTAAGGATTAGGTAATGAAATAAAATTTGTCACAAGT
>CAIPPO010000010.1 GCA_903866915.1 uncultured Mucilaginibacter sp. | reverse complement strand
CCCAAATTGGCGAAGGCCTCTATAATGTCAATGTAGCTACTGCATGCTTGATTAGTGATTGGGCAGGCGAAAGAATGCAAAGGGTCGGATTCGAAGGCAACGATGCGATTATAATCGAACGGGATATGCTATATTCAATTATTGATTTATTATACTCTTGATAGGAAAGTTAATAGAGTTTTCTTTTTTTCTGTTGTTCAAAACAACCCAAGAACTGGTAATCCAAGATATGTTAAAATGGTAAAGTATTAAATAAAAACAAGTAGTTATTAAATGTCTTCTACAGTGTAAATCGTCAGCTTAAAGTGGACCGATAAGGTGCTAAGCCAACTTTCAAAGGGTGACGCTACAATGGATAAACCAATGAATTATCATAAATCATTTTGTTCCATTTCCGATACCAAGGAGAAAAAAACCGACATAAAACTTTTTTTAATGTATCATCTCAGTCAGTTCAGTCTTTGCCAAAAGTGCAATCAGCAAAACCAGGGCATTGCGATCTGCGATAATAGAATTTAAATAAAAGCTTTAACTAAGGCTTTTAATCGCGCCAGAGAAATGGAAACAGCAACAAGGATGTTGCAATCACGATCACATTAATTGCGCAAAGCACCCCGATATTGCCGTAGAAGATACTCCGGTCGAGCCCATCCATAGCACTTTTGCTTAGTTTGATAAGTACCAGGATAACCGGAATAATTACCGGAAAACTCAAAATAGCCATTAACGTGCCGTTATTTCCCGCCTTTGAGGCTATGGCCGATATCATAGTAAAAATGGTCGAAAAACTAATACTGCCCAGTAAAACCGCTAAAAAATAAAAGAAAGGGTCATTAACTTTATTGGTGAAGAAAACCATATATACCAGCAGGGCCAATATACTTAACAGCGACATCAACAATACATTATAGATGGTTTTGGACAGTATGATCGCCTGCGGACTGGCTATGGAATAGTAATACAATAATCGGCTTTTGCTCTCCTGCATAAAGCTTTTGGCAATGGCATTTACTGATGCAAACAACATGATGATCCAGAATAATACGTTCCAGACAACGGGATAACCCTCGCTGTTCTGAAACCCGGGGCTAAGATTAAAGGCTATATAGCAAATAAATACGGTGGATACCACATACAGCAACACGCCGTTGAAAGCATATTTCGCCCGCCACTCAAGCAGAATTTCCTTTTTCAGCAGGCTCCAGGTTTGGTTAAATAGACCCATTTGTTGCAAATATAGTTTTTGTAAAGCTAAAGGTAAAAGCAGCAGCAGCGCCCGCAATTAAAATACTTTTTGATAAATATTAACTTTAGCATTGACAACCCTGAACCTGTTTTTCATTTTGGGCATTCTAACGGTTTCTTTGGTTCCAAGACATAGGTAACCGCCGGGTACCAGGCTGTCATAAAATACTTCCAATATCTGGTCTTGTAAGGCCGACTCAAAATAAATAAAAACATTGCGGCAGCTGATCAGCTGAAATTCATTAAATACCCCATCATTAACCAGGTTGTGAACCGAAAATAAGGTATTGTTACGCAGCCTGGGCAGCACACCTGCCGAATCGTTCATCATCGTAAAATGATCGAGCAATTTACCGGGCATGCCTGATTGCTTATAGTTTTCTTCGTAACTTTTCAACTTACGCAATGGGTATACAGCCCTGGTGGCTTCTTTCAACATTTCGGTATTGATATCGGTACCATATACAAAATATTTCCTGCCAGTTGCTAATCGCTCCAATAAAATTGCCAACGAATAAACTTCCTCACCCGATGAACAGCCCGCGCTCCAGGCTCTTATAATCGGATAAGCCGACAAAGAAGGTAGTACCTGTTCTTGCAATGCCCGATAATATTCAGGGTCGCGAAACATTTCTGTCACGTTAACCGTCACCTGCTCTAAAAACCATTGAAAAAACCCTGACTCTGTTTGCAGCTGTTGAATAAGTTGATCGAACCCCACCTTTTTTAACATCACAATACGCGAAAGCCGCCTTTTGAGCGATGCTTTGGAATAGTTTCCGAAATCAAAGCCCTGGGTATTTCTCACCACCTCGGTTAGTATCGATAACTGTTGGTCGGTAATACCGGGAATATCGCTCATTTTTTGTAAATCGGGTAAATCAAACACACAATATAAGCAATGTGTCCGGAAAAGGCATTCACTGCAAAGGCACGGGACGCTTGTAGGTTGGGCGCTGATAAATAGTACCTACAATTGCTAATAGAGGTCCTGCCAATAATAGCCACCAGCCCCATTTTAATTTTACCTGATGTTCCATAAATTTCTCAAACGCATGGAATGGAATAAATTTAAACTGGTAATGGATCTTTAACAACGACAGCAAATAAAACAATACCACCAGCAACAGCGAGAGCCATGCCGCCTGCCTGGTTAATTTAGGCTGCATCAACACAATACCGATGATACCCAATAGGCCAACCAGCAGCACAACAATGCCATAGGGCAAATTGGCTTTATACATATTCCAGGTAACCGCAATCGGACGAAATAAGGGGCAATAAGTGGCCGCGATCAGCAACACAAAACCTGCAAGCGAGATCAACGACGAAATGCGCATGGGCTTATTTCTGACTTATTTCCATTTTGTCGGCAAAATGGGCGCAATAGTCGCGCAGGTCTTCTACGATATTGGTTTCGCCGGTTGCACGTAAAAAGCTATCGCCCATTGTTTGAAGCGTTTCATAAAAAAAACGTTTCATTTCATCAGTGGGCATGTCTTTGGTCCACAAATCAATGCGGAGGGTGTTTTTATAATTGTGATCCCACAATGCCAGCATCATTGACTTTACAGGCAATGCCTCTTTGTCTTTTGCATCAGTAGATTCCCAGGTGATACTTTCGGGAACATTGTTATCGTCAAGGTCGATTGTGAGTTTGATCTCCGCTTTTTTCATAATTACTTAGCCATCAAAAATAAAATAATCGCCAAAGTTATAAAGCTTAGCTCAACCCACCAGAGTTTTTTAATATCACTGAAAAAATTACGTAACATGATATCCATAAATGCCACTACAAAAGCAAACAGGAAGAATATTGCCGAAAATAATCCACTTTTTAAAACCCGGGGGTAATGCCCGCCGATAACACTAACACCAAATAACAGCACGTATACCCCCAGGAACAGCAAGAATGCCGTTGCAAAATTGAGTGGTGTTATGCGTATTTTATTTTTATTCATTTTTAAAAATCATATTAAACATAGCTGCCACTTGTTTATTCAATAGGTTTTCTCCCCGCGCCACGCGCGCCTATCCCCTTCCGCTCGTTCGAAATGGCATAAGTATTAATTCCCATTCCGCAATTATAACCCCGCATTCCGCAATTCTAACTCCGCATTCCGCATTCCATCTACCCTTTCCCCTTCAATCGCTCACCTCTTTTGCCTTTCACCTTTAACTTTTTCCCTCTCACCGTACCGCTTCGTACCTTTTCTTTAGCGCCACCTTTAGTTTTCGATCGTTCACCCTTGCCCAGCTTGGCAGCCTCGAACTTCTTGCGTTGGGTTGCGGTTTTCTTTTCGTGGAAAGCACCCTTAAATTCGGGGTTTTCCTTGCGTTTCTGATCATCGATCTCTTTGTTCTGCGACTGTCTTTCTTCGTAGGGGGTTTCCTCTATGAAGACCTCCGAAGGCAAAGGGCTTATCGGAATCGGCTGTCTCGTTAATTTTTCGATCTTATCGATATAATATTCTTCGGCGGGGTTAGCCAGCGTAATAGCAACACCAGAATGAAATGCCCGCCCTGTTCTTCCAATACGATGCACATAATCTTCGATCACGAAAGGCACGTCAAAGTTGATCACATGGCTCACGTCGCTTACATCGATACCCCGTGCGGCCACATCGGTGGCAACGAGTATCTTAATTTTATCATCTTTAAAAGCATTGATAGAATTGATTCGCGTATTTTGCCCTTTATTGGCATGAAGCACTTTCACTCCCTGACTTCCATACCTGCGCTGCAGGAACTTAAATACCTCTTCGGCATTGGTACGTGTTTTGCAAAACACCATTAGTTTTTTAATATCCGATTCGCCGTCGAGCAGGTGTTTTAATACATTGATCTTGGTCCGAAAATTAGGCACCATATACAGTTGCTGCGTTACCGTTTGTGCGGGAGTAGCCTGCGGAGTAACCTCAATTTCGATGGGGAATTCGAGGAAATTTGCCGATAGCTGCCTGATCTTATCCGACATGGTAGCTGAAAACAACAGGTTCTGCCTTTTGCGTGGCACCACTTCCAGTATCCGGTTAATCTGGGGCATAAAGCCCATATCCATCATTTTATCGGCTTCGTCCAACACCAATACCTGCAGGTTTTTGGTAACAATATGGCCGGCAAGGTAAATATCCATAAAGCGGCCGGGTGTGGCAACAATAATATCCACGCCTTTTGAAACCCATTCAATCTGGGTTTTGGGGCCAAGGCCACCGTAAAGCGTAACGGTACGCAGGTCGGTATATTTGGAATAGTCCTTTACATTTTCTTCAATCTGCATCGCCAGCTCCCGTGTAGGTGCTATAATTAGCGCCCTGGGGCTTTCACCCTGCGCGTATTTAAGTCGCATAATAATTGGCAACACATAGGCAGCGGTTTTCCCGGTCCCGGTTTGTGCAATACCCATCACATCCTGCCCATTCATGATCGGTGGTATGGTTTTTTGCTGCACATCGGTAGGCTCGGTATAACCCGCGTCAGCAATGGCATTCAAAATTTGCCGGTTAAATTTCAGGTCCTCGAAGCTTTTTGCCATGCGGCAAAGATAGTGTTTAGTGATGAGAAGTCGGGAAGTCCGAAAGTCGGGAAGGTGTCATAGGGCATTGGGCTTTGGGCATTGGTCGTTGGGGGTCGTTGGTTTATTAGAAATACCTTTCCTGATAACTAATACCTTAAAACCAATATCCAACAACAAACTCACCCATTATTTTATAAATTAGCCAGCACTTAATATGAGCAAGATCAGGGCCCTTTTTACCAATCAGTATTTTATCCTTTTCCTTTGGTTTGTACCTGGCCTGCTGGCGGTGATCAAGGGCGTATATTTCGGCGATGGAAGTAGTGCCAACTATAACAACTATATTATCTACAAACATAATTTCCTGAACGTTATTCATCAGCATGCTTTATTCGGCCCCGAACCACAATACTATTTTGATCTAAACCACTATGGGCCCGTATTTGCGCTGGTAATTGCCCCCTTTGCTTTATTGCCCGATCATATTGGCGTCGTGCTGTGGGTATTTTTCAACTGCTGGGTTTTGTACAAGGCGGTAATGATGCTTCCTTTGACGAAAGAACAATGCCTGCTTATCCTGCTGATCAATGTCAATAGTATTATCGGGTCATCGGGTAATGTACAGGTAAATCCATTTATCACGGCACTTGTCATATTCAGTTACGTTTTCATCAAAAGGAAACAAGACTTCTGGGCGGCTCTTTTCATTATTCTTGGTACCAGTATCAAACTTTATGGTATTGTAGGTCTGGCATTCTTCTTCTTTTCCGATAATAAGTTAAGGTTGATCGTCGGGCTTTTCTTCTGGTCGGCAGTATTGTTTGTATTGCCTATGTTCATCTCGTCACCATCATATATCCTGCATACCTACCAAAGCTGGTATCCGGATCTGCTGGCGAAAAATGCGACCAATTTAGTTTCCGACAGAGGCAACCGATCGGTTATGGGTATGATCAGCAAAATATTCCACCTTCGGCACCTTTCGAACCTGCTGGTGCTGACTCCTGCGCTTATTTTGATGGCACTACCCTACTTCAGGGTCAAATATTGGGGCTATACCCGGTACCAATTGTTAATGCTTGCGTCAGTACTCATTTTTACCGTTATCTACAGCACAGGTTCCGAGCCACCAACTTATATTATCGCCTTTATAGGTGTGGCTTTATGGTTTATAGTGTTGCCAAAACCAATAAATGGATTTGAATGGTTCCTGTTGATTTTTGCGCTTTTGATCACCAGCTTCTCCAATTCAGATATCATACCCAAATATATCCGGGTTAATTTTATTCTGCCCTACGCGCTGATCGCATTGCCCTGCCTGCTGATCTGGCTCAAAATTATTTATGAAATGCTTTTTCGCAGGTTTGACAAGGAAGCCTTGAATATAGGTTTGCCCTCCTGATTATTAATTCCGAAATTTGTTTTTCGAAATCATTTACCGCCATGTCAACTATCCTGATCAAATCAGCTACTATCGTTAATGAAAACAAACAGTTTGTAAGTGATCTGCTGGTCAAAGACGGACTGATAGAAAGGATCGATAAGCACATTGATATCCATGCCGACCGGACGATCAATGCGGAAGGTTTGTATTTGCTACCGGGTTTTATCGACGACCAGGTACATTTCCGTGAGCCGGGCCTAACCCATAAAGCAAATATTTATACCGAATCGAGGGCCGCAGTGGCGGGTGGCATTACGTCGTTTATGGAGATGCCCAATACTGTTCCCAACACTTTGACCCAGGAATTACTTGAACAAAAATATGAGATAGCCTCGCGTAACTCACTGGCTAACTACTCCTTCTTCATGGGGGCATCC
Organism: uncultured Mucilaginibacter sp.; assembly: GCA_903866915.1. Taxonomy (GTDB): domain Bacteria; phylum Bacteroidota; class Bacteroidia; order Sphingobacteriales; family Sphingobacteriaceae; genus Mucilaginibacter. The sequence continues at coordinate 6,222 of CAIPPO010000010.1, read as the reverse complement.
AATGATAATTTAGAAGAGGTGCTAAAGACCGATATCCAAAATGTTTGCGGTATCAAAGTATTTATGGGCTCGTCTACAGGTAATATGCTGGTAGATAACCCTAATACCCTGGAGCATCTCTTCAAAGAATCACCTATGCTGATCGCAACCCATTGCGAGGATGAACCTACGATAAGGCGTAACCTCGAATATTATAAAAATCTGCTTGGCGAGGACATCCCTGTAAAATACCACCCCATTATACGAAGCGAAGAGGCGTGTTATTTATCGTCATCGCTGGCGGTAGCTTTAGCAAAAAAGCACAATACCAGGCTGCATATTCTTCATATTTCTACAGAAAAGGAAACACACCTGTTCAGCAACGATATATCCCTGAAACATAAGCGCATAACAGCCGAAGCCTGCATCCATCATTTATGGTTCAGCGAGGAGGATTATGATCGTAAAGGTAACCTGATCAAATGGAACCCGGCAGTTAAAAAAGCCAGCGACCGCGACGGTATCCTAAAAGCAGTACTTGATGGGCATATCGACGTTATAGCAACCGACCATGCGCCGCATACCATCGAAGAAAAGGCTAAACCTTATATGCAGGCACCTTCCGGAGGGCCGCTTGTTCAGCATGCCTTGCCAGCTTTATTGGAGTTATATCATCACGGTAAGATCAGCCTGGAACAAATCGCGGAAAAAACCGCACACAACGTGGCTACCTGTTTCCAGATCGAAAAACGCGGCTATATCCGCGAAGGCTATTGGGCCGACCTGGTATTAGTTGATTTAAATAAACCGTGGAACGTAAACAAAACCAACATTTTATACAAATCAGGTTGGAGTCCGTTTGAGGGAGATACCTTCCAGTCAAAAGTATTGCATACGCTAGTTTCGGGCAACCTGGCTTATAGCAACGGGCAACTTGTTGAGGGACAAACCGGTAACAGAATGAAGTTTGATAGATAAGAGACGATTCAGGGATTTTTCAGGATTAGATGGATCGATTTTATAGATAATTATTTTTATTGTATCCAACATATATCTCAACTTCAGCATCCTTAAAATTACCGGCACCTGTTTTATATAGATCATAGTCGGCCACATAACTTCGAGAATCTGACTCCCTCCAAATTTGCATCCAGGTCTCTCCAACAGACTCCGGAATTTTTCCTTCAGAGTTATAAACACGGTAATTACCTGAAGGAACGAGGGCAACAAAAAAGCCATCGTTGATAATTTCGCTTACCCGAAAGCCTAAGACCGCAGTGTACCAGCCGGTGTGGTCGGTCTCATAGTCGGTGTAAACACAATAAATGTCATCGGAATACTTGTTTGATATTTGTCCCCCAATATTTTCCGGATGAAACCTTTGCCAAAGCTTTCCAATATCCTCTGCAGCCCGCCCATTCAGGTTAATGGTTCGTACAGCTATTCCTGCAACAAAAAAGCTATCCTGAGTATATAATTGATGATTCATTTGGTTATGCTTAAAAGTTATATCGAATTATAACTAATTTATTAACAATTATTTATATAATTTATCAAAACAATTACTTAAACTAAATCATTTTCTATCATTTCCTTCATTTTACCAAACACCCATTGCCAGTTTTGCTCCGAATGTTGTTTGGCTTCTTCAGTTTTTATCTTTTCCTGGGTGATAAATAACGTGGTACTGCCACCGGCTTCAACCAACTCATAGGTGATATCAACATAGTTCTCCGGCACATTTTCGGTACCCGCCATGCTGCTCCAATAGTTATATTTAACCCTGGTACCCGGTTCAATTTCCAGTATGGTACCGGTATCTTTATAAGCATTACCTTCCCACTCCCCTTCCCAGGTAATTGGGCTGCCTTGCTCCCAATCGGACGTCAGATCTGTACCAAAAAAGTATTGCTTTACAATGGCAGGCTCGGTTAGCGCCTCCCAAACTTTTGAAGCAGGTGCCTTTATTTCAATTGCTGTTTTGAGCGAAAACTGTGTCATAGCTGATGGGTTTTGATGATGAATTGTTTAATTGCCGGATACTTGTTGATGCAAGCATTTGAGTTTTGATAAGCGTAAAATCATGTTGATCGATCGCGAAAAAGCCGAAGCGGAACCTGTATCCCCAGGACTTCTTGTTTTCAATAAAATCGAGTAAACCGATCAAAGGCACGATAGGTACATCCTTACAATCGTAAAAATTAATATTGCGCCGGTAGGGCATAAAACATTCGCTCATCTGGTATTGATAAAGTTCTTCATCAGCTACCCGACCTATTGCTGTGAATGCCTGCAACTTCTCGTCGCCCTCATACCTTAATTTAGGCGAATAAAAGATCACCCAATCTCCAGTATGTAGTTTCTTCAATGAGCTTGCTTTTCCATGATTGGCCTGCATAAAATTGCCACCAACGCCACGAAGGACATGATCTTTTGAGACGACGGTAACCCAATACCTTTCTTTGTTCATTGCCATTATTTTTCGAATGATCAAAATTAGCAGGCGCTATTGACAACCCTATGTCAGCAATGATGATCGTTTCAGCAATTTCGATTGATGATGATTTGAGCAAGCTCAGTCAATTTAAGTTTCAGCGCCTCCGGGCTCACAATCGTGGCCATATCGCCGTACATCATCAGCCAGCGAACAAAACCCTCAATGTACTCGGTGAGGAATGTCATTTCCATCATCCCATCTACTTCGCGCTCTGACACAAAGCCATTAAAGTATTTCTGCTCACTCAGGTAAGGCAATACTCGTTTTTCAACCATGATTACTACCTGCTGCAGATTTAGTTCTCGTGCGGAGCGCGAAATAAAATCGTTGAGGTTTGGGTGTAAGGTTCGAAATCTTTCGCCGGGCAATGCAATATCAGAGATACGATCAAGCCTGAAATCGCGGTAATCCTTGCGCAGGCGACACCAGGCAACCAGATGCCAGTAATTGTCCTGATAAAATACACCAACCGGCTCAATATATCTTTCGGTCTTTTGCTGGTTATGCATGGCAAAATAATGTATAGAGAGCACATTTCGTTCACCGATCGCTTTCAATATCAGTTGCAGCGGGTTTAATTCGAGTTTTATTGGTGCGCCGCGGCGACTCTTCAGCACCTGGATATGCCCGTCGATATTTTCCAGGAAATCCTTTTCTGCCAGGCGTAATACAGAACGAACCTTATACATGGCCGATTTATAGTGCCCGTCTGACGAGGGATCGGTCATTCGTTCCATCAGTTTTTCTGCCGTTAGAAAAGCAGTAGCCTCTTCACGGCTGAACATTACCGGCGGTAAACGGTAACCATCCATAATAGAATAACCGACGCCAGCCTCTCCCATTAACGGGACGCCAGCTTCTTCTAAGGTCCGGATATCGCGATAAACCGTTCTTAAACTGATGTTAAATCGCTCAGCAATTTCGCTTGCCCTAACAACCCGCCGCGATTGCAGATGAATAAGTATAGCCGAAATGCGGTCGATACGGTTCATATTTATCTCAAATTAACCAAAACAAATTATCATTTTTGAAGGGTATAACGATAAATCTTTATGATCAACAAATCGGAAGAAATAGTAACCCTCGAAACTTTTTACGACCCCATGCTCGCCGAGATCATTCGGGCCAGATTAGATGCCAGCGGTTTTCCCTGCTTCCTTGCAGATGAAAATATGGGTAGCATTTATCCAGCCTATAATCAAGGTGGCGGCGGTATCAAATTGAAAGTTTTTGCTAAGGATGTTGAAGCGTGTAAGGCAGTTTTAGCGGAAGATCATGAGTTGCCGGGTGAGTAATTGGGGTTTGGGTTTTGGGTATCGGGTATTGGGTATCGGGTGTTAGGTATTCCTATTAGCAATGACTCAATTTTAGAATCACAGATTTAAATTGATTTACCTGATTTCACAGATTTTGAATAAAGTTTTAAGTTTCAAAGTTTACTGGGCTACTTTTTTTCTGCTCGTTTTAATATCAATATACGACAATACCTCAAAATACCAATCACTCAATGACGCGAAGCAAACGACTCAATGACGCGAAGCAAATGAAGCGAAGCAAATGACTCAATGACGCGAAGCAAATGCACAAAATCTTTATATATTAGCAATATGTATAACCGCCGAAAATTTATAAAAATCACGGCTGCGGGGGCTTCCCTGGCAGCTTTAACACGCTCAGCCGTGGCAAAATCAATTGTACCTGTCGATGATACAAAATATCCTATTGTTATATCAACATGGGACTTTGGTGTGCCTGCAAATAAAGAAGCATGGACCATACTCGGCAAAGGCGGACGTGCTTTGGATGCCGTAGAAGCTGGGGTTAAGATACCTGAAGCCGATATGAACAACCACACGGTTGGTCGCGCTGGTTACCCTGACCGTGATGGACATGTTTCGCTGGATGCCTGTATCATGGACGAAAACGGTAATTGCGGGTCAGTAGCTGCGATAGAATATATTGCACACCCAATATCGGTGGCGCGTGCAGTTATGGAAAAAACCCCTCACGTGATGTTGGTTGGCGAAGGTGCAACGCAATTTGCGGTAGAGCAGGGTTTCAAAAAAGAAAAATTGCTGACCCCGGAATCAGAAAAGGCATGGAAAGAATGGCTGAAAACAGCACAATACAGTCCGGTGGTTAATATCGAGAACCAGCAACATGTACCCGGTAGCAAATACAATCATGATACCATAGGCATGCTGGCCATTGATGCCAAAGGCAATATATCAGGTGCCTGCACTACCAGTGGAATGGCCTTCAAAATGCGTGGACGGGTTGGAGATAGCCCGATCATAGGCGCAGGTTTATACGTAGACAATGAGGTTGGTGGTGCTACATCAACCGGTGTTGGCGAAGAAGTGATCCGAAACGTAGGTAGCTTTCTGGTAGTAGAATTAATGCGCCAGGGCTTATCGCCTGAAGATGCCTGCAAAGAAGCCGTAAACCGTATCATCAAAAAGAAACCCGAAACCGCCAAAAAGATACAGGTGGGCTTCCTAGCCATCAATAAGAAGGGAGAATACGGTGCCTATGCCATCCAAAGTGGCTTTTCCTTTGCAGTTTGCAATACACAGCAGCAAGATCTGATCGTTAAAGGGAAGAGTGCAATGTAGGTCATTGGGTCATTTGCTGCGCGTCATTGGTCATTTGTCATTTATCATTTGTCATTGAAAAAGGCTATGGACTATAAACTATGAACTCTCATCTATGAAATATAAAACACCTGTCACCCTCGAAGTATGCGCCAACTCGGTTGGCTCGGCAGTTGCGGCGCAGGAAGGAGGCGCAGTTAGGGTGGAGTTGTGTGAGAATCTGCATGAAGGCGGCACAACGCCTTCTTATGGTCAGATTTTGCTGGCGCGGAAATTACTTCATATCCAACTTTATGTGTTGATTCGTCCACGCCCGGGAGATTTTCTTTATAATGATACCGAATTTGAGATCATGAAAGCTGATGTACAACATTGTAGAGAAAGTGGATGTGATGGCATTGTGATCGGTATTTTGAATGCAGATGGATCAATAGATAAAACCCGTTGTGCTGAACTTATTGCATTAGCACATTCAAAGGGCCTTGGTGTAACTTTTCATCGGGCATTTGACATGTGTGCCGATATGGAACAGGCGCTGGAACATATTATTGATCTGGGTTGCGAACGTATCCTCACCTCTGGTGGAAAAAGTACCGCGATAGAAGGTTCCCCAATGATAGCTCATTTGATCAGCAAGGCGGCAGGTCGCATCAGCATCATGCCCGGTGCCGGTATCAATCAACACAATGTAGCCGACCTGGTACACTATACCGGAGCCAAAGAGATACATTCTTCGGCCCGTAGCAAAATCAAAAGTCAGATGGCCTGGCGAAACGACCACATCATTATGGGTGATGGCGGTATGGATGAATTTAGCTTTGATGTTAGTGATGCGGAAAAGGTTAGGGCCATAATTCAATTAGCGAATAGTTGATTGAGTGAATTGGTAATTGTGTGAGTAAGTTTAAGTAATACCGTATTTTCCCGGTTTTTGATTGCGTTCCCTTTTAGTTTTTTAAATGAAACGAGGCTTACTATTATCATTTTTAATTTTTCGATGTCTTTTAACCGCCTTTGGGCAACAGGAAACCTATTTTTATAAAATTCAGGAAATTGCAAATAGCGAACATCTTTGCAATAACTTGTTAATCAGACTCGATAGCCTAATCAAAACACGTAGACCAAATGATTCGTTTGTTAAGATTTTCTTTG
>CAIPPO010000009.1 GCA_903866915.1 uncultured Mucilaginibacter sp. | reverse complement strand
AAGATTATATTGCCGGTGTTGAAATAGTCGGTTTTAGAGACTTACGAAGTTTTAAAAACTTCGTAAGTCTTTAATTAATTGCGCACAATGCCAACTTTACCACTACTTCTTCCGCTTAATTGCTTCGTCAATCGCCTTTTCAGCTAAAGGCTCCATAATCTTGTAGCCGGCAAGGGTAGGGTGTACGCCGTCATGAGAAAGGTTAGCTGGCAAGCCCTTTGCAGCATCGACCATAGCCGAATAATAATCCAGGTATACAATACCGTTGGCGTCGGCATAGGCTTTTAAAAGCTTATTCAATTGAATCACTTTCTCCGTCGGGATAATGGATGGCCGCCATGGGAAATGATTGGCGGGTAATACCGAAGAGATTACCACTTTGATATGGGCCTGACGCGCCAGTTCGGCCATGGATTGGATATTGCCGAAGGTGTTTTCGAGTTTAATGGGGCCCGTATTTTCGGCTATATCGTTGATGCCTGCGAGTATTACTACCACGGATGGTTTCAGACTGATTACATCTTCGCGGAAACGAACCAGCATTTGCGGAGTGGTTTGCCCGCTGATACCCCTGTCAAAATATGGTCTGCCCGCAAAAAATGCCGAATCAGCATATTTCCAGCCTTCAGTTATCGAATTACCCATAAAAACAACCCTTTTTTCGCCCGATGCTGGTGAAGCGATCGCGGCATTTTCAGCTTCGTATTTTTTGATGTCGGGCCAGTCGGGTTTATTCGCATTTTCAATAGCTGCTTCTATCTTAGGGTCTTTGGCTTTCATGAATCCCTGCAAGTCGAGCCATTCACCAAATCGATCTATCCATGAATCGGTTGGAATTCCTTGTCTGCGGAGCCCAAAGCCATGGCCGCCTTTAGCGTAAATATGTAACTCGGCACTATGTTTGGCCGCTTTCCATTTGGTGTAAAGATCTACGCTATGGGCTTCCAGGGCGAGTTCATCGTTAAAGGCAGCCGCCAGAAACAGGGGCGGAGCATCGTCGGCAACAGTTCCCTGCAGCGAAGGCGGCATAAAGGCGTATATCGGAGCGACAAAATCGGGCTTGTTTTCGGGTGTATAGTTAAAAGCACTCGAGGCTGCAACTGTTCCACCTGCCGAAAAACCTATAATGCCGATGCGGTTGGGGTCAATGCCATAATCTGCTGCATGCGCGCGGACATAGGCTATAGCTGCCTTGCCGTCAGCAATGGACAGCGGAATAATTGGTTTGATCTTATCGACGAAATCGCTTTTCCTCATGTTATCGCTCAGCTCTTTGCCTGGCTCATTCGTTAAACTTTCGCCTAGGCGGTATTTCAGTATTATCGCTGTTATCCCTTTTTGATTAAGCCACCAGGCAACATCGGTACCTTCATACTTGATAGAATGATAAAAAAAGCCGCCCCCCGGGCATACAATTACTGCCGTTCCGGTATTAAATGCCGGATCAGGGCGATAGACCGTTAGGGTAGGGTGGGAGACATTGTAAACAAGTACATTGCCGCCGGTGCCGGCTACCTTTTCGTTGTAGGTCCAGTTTTCCGAGCCGGGTGCAACCCCCGGGTATAATGGAATGACCTGTTGGGCATTTACAGTAAAAGTGACAAAGGCGAACAGCGCTGTGATCAGTTTTTTCATTGCAATTAAGTTTATTGGAATTGGCTATACAATATTAGTTTTTTATTGAAGCATTCAAAACAAACTTCCCGATTTTAACTGCGTTTTGTAAAATTTATGTTTCTTTTTAAACCATGGCTTGTTTTGGTAGTCGGAACAAAGGTTTATTGCCAGAAAAATCGTAAATCTGCTAAATCAAACTTGTTATGGCACTACCCCAACCACAACAATATCATTTTCCCCTTTTCTCCGTTTTATTTTCGGTGTTTTTTTCTGCCGCTTTATTTTCGCTTTGTTCCTGTAAACACGAATCCAAGACCTATACCAGCGCCTGTGATATGGATATCAGTTTCAAAAAGGTCAGCTTCGAACAGTT
>CAIPPO010000008.1 GCA_903866915.1 uncultured Mucilaginibacter sp. | reverse complement strand
TTAACACAAGTTTGAATTACTTTGGAAATTGAACTATGCAATTTTATAGTTGGCTGACAAACTGGGTTAAGAGGTTGTACTCGTGATATTAGTTGTATAGGTTGTATAAGTTACTGATATCCTTGCGCATGCAAGCTGATAACAGATTAACGCGAACCAATATATTGTTCGCAAAGCCCAAACGAAAGCGTCATGCCGTTTCCGCCAACGCCGTTGATGACGGTTACACCAGCCTCGGGATCAAGTATGAGTTCGGTGCGGCCATCGGTCATTTTGGGGTAGATACCGTGCCATGATTGCAGGAGTTTCCAGTCTTTAAAATTTGCAAAAGTTTGCAGGTATCCGGTGATCATCCGGTTAATAAATTCCTTGTCGAAAGGATCATGTACCAGCGCATATTCATGCGAATCGCCGATCGTCAATTCGCCACTGCCATTTTGGGATACCATTACATGGATACCCCATTGCAATAAATCGGCAAATTGTTCTTCATACCGCTTTCTTAGCTGCGGCAGTGAAGCTGCTGCTTTAAAACCTGGATAATGGATCATTGACAAACCACCGCACAATGCCGGACCAATGCGCCAATTATCTGGTTGTGCAACCAGGCGCATCATTTGCAATTTACATTTGGTGATTTCGGTAGCCAAAAAAAGTTCGGGATACAGGGTTTCAAAATCGGCACCGCTGCAAACAAAAACCTCATCGGCTTGCCAGCTTCTTTTACCGGAGAATACTTCGGGATAGCTGATCTGACTGATCGCTGTGTTCCAATGAAATTCAACACCATATTTTTCGGCCAGGTAGGCTGCCACCTGTCCAACGGCTACCCTCGATTCTACGATCATTTCCTCGCCGCTCCAAAGTGCCCCTTTTAAACCCGCTGTATTTACCGCCGGAGATTTTATGAGCGTTTGTTCGGGTGTGAGTAAAGCACAATCCCTGTAGTGTTGGTTAACATCTACATATTCGGTAATTGCCTGCAGTTCGTCGTCCTGGTAAGCTAAATGCAACGAACCAACTTCATCATGCCAAATGCCTGCTTCGGTACAAATCTCTTTCCAGATGCTGCGCGAAAGCATGGCCCTTTCATATAAGGGACCTGTTTCTTGTCCGATTGGCCAAACCATACCGAAGTTGCGGATGGAAGCCCCTACTGCCCGTTCATTTCGCTCAAAAACGCTTACCCGATAGCCACGCAGCGCAAGCGCCCTGGCGGTAGCCAGCCCAACAATACCTGCTCCTATGACGATGGCCGAGGATTTTTTCATACCGGAAATATATTTAGTTGATCTTGTTCAATGTAATTTTTTTGTTTTCGGGCTTCCCGGAGGAAATAAAGCAGGGATAAGGTGGCGCAAATTCCGCCTACAACGGCAACCGTTAAGATACTGGTTTTGAAAAACGAACCCCAGCTGATATTAGGCTGACCCAGCTCCTTTACAAGCAACACACTTACACTGCCCAGGTAACCCATAGAATCGGCTACATAGATCAGGAAGCCGACATTGCCTTTATAATGGAAGGAAGCCAATAATCGTTCAAAAAATACTGCGTTGTAAGGTACATAACCCATGTACAAACCCAGCCCAGCCAATGTCATCCAAACCCTGACGCCAATAAAACCAGCTACAAAAAAAAGCGTACCGATGCCAATCAGCACACAGCCCCCGATAATCATCAGATGGATAACGCTGAACGCTTTCAGGTTTTTCCTGACAAGGATCAATAAACTCATTGCACCCAGCACTATAATAGATATGATGGTGTCTGTTTTGGTGTA
>CAIPPO010000007.1 GCA_903866915.1 uncultured Mucilaginibacter sp. | reverse complement strand
GGGGCTTTCTTGTTTACTAGCCCGCCAGAGCCGATGGTACTGTTCCGCCTTAGGCGGACGGATCGGAGAGTAGGTCGGTGCCCAATATTATAAGAAGCCTCGTAGCAATCTACGGGGCTTTCTTGTTTTTTGTCATTGGCTGCACGTCATTGCGGTATTGGGTCATTACAAATGAGCTCATGCACACGTTAAATATCGAATCATGAAGGCAGTACCTGTCAGAGGTTCGGCATGCGGTGTTCGATAGGAATATTCAATTATCGCTCACGCATTAGATATTGATGCATCCAGGTAATGAATTAACGCTCCAATTATTTTAATACCGAATACCTGGTACCTTAATACAAAAAAAAGGACCGCTTCCGCAGTCCTTCCTTCAACCAAATATAAATTAACCATTAAAATCCATATCACATCTGCACCACCTGGCTTCGGAGGCTTTCAACTATTTTAGCAACAGAGTTGAGCAGGTTGGCAGGCAGTTTGTTCTTGCCGGCACCAGTTGCCAGATCGGATACGAAAGCGTCAAAATCGGCGCTGGTGGCTTTTCCGTTCATGCGGTTGTTTACTGATGGGTCATGTGCGTCATGCATGTTGAGGCCGATATAAATAAAGTTTTTTGCTCCGGTTGCACCGGCCACAAAAGTAGTGAGGTTTTCGCTCAGGTCGGTAAAGCCCGACAAATCGCCTTTGGTAACCTCTGAAAGTAACACTGTAAAGTGTCCGTTTATCCTCGAATCGGCAGCGATCACAAAGATGGTGCTGTCAATAACGTTACGGATACCGAGGCGGCCCTTTTCTATCATAGCGCCCGCGTGGGTTGGGTCGGCTACCAGCGTAGTGCCGCCGAGCGAATCGTACAGGGTAGTGCCAACTGGCGTAGGATTAGAGGATGCTTTTTTGCTGCATGCCGGGAACATTAACGTAGCTATCGCTATAATAGCTATCACGGGTAGAATTGTTAGTTTTTTCATGTTGGTGTTGTTAAAGTATGTTATCGATAAATTTGTATGCTTTGTAATAAAATGACGATCCGGCTACCGGGCAGCTGCTGGCCAATTGCGTTTGGCTCGGCATGAATCGTTGAGCGGGGTAAGGTAACTGGGCCTTGAAGTGGTTAACGATGTCATTGCCCGAAACTTTGGCGGGGAAAAATGTAAATACCGCGATACGCGAATCCGGGTTTACCAGTACATGGTCGACTCCCTTTTGTTGATATAACCAGGCGGTAATGCGTTTGGCATCCGACGGTGTGATTTGTTGGGTGATATCGATGCGGGCCATTACTTTGGTGTATGGACTAACTCGTGGATGGTAAACCCACCAAATGTGAACGGCCAGTACCACCACCAGCAGGAAGGTCGCAGACACAGTCCATAAGGCGATTTTTTTGATGGTTTTCTTTTTCATGTTTTCTTTTTAATGATCAGCAGATGACGGTTAATATAAATTGAGTCACTATTATGACGAACGGATTGCTAACGCAAGTGGTTTTCATTTTACGTTAAACTGCTTACAACCTCAGCGTGTAGTATTTTTAGGAGTAAGCGCGAAAGCGATAACATACTCGATCGGCGCAAAATTCCTATATTGGTAACGCTTAAATTTTTAGCATGAAGAAATCGCGTTTAGAAGCATTTAGCGATGGTGTAATTGCCATTATCATTACTATAATGGTTTTGGAGCTTAAAGTGCCGTCGGTAGTAACAAGTTTACACGGCGATACCTGGTCGGCTATCTGGGCTATGTGGCCCATATTGTTGAGCTACGTGCTTAGCTTTGTTAACGCTGGTATCTACTGGAACAACCACCACCATATGTTTTACCTTGTTGAAAATATCACCGGCGGAGCCTTATGGGCTAACTTGCTTTTGTTGTTTTGGTTGTCGCTGATGCCCTTTGCAACTGCCTGGATGGGCGAGAATAATTTTTCACAGGCGCCCGTAACGGCCTATGGTATTATACTTTTGATGTGTGCCATATCTTATACCATCCTGTCCTACGTCCTGGTTAGTCATTGTGGTAAGAATTCGGCGCTGGCAGAGGCCATGGGAAAAGACTGGAAGGGCAAGGCTTCCCTGGGTATTTATGCAGCCGGAATTGCTATGGCTTTTTATAAACCCGGCTTTGCTTTGGCGATGTATGCCATTGTAGCTATTATGTGGTTTATACCTGACAGGCGCATTGAAAGGCGTGTCAGACATAGTCATCATCCAACCAATTGATAATTTATTCGAGGGTTATTTTGAATGTATTTTATTGGAATAATTTACCCACCGGTTGTTGAAAACAATTGCAATTAGTTAATCAACTTTTCGTTTTCCTTTGCGTATACCAAATCGTCGGCATCAATCGCGCTGAATCACATTTAAAGGCTCAAAAAAGAAATTAACCGCAACTAAACCTCGTAAAGGATGAGTTTTCTCAATACCCCTGCTTCCAAAGAAAACAAGATACGATTTGCTGCCTTTATCCTTATTTTTTCGTGTTTGTTTGTTGTGCCAATAAATCTAAAGGCACAAAGTACTCCGATACCGAATGGTTTTGCCCATAACGATTATAAACACCTGCATCCTTTATTTGACGCACTCGACTATGGGTTTACTAATATCGAAGCCGATGTTTTCCTGGAAGATACTACACTGGTAGTCGGACATTTCTGCCCGCTGTTCAGACATGGGCACAATCTTGAGAATTTATACCTCAGGCCCTTATTTTCCCGGGTGCTACAAAACAAAGGTCGTGTTTATCCCGATTACGATCAGCCGGTTATCCTGATGATCGATATTAAAACCAAAGCTAACCGAACATACCGCGAGTTGGAACGCGTGCTGGCCAGTTACAGCGCTATGCTTACCAGTTACAAAAACGGCAAGGTTACTTTTGGGGCAGTGACCGTAGTATTATCAGGCCACAAGCCTTACAGTATGCTCGAATCGGAAGTAAGACGTTATGCTTTTATTGATGAGGACCTGCGTAAGGTATGGCGCGACAGCACCAGCACAAACGTGTTTTCGATGGCAAGTTGCCGATATTCTCGTTTGCTGCGCTGGAATGGTAAAGGACCGATACCACCCGTACAAGAACAACGGCTGGAAAATTTTGTAACGATGGCACATCGCCTTGGTACGAAAGTCAGACTTTGGGCATCGCCCGAACGCAAAGTAGTTTGGGACGAGTTGCTCAAATGCGGCGTCGACCTGATCAATACCGATCGGTTGGCTGCTCTTAGCGGTTACTTAAATACAAACACAACGTCACTTAAGATTGAGTAGGCTATCTTTATACCGAATGGTATATTTTAAACACGGCATTATTTTAACGTTAATCGGGCATTTGCTGTTCGTTCCGGACAGATCATCAGTTATTGCTTATTGAGACCCCTTCAAAAAATTAATTCTTATTCTATCCGGAAATCGTTCAATTAAAATGAAAGTTTAAAGGCTGTTTTATTAGATTTGGGTTTACACCGTGTACCAGGTCTGTTTCCCAATTTTCATAGGGTTGCGGGCGACACAAAAAGATAAACCCAAATGAGCTCCAGAATTAAATTTTTTGCTATTCTTTTCAGCCTTCAATTGCTGGCCGCTGAAACTTTTGCCCAGTTAAAAGCAGATAATCTGCTGGTTGAGAATCGTAGTAATCCACTAGGTATCGATATTTCCTTGCCGCGTTTTACGTGGCAGCTTAATGTTGATAAACGAAATGAAATGCAAACGGCCTACCGTATCCAGGTAAGCAATAAGCCAAATTTTGGTGCTGAAGTATGGGATTCGGGTCGTATTACCTCCGATTCATCAGTTTTTGTTACCTATAAAGGTGTGGCGTTGGCGTCGGGCAAACGTTACTATTGGCGGGTAAAAGTTTGGGATAACCATGGGGCAGCATCGCCCTGGAGCGCCACGGCCTGGTGGCAAATGGCGCTGCTCAATACAAGCGACTGGCAGGCCAAATGGATAACACCTGGCTATGCCGAGGATACGGTTAAACGACCGAGCCCCTTGATGCGTAAGCAGTTTAATTTAAATAAAAAAATAAGGTCGGCTACAGCCTATATCACCGCGCATGGCCTGTATGAAGTTCAAATTAACGGCCAGCGCGTGGGAGATGCCTACCTTACGCCCGGTTGGACCAGCTATAAGAAGCGCCTGCAGTATCAAACTCTTGACGTGACCGACCTGTTAAAACATGGTGTTAATGTGGTTGGTGCAACGCTTGGCAGCGGCTGGTATCGCGGTATTATCGGGTTCAGCGATAATCACAATATCTATGGAAAGGATATTGCCTTGTTATTACAGATCAATATAAGCTATGAAGATGGCTCAACCGCGATGATTGGCTCTGATGAAAGCTGGAAATCGTCTACCGGCGAAATACGCTATAGCGAGATATATAATGGCGAAACCATCGATCATAACAAAGCCCAGGCAGGCTGGGCCTCACCGGGTTTCGATGACTCCAAATGGAGCGGCGTTCAGGTACAGGATTATACTAAAAATACCCTGCTGGCAACTTATAACGAGCCGGTAAGGAAGCACGAAACATTTAAACCCTTACGTATTTTCAAGACGCCTAAAAATGAACGGGTTATCGACTTTGGTCAGAATCTGGTGGGGTGGGTTGTCCTCAAGGTACATGGCAAAGCCGGGGATACAATTAAAATATCGCATGCCGAGGTACTGGATAAAGCAGGTAATTTTTATACCGAAAACCTTCGTGCGGCCAAAGCGCAGGATATTTATGTGCTGAAAGGCGATGGTGAAGAAACTTTTGAGCCACATTTCACTTTCCATGGTTTCCAATTTATCCGTATTGAAGGTCACCTTGCCGACCAGGTAACCACAGATGACGTTACGGCTGTGGCACTTTATTCGGATATGAAGCCAACCGGCACTTTTACTACTTCGAATGCGCTTATTAACCAATTACAACACAATATACAATGGGGTCAAAAGGGTAACTTTTTGGATGTACCAACTGATTGTCCGCAGCGCGACGAACGCCTGGGCTGGACGGGAGATGCCCAGGTATTTTCACGCACAGCAACTTTCAATATGGGGGTAAACGACTTTTTCGGAAAATGGCTGCGCGATGTTGCGGCTGACCAGGGCGTGAATGGTGCAGTGCCATTTGTCATCCCTAATTGCCTGGGCTATGTTACACCAAGCACAGGCTGGGCCGATGTATCCACCGTAGTGCCATGGAACATCTACCTGGCTTATGGCGATAAGCGTATCCTGCAGACCCAATACCCGAGTATGAAAGCATGGGTAAACTATATGCAGGCCCAAAGCAAAAGCGACCTCTGGAATTCGGGGTTCCATTTTGGCGATTGGTTATTTTATAGCATTGACGATGATACTGATGGGTCATCGGCTATTACAGATAAATACTTTATAGCGCAGTGTTTTTATGCGCATTCAACCCAATTGCTGATCGATGCGGCAAAGGTATTGGGTAAACAGGATGACGTGGATACTTATACTGCGTTGCTGAAACGGATCAAAGATGCCTTTTTGAAAGAATATGTTACTTCAAACGGACGCCTGGTTTCCGGAACGCAAACGGCCTATACCCTGGCGCTTAATTTTGATATGCTGCCCGAAGAACTGCGAGCCCAGGCTGCAAAAAGATTGGTAGATAATATCAGCGGCTACGATAATCACCTCACAACAGGCTTCCTGGGTACACCTTATTTGTGCCATGTGCTGACTCGTTTTGGGTACAATAATGTTGCCTATCGTTTGCTGTTACAGGACACCTATCCTTCGTGGTTGTACCCGGTAAAAATGGGTGCAACTACCATTTGGGAGCGTTGGGATGGTATAAAGCCTGATAAGAGCTTTGAGGCAGCCAGCATGAATTCGTTCAATCACTATTCCTATGGTGCCATCGGCGATTGGATGTATCGTGTTATGGCCGGACTTGATACTTATGATGACAGGCCCGGATACAAACATATCCACATTCAGCCACACCCTGGTGGTGGTTTTACCAATGCTACCGCCAGCCTGCTGACTTATTACGGCAAGGCAACGTCAGGATGGGAGATAAAAGATGGTCAGATCTATTTTAATATAGACGTGCCGGCTAATACCATTGCCGATATTTACCTCCCCGCCAGTGCTGCCGATAAGATAACGGAGGACGGTAAATCATTGAGTACGGATAAAGATATTGTTGCAGGATCTGCCGAAAATGGATATGTGGTGATCCATGCCGGATCAGGAAGTTATCATTTTGCTGCACCATTTACGGCTGGTGGAACCGGAGTACAGGGCACAAAATAAGCTATTCAGAAACTTACGAAGCTGAAATAACTTCGTAAGTTTTTAGCCCCTGCTATACTGAATTTACAACTTGCATTTTTCAGGTAAAATACTGATATTTAACGTGTTAAAATCCAATTAGTCGTTTTTCTGATAAACTTTTTTTTATGAGAAAATTTCCGTTGCTTTTTGTTATAGCCCTGGTAGCGGTATTATTTACCTGTAAAAAGCAAGGTACAGTTACTCCCCAGGTTTCTTTGCCATCACCCACCCAAAACGGTACAAATACTATTGCCTGGACCACAGCAGGAGAAAATTATGTGAGTACGGCTTTTTCGGATGGTGTTTTATACGATGATCCAGGTACTAACGCGGGGTATTTTGTGCTGCAAAGTACTGCTACCGGTAGTAACTATAACAGGTATATCTATCTTACAACCCAATCGGGAACGCCTATGCCGATTCAGGTGGGTAATACATATTCGATGAGCGGAGGAAGCCAGTTACAAGAAAGCATTAAAAGTATCGGTATTCCACAGCAATTTGAATTGCAGGTTACGGACGGAACATTTACGATCACACACTATGATCCGGCAAACCAGGTTATATCTGGTGTTTTTAAGTTTTCAACCTTCCCCAATACTATATCGGGGGTTCCTGCGCGACCCACTTCTGGTTGGTTCGATATTAAATATCGCTTATATACTACTGATCCAAACTTATTCATAGGCGCGGTAAATAATTCCCAACCCCGCGTTGCACAGGTAAATGGTCGGTGATTAAAGATGTATGTAATTAATGCAGTAACGCTTTTTAGTGCTGGTAGTTTGGTTGCATCATTTGCCCCGTATTTAAGAAAATCGAAAACCGACCTAATCGCAGGCCGGTTTTCAAATCAACCAATTAACTATAGAACTGTATTGGGGTCTACCGGGTAACATGGGCTTTTTTAAAAATCCAATAGACAAAGCACTATTTCAGACTAATTTTCCGCAACTCGTTATTGTACTCGTCAGCCACATAAACATTGCCGCTAGCATCAACTGCAAGTCCAATGGGTTGATAAAAAGTGGCTGAAGTAGCCGGACCGTCAGTTGAACCCTGAGCACCCGTTCCGGCATAGGTAGTTACTGTGCCATCTGTTGCAATTTTGCGTATAGTATTATTTCTGAGTTCGGCGACAAATAAATTGCCGGAACTATCAAAAGTCAGCCCGCAAGGAAAGTAAAATGTAGAACTCAGCGCAGTACCATTAGTTAAGCCCTGCGTTCCTGTACCTGCGAATGTTGAGACGGTACCGGTAGATATCGTTATTTTGCGAATGCGATTGTTAACGATGTCGCCTACATACAGATCGCCATTGGCATCTAAAGCCAACCCATAAGGGCTGCTGAATTGAGCGTTGGCAACAGGGCCATCTTTAAAGCCGCGTATGCCGGTTCCGGCGTAAGTTGTAACTTGTTTTGTGTTGATATTAATTTTACGAATAGTATTGTTATTATCGGCGACGTAAAGGTTTCCGTTACCATCTGCTACAATACCTTCAGGGTGGAAAAAAGTTGCTGCAGTACCTATACCGTCATTTGCTCCCTGAGCGCCGCTTCCTGCAATGGTTACAACAGTACCTGCCGTTGTTATTTCACGTATTGCATTATTTTCTTCATCTGCAATAAACAGGTTGCCTGCTTTATCAAATGTCAAATTTGCTGTTCCGTTAAAAACTGCAGACGCAAGCGGGCCATCGGTGAAGCCAGGCGTTACTGTTCCCGCATACCGGGTAACGGCACCTGTACTGACGTTTACTTTGCGTATCAGGTTGTTGGCCCAGTCGCCAACATACAATGTGCCATCGCTACTAAAAATTAAACCCGAAAGGTTTTTGAAGCTCGAGGCAATACCGGTACCGTCAAGGCTTCCAGCCGTTGTTGAACCCGCAAGCGTTGTTACCGTAAGTACTTTTGGAGTTATGGGTGTTACTTCTTTTTTTGATTTTGAACATGAAGTAAAGCCGGCAGCCGCGATGAGCAAGCAAGCCCCAAATTTGATGTGTAAATTTTTCATTGCTGGTTAGATTGAATTTTATTTATTAACTTTTGTAAGCCATTAATTGTCAAATATTTGTTACTAAAATAGTTGTTTAATGAGGGGGGCGTTTGACTCTTTATATCAACCTGCATAAATACTTGACCAGTGGACATAAATACTTGACGTACAGCATTTGACACCCTGAATAATGATTGTAAATTGCCAAACCTTAAGTTAATGCCAATAATTTATCAGCATATGCCACACTGGTTTAATAAACAGAACTTATATTATTTACTTACCTGGATGGTAGCATCTTTTATAATCATGCTGATAAGCTACAATCCCAATACGCGGTGGGTGCCACAGTGGTTAGGACATATGGCTATTACCGGCTCAACATTGCCGGTATGTTACTATACAGCAAAAGTGCTTACACCCAGGTATTTATATGTCAGAAAGGTTGGGTCTTTTATCGGTTATATCCTGTTTTTTGCTTTTATGAATTCAGTAGCCACTTTTCTGCTGATACTTTATATTTATAAACTCATTACAGGTATTTCCGTCTTTGGCTCGGCACTACGCATTGTTTCATTATTTGCAGAAACTATTCTGGTTGATATCAGCCTGATTGCCATCAGCTGTATCATAAAAATAATTACCGACCTCTATTTTCTCGAACAGCGGGTGCTTGAAATTGAGCAACAAAAAATATCTGCTGAACTAAATTTTTTACGGTCGCAGGTTAACCCGCATTTCCTTTTTAATGTGATGAATACGATCTATTTCCAGATCGATAAAAGCAATACAGAAGCGCGCCTTTCAGTCGAGAAATTTTCTGAGATGTTGCGCTACCAGCTGTATGAATGTAATTCTGATAAAATAGCTATTCGAAAAGAGCTCCATTACATCGAGAATTATGTAGCTATCCAAACATTGCGTATGGAACGAGAGTCGGATGTGAGTTTGACGATCGGTGAAATGCATGATTTTTTCATTGCGCCACTTCTTATTTTGCCTATCGTTGAAAATGCATTTAAACATGTTTCGAATTTTAAGGAACCGGGTCGAAATAAGATCCATTTTCATATTGAAAGCGATGGGCAAAAAATGCTTTTGATCGACGCTATAAACACTTATGACATCGCTGATGGTCAAAAGCACCTACTGCAAACTGGTGGATTGGGAGTGAATAACCTGCAAAGGCGCCTTGAATTACTCTACCCAGGCAGACATGAACTGATCATTAACAGGCACGCTGATACCTTTCAAACTATACTTAAACTTCAATATAATGATTAATTGCATTGTTGTCGACGATGAACCTATTGCCCGAAATGGTTTGATCGAGTATATTGAACAGGTTGATTTCCTGTTCGCGGTTGAGGCCTGCAAAAATGCGATCGAAGCTAGTTCGGTTTTAGGGCAAAAAAGTATCGACCTGGTTTTTCTGGATATACAGATGCCTAAACTTACCGGGGTCGACTTTCTACGAACATTATCTAATCCACCCCTGGTGATCCTGACAACTGCATTTCCCGAATATGCCCTCGAAGGATTTGAGCTAAATGTGCTCGACTATTTGTTGAAGCCTATAAGTTTTGAGCGGTTTTTTAAAGCCGTTAACAAGGCCCGGACACAATTGACACTCACAAAGAAAAATCAATCGTCCATTTCAGAGCCATATTTCTTCGTTAAATCAAACCAAAAACTGGAAAAGGTAATTATTGAGGACATCCTGTTCGTTGAAGCCCTTGCCAATTATGTTATTAATTATACCCGCGAAAAGAAGCATATTGTTTATATGAGTTTTAAAGGGATCGAAAGTCAATTACCATCTAATTTGTTCCTTAAAATCCACAAATCATATATGGTAGCATTAAATGCTATACAAACAATTGATAACGACGAAGTGATCATCAACGGGCATATTTTGCCAGTTAGTAAAAGTTTCAGACCAGCCGTTATGGAAAGAGTTGCAAAACATCTGTTCAAACGCAACTGAAATAAATTTGATTACCCCAAAAGCGCGGTTGTGGAATAGTTATTCTACCTCGATAAACCAATGCCCCTGTATCAGGTTGGCCAGGTCGATGCCGCGCCATTCTTTGCGGCCTTCGTTCGCCACATTGCCGGGGTCGGGCCATGGATCGCGTACGATGATCGACTGGATGACAGGCCCATAATAGGTTTCGATGTACCTGCATGCCGTGATCACAACGGCATGACCCGAATTGGGGCCTGATTGATAGCCGATCAGCACCGGGCGCCCTGCTGCCAGTTCAGCGACAAGGTAGGCTGGGTTGGCGGTACCTGGTTAAATACGGCGCGTACTAGGTATTGGCGCCCGTTATTATCAACGCTCCAATTGTTCAGGTTAGCAGTAATAACCTGCCAGTTGCCAGCCCAGTTGGGTAATTCGCCGTTGGGGTCTGCACCGTAGCTGCGTGCAACAATTTGTTCCTGCGTGATGTTTATTCCGTAGTAATTAAATATCATTTGCAGAGATGCGGCCCAGCACCAATTGGAATTATGCTGGGGTGAAGCATAGTAACTAAATACATCCGATTTGATCCCAACTACATAAGGATTCAGGTTTTGTGCCTGCGCTAAATTGGCGAAGCTAAGGGCAAAAACAAATGCAAACAGCGTTATTGATCTTTTCATATCGCGGCCCAATTCAAATTTGTTCTGTTCGCCAGGCGATGGCCCTATGGCCATAGCTGGTAAACCAAGTTTTTATACGAAATTAAATATTTGAAAAGACTGTAAGCAGGGCTTTTGGTTTAATTTCTGAAAGGGTAACGAAAAATTAAAGTTGGCGCAAACAATCAGCTAAAAAATGTGTTTCAAAAATTATTGTATACGCTAAACTTTAATAAACCCACAATTTAAATAGCCAAATGGACAAAGATGGTATTGTTCAACTACTTCGTAATATAAAAGAAACAGGATCGGAAGGCCCCAAACAAGAAAAATACAGTGCTGTTGAGCCCATAGAATTTGCCCTGAGGCATGGTCTGCTTCAACAGTCAAGTCATGGAAATTTTCTCTTAACCCTAAAGGGTGCAGATCTGCTTTCGGGTGAAATACCCTGGGAGAATCTGATTTTGTAAGCTACAACAAAAAGGCTTTCAGGTAACGATCGGCCCATTTGCCCCAGTCTTTGGTAGCATTATTCAAAGTTTCACGCAGTTTTTGATTGTTCGTTATTTTGCCTTTTTTAGGTGCCACAACAGTATTTGGCGGCAATGTTGTATCTGTGATCTTGGTTGCAAACCAGGCCAGATTTTCGTGAGGCAGGGCAACGCCCAGGATCATTCCCGGTAAACCGTTAAACGATTCGGGTCCGCCGGAAACGGGGATCTCGGTTGTATAAAATGCAACCACATAGATCGAATCCATGATCACTGCGTTGGCCCGGCGACAAGAATATCCTGCTATTACACGGGTTTCGTCAGTAATTTTCCATTTGATCTTTCGGGTGGTATCATTTACCAGGAAGGTTTCATCAAAAACTTTTTTCTGCGCTGTGCAAAGGTTGCTCGAATAGTCGGTATATATCGTGTTATTTTGTTCTTCTAATGGCCCCAAACCCCAATAGCCTTCCTGGGCTAATTCAATTTCTTCCGGAATAAACAACGTTTTATTAGCAGAAAAGCTAAGGGTGCTTTTGAGTATCTTAAACTGCGGATTGTTTTTCATGTACTCATCAAACATGGGCTTCATGAAGCCTTCATTATCGGGCGTTATTTCTTTTTTCATGAGTGCATAAGTATTCACTCGCTTTTCAAACTCTATTGTACCCGAAGCAGTAAAATGGGCATGTTGGGCCCAAAGCGCCTGGCTCATGAGCAATAATGCAACTAATGTTATGATCGTCTTTTTCATCGGATTATTTTGCTGCGCCTCCGGCCATGTGTGTAAAATCGTAAGTAATAGTGAACATAAAATATCTTTTGATGGTAGTATAGCTGTTTTGGGTGATCAGGTTAGCAGATGCATTTCGGCTAAACCCAACGTTTTGGTTGAGTAAGTCGTTAACCCAAAGTTCTAATTTCAGGTTATCGGTTTTGCCAAAAGTGCGGATCAGGGACAAGTTGACAAGCATCTTATTAAAATCATGAGGAAAAGATTCTGTCGGTCCCTGGTATTGGTAGTTACTGTTGGTGCCAATTTGAAATTTTGCAGGCAGGAAAATATTCAGATCCAGATTCCCTCTTGCACCCCACCCGTTGTTATTGATATTGGGGTTGAGTGAAGAATTACTTAGGGTATAGGTAGGGCCGCCAGAAAGGTTAAATTCTATCGACTTTTCTTTATATCGCGAAAAGTTTAAACCCGGGTTAAACGTGTAGTTTTTGGTCAGGTTGAGGACATTATTAGAGAAATTCTGATAAGTATTACCATCAACTTCCCAATTAATACCTGTGGTCAACTCTATTTTCGGAATTTTTCGGCTATAACCACCGTAAACAAAAAAGCTGGTGTTCTCGTGACCTGGCAAGTTGAAATATTGACTGGTGCTTGCCCCGGTAGCTCCGTTGTAACTGATATGACTGATGATGGGATCGGTTGTAAAGGAATAGTTGCCGCCAACGTAAACTGACTGGTCGCTGATCACTTTGTAAGAGCGATAATTAAAGTTAAAGCTATTTGTGAAAGATGGGTTCAGCAGCGCATTGCCAAGCACAATGTTGAGCGGGTCGTTATTGACACGTAGCGGCTGTATCTGATCGAGTGTTGGTTGTGTGGTATTACCATTGTATTCGAGGTTGAATGACTGGAATTGCGAAAACCTATGTTCGTACCTTGCCTGGGGCATCCAATTAATAAAGCTCCTGTTCAGCGCATCATTAGTAAGCTGATCTACTTCGTGAAAATGTACATCGGCAACTTTGGTTCCGAAATTAAAAATGGTTTTGCCCTTTTTATAGTTGAATATTGCTCCAGCCTGGTCTGAAAGCTGATTCAGGCGAAAATCGCTGCTGAGCCCGTCAACAAACACGTTATAATTACCGGGCGACGAAGGGGTATAGGTACGCCTGTCAGCAACACTGTTACTATACCCAAGGCCATAATTGAATAATAAGGAGACTGTTTTTGATAAAGGTTCTGAATAAGTCAGGTTGGTATTGACAGTTTGTGTTTGCAGGTTATTCTTTTTCGATTCATCTGTGGTTTTAGTGCTATCAGCGGTGCTATGGCCATTGTAATAGTTAACAACCGAACCCAGGAAACCATTAGCCTTGCTTTGGCTATAGGCTTCGCTGACCAGAAATGATAAAGTTCGCCCGGGTTTTTTGAATTTTCTGGTATAGAAGGCACTGGCATTAAATGCGCTTTGATCGACAGTATTGTTAATATTTCGGGTACTATTGTTTACCAGTGTGTCGTTGCGGTTTTCGAAAGAGGTATAGCTTTGTAATGTTGTGCTATGCTTTTTAGTTCCGTCAATACTAATTTTCAGATTCGATGAAGTATCGATCTTTAACTGGTAAACCAGGCTCGCCTTTTGCCTGAACATGAAATTATGATATTTTTGGTTAGAGGTAGTATTGAATACGGTGTCTTTAATATTGTTTTGCGTAAGATCTTCCTGGGTGCCGTCAACTTGCAGCGATCCGACCTTGTAATTGGCATTGATCGATTGTTTATCACTATCCCATTTGTTGTCGTAATGCACGCCGGCACTACGTGCAAGGGGGAGCCCCTGCCCGCTGTATTGCCCGCCAAACGAGTCAAGATCGTCGCCGCCATTGCCGCCAAAAAAGACAAAACCATCGCCAAATTGCATTTCGTCGCCCGAGCCATATTTCTGGTTGTCTTGCCAGCCCAATCCCACTTTGCCGTTGGTACCCAGCGTACCATAAACCGAAAACTTTTGTTTTGCTTTAAATGCATTAAATAGAATTTCGCCCTGGTAAACGTTTTCGGGGCCGTCGCCGGCTTCTACCTTGCCGAACATGCCTTTTTTCTTGTCCTCCCGAAGTTTGATGTTGATGGTTTTTTCTTTCTTGCCATCATCAATTCCGGTAAATGTGGCCTGGTCGCTTTTTTTGTCGTAAACCTGCACTTTGTCAACCATGTCAGCCCTGATATTCTTAGTTACCAGCGTTGGGTCGTCGCCAAAAAACTCTTCCCCATCAACCAATACTTTTTTTACAGCTTCGCCCTGTGCGGTTATATTGCCATTTTGATCGACAGAAATTCCGGGCAATTGTTTCAGCAGATCTTCCACCTTGGCATTGGGTTGTGTTACAAAAGCACGCGCGTTAAACTCGGTTGTATCACCTTTGATTTTCATCTGTGCCGCCGTTCCTTTAATAATCACCTCTTTAAGCAATCGGGTCTTCGGAACGATATTTATGTTGCCAAAATTTTGCAATTGTTTGGTCGAGTCGAGGGAAAAGGTGCGGGTATAGTCGGCATATTCGGGATAGGATACCAGCAGGATATAATTTCCCTTGCTAAGTCCGCTGATACTAAATGACCCGTCTTCGCCAGCCCGGGTGTATTTTATCAGTAGCGAGTCTTTTGCTTGTAGTACAGCAATAGAACTATTTTGCAGCTTGACTTTTTCGACGCTGTCAGTGACGATACCTTTAATGGCGTAATTTGATTGTGCCAGGGCAATCTTTGAAAACAAAACCAGGAATAGGCAAATGAGTATGTATGGTCGCATAAGGTGATATTAGGAGCCTCGAAGGTATAACTAAAAACTTAGGAAACAACGGTAGCCGATGTTAATATTTGTTAAAATAAGTTAAATAGCATCCCTGAAATAAAAAGAGTTTTGCCAACTATCTGCATCAATTGATATGCCAGAGGAGGTAAATGGCTAGTGACCAGGTTTTTGAAATAAATGGTGTATCGTACGCATGTGCGGTTCTGGTACAGGAGGTGTTCGTTTCCGAACGGGGAAAAAATAGCATTGGGTGGCCTTACAAAAAATGCAGAATGTATTGATGCCCTGCATCCAGGTTTTACCCGGGAAAAGCAAATCACTACTTCGTTAAATTATCCTGTCGGCGTGCAGCGTACAGCCTGGATTACACTACTTTCCCTCTGTTACTCCCTTCCAGTTATCCGACCTGAATGGACCTAATGGGTAACCTTCTTTATTAAATAGATTGGCTTCCAGTGGCGAATTGGTCCATGCATACCGTACGGCAACAGGCTGGCTCACTTGTTCGGCCCAAACTTTTACCTGACTGCCGCTGATCTCAGCTTTCGCGAAATACCATTTATGATCAGCTCCGGCCAGCTCAAAGCCTTTGATATAGCCATACTGATCTTTTGCTACAAGCCCGCTACCGCTGTGGCTTAAGTTTACCAGTGTATAACCTTCTTTAAAGTCGGCCGACTGGTACAAGGGGCTCAGGTTATTATTAGGTAAGTTGTAAACCGAGTTCAGCGCCTCAAAGGCTAGGCGATAACCTACATCGGCCTTGTCTGTCGGGTGAATATTATTGGCATCACCGATGTCAGTTGTTATGGCCATACCTGTACCAGGTAGTTTTAGGGTCATCGTTTGAGCTTCCCGTAGTTCGGCCCAGTCGCTGCCCTGATTGCTGTTTGGTGTCGGGCCCCATGAAGACAGTTGCACAAACAAGAAAGGCAGGTTGGAGCCCCATTTATTGCGCCAATCGTTGATGAGCAAGGGAAAAGTACTGCGGTATTGATAGGCCTTTCCGGCGTTCGATTCGCCCTGGTACCAAAGCACACCTGCTACGGCATAACCCACAACCGGTGCTATCATTGCGTTATATAAAGTGCCCACGGTATTATTCGGACTAAAATCAAAATGGTAGGGCTTGTTGAAATCGGGCATTACCCGCCAGTTGAAATCAGACATGGCAACGGTCGTATCGGGGAACGTAGTAAAAACATTGGTAAAATCCCCATAAATTCCTAGGCCAAACCATGCCGGGTTTTTTTGTTGCGAAAGCAGTTCAAATACCAGGCTATTGTCGCCACCTTTCCAGGTGCCCGCGGGCAGGTTTACCACAAAGCTGCCATTAACCAGATTTGGGCTAACAGATTTGCCGTTAATGTATAATTGCATATCTGCATCGGTAAGCCCGAGGTGCAGTACCGAGGTTTTTTTAGCATAACTGCTATCTAATTTGATGCTGCGCTGCATAAAGCCTGCGCCGCGGTATGATGCCCAGCGTCCCTGCCATTCCCAGGCACCCGGACCACCTTTTTGCCATTGCGTAAAATAAGATGCAGGTTGTGCAGCCAGTTGCTCAATATTAAAAGCGGACGGAGGCGTATTTTGAAATGCATAAGCATGAATGATGCTGTCGACTTGCGCTTTCAGTCCGTCCCAGGTTAGCGGTACACGTTTTACCCCCGCAACCAGGTTAGGATCGCTTAGCATCGCTTCGCGGCTGATCCAGCACTCTGCCTGTGTGCCACCCCAGCTGCTATGGATCAGGCCGACGGTAACATGTAACTGCTGCGCCAATTTTTTGGCGAAGAAATAGCCTACTGCTGTAAAATAAGCGACGGTATTAGTATCCGAACGCACCCATTGTCCGTCCGACAATTCTTTTTCAGGTACCAGGCTCATTTTATGGGTTACCAGGAATTGACGGATGTTTTGCTGGGCGGCGGTCTTTTGCTCGGCCTTAAATCCCTGGGCGCCTTGTAAAGCAAATTCCATATTCGATTGGCCCGAGCAGAGCCAAACTTCACCCAGCATCACATCAGTATAATGCAAAGCTTCTTTGCCGGCAGCAATATCCATAGTATATGGCCCGCCTCCTTTCATCGGTTGTAGTATTACTTTCCAGTTGCCATGCGCATCTGCTTTAGTGCTGGTACTTTGACCGTTAAAAATTACGCTAACTCTCGCGCCTTTGTTTGCTGTTCCCCATACAGGTATCGGCTTGTTACGTTGTAAAACCATGTGGTCGCTAAAAAGGCGCGCAGTATGCAGTTGAGCCTCGGCCAGAGCAACACTAAAAAACAGGACAAAAGCAAACAGGAAGGTTTTTCTCATAGGTCTAAGTTAAGCGATTAGCAATAAAGTCATCATAGCAAATAAAATTTTGTTGTTGAAAAGCAGAAAAATGCGAGATGCTGGTTTTTCCCGGTTGTATCCAGGCGTGTAACTGTGGGGCGGTGTTCAGTGCCTACGGCAGTGGATATCGTATTTTTTTTTGGGCTGCCAGGTTTTAACCCCGATGGGGTTGCTTGTCAGGATGCCCATGCACTATCGGCGCATAATTTCTGTAGAAAAAAGGGTTGATGATTTTTAGGCGTGCCATGAGTACGCAACATCGCCGATAAGCGAATTCCGGGCGTGTTTAATTTTTTAGCGCTGATCGTCTTTTGTGATATAAAAAATCGGGTTTATGATTTACAATTTAGACCGGCCTAACCGATCCCATTATTACATCGGCATGTGTTTTTGGTTGAAGCACCACGGCAGTGTTTATCGGTGGTGCACTCAGTAGCCTAAGGTAATAATTAGAATCGTGCTGATTGCCTACCTCTACAAACCAATCGGGGTTTTGCGTAGTAACCCCGGGTAATACGGTGCCATTTCCGTTGGGTTGGGTATAACCAATATGCAAGGTATCGAGCGAATCATTCACCACGTCGATAATTCCTTTTAGAGGCCAGGGGCATGAAGGGCCTAAAGGGAAAAGTGCTTTGATATTTGAAATACTTGCCCATGCGTTCGGCACAACATCGATAGCGTTAAAGTACCGGGCAGAGATAGGAAATTGCGCATTATACCAGGCAGCGAATGTAGCGTTGCCGGCCGAAGGCGCGGCAAAAGTATAGGGATATATGCCTGCTACGGGCCTCCCGCTTGCTTTAAACTGGTATTGCAGCCATGGCGCTATTAAGGTTGACAGGCATCCACCGAGGCTATGCCCTGTTACATAGATCGTAGGATCGATAAAAGTATTCAGAAAATCAAAAATGCTTTGCCCCTTGCTCTGCATTGCTGTTAATACAGCAAGCCCGGTCAAAGTTCCTCCGGCCACCAGGCTGCCCGCTACAGGCGGATAAATCCAGGGCAAAGCGTGGGATACCTCGAGGTCCTCGAACAGGTCCATCAAAGTACTCAGGTTATGCTGAAAAACCGTGCCCCGGATTGCTATTGCAAAGATATTGGTACCCCCAAGTTGCACCACATACATCAGGTTGTCGAGGTTGACGCCATAGGCCGTATGGACTGGGCCCCATACCAGGTTCCACTGTCCCTGGGTAGCATATGCCGGATTAGCAAGTTCTACCGCAAGGTCGGCATCAGAATCAGCATACGAAATGGCGGCCAGTGTCATCAAGATCTGTTGCGGTGAATAACCTGCGGCATTAATGGGAGGAAGCATGATGATGTATCTTTGATTTAAGGTTTTGCTCAGTAATTTATTCGCTTACGCAAATTTAACTGCTTTATAATTGCTCACAAGGGGTGTTTAAACGGGAATTTGGATTAAATAAAACGCATTGAAACTTATCACTTTAATGACAATTGACCCCGGGGAGACTTAAACCAGGTTTGGTAGTTCTGTCGAAAAAATGGATTGTTGTTTGAATTGCCCTGTATTTTGGGACAATAAAAATAAATGCAGTATTTTTAATTGATGATTACCAGCCAGCAACAGTTACCAGGCTGCATGGAAGTGCATGATGCCCGCGAATTGCGCGGCTATTTTGAAAATGGTGGCGACCCAAACGAACGTTTCAGCGACGGCATGCCAATTTTCACGCTGATGGTTGAGATGTACACGCGTACTCCACGCTTCAAAGACTGTGTGCAAGCTTTCATCGATCACGGTTTGCAGTTTGAGCCGACCGAACTTCTAAGCGTTTTTGTTGACGATGCCGACGCGCTCGAAATGCAAATCAAAAGCGATGAATTGCTGGTCAATAAAACTTATGCCTTGTTTAATAATACCTATACATCTCTTAAAGGTGCTACTTTGTTGCATTTTTGCGCCGAATATAATAGTGTTAATTGCGCAGGAGTTTTGCTTAACCATGGAGCAGATATAAACGCAAGGGCTGCTGTGGACGAGCATGGTTTTGGCGGTCATTCCCCCATCTTTCATACGGTAAACCAAAATCTGGATAATTCCAAAGAAATGTTGCAATTGCTGCTGGACCGCGGTGCCGATCTTTCGTTAGCTGTAAAAGGATTGATCTGGGCAAAAGGATACGAATGGGAAACATTCATTCCAGCCGTTAATCCAATCAGTTATGCGATGATGGGGCTGCTGCCGCAAATGCATCGCAAACCCGAAACTGTCGCCAAAACCATCTCGTTGTTATTAAAACACGCATATGGGCTTGATTACGTATTGCCAAACGTTCCAAATGCTTATTTAAAATAGGAACCCCCGGGCAAATCTCATTCTCCTTACAAATACATTTTTGCGTCATTTTCTTAAATCTGCCCTAAAGTTTTGATGAAAGCAATAAACTTTGTCTAAGTTTGGCCATTAATTAATTAGACAAAATGCAATATTCCATATCGGAGCTGGAGCAATTATCTGGTGTTTCGTCCCATAATATCCGGATATGGGAGCGACGCTATAATGCGCTTCAGCCATCGCGCACTTCTGGTAATAAGCGTTTTTATGATGACGATCAGTTGAAGAGATTATTGAATATTACCGGGCTGTATTATTCGGGTCATAAGATATCAACTGCCTGCGCAATGGGCCAGCCGGAAGTTGACGCTATGTTGCAAAAGGAATTTGATGCCACAGTTGCAGTCGAAAATCGATATGAATATTATATCTCGCAAATTATCAGTAACGGCCTGATTTACAATGAGCAGCATGTTAATCACTTAATAGCAAAGTCTTTTGATCAGAATGGAATATTGGAGACCTATAAATATGTTCTCTATCCGCTGCTTGTTCGGCTAGGACTCATGTGGCGTAAAGAGTCTCTTTGTCCGTCGCAGGAGCATTTTTTATCGTCAATCATTCGCCAGAAACTTTATGCTGCAATTGATGCTTGCGAAATTGAAGAACGATCAAATAGCAGCTGGTTGCTTTTTTTGCCCGAGGATGAGGATCATGATATTGGACTGTTGCTGGCAAGCTATCTGCTGAAATCGGCAGGAAACAAGGTGATATATCTTGGGCCAAAGGTTCCTTTTTTTGCTTTG
>CAIPPO010000006.1 GCA_903866915.1 uncultured Mucilaginibacter sp. | reverse complement strand
CTGTAAGTAATTCCGCTTTAATGTTAGGTCGTTTGTGTTTATTCGCATAACTCTTTTAAATTAGCTTATCAAAGCTAATTCTGTTACCGAATTATCTAACCTTTACAATTGCGAGGAGCGACGCGTTGGGTTTGTGATTGCCAGCGACGAAGCAATCTCCGAACTATGCTGGAAAATTCTTTTTTCGAACTCGATTTTCGGGATTAGTTTTAGATAGGCAGGATTTTTTGGGTTGGCGGAAATAAGCTGCAGATTTAATTCAGAATGAAACTGCGGATTTTCAAATCCCGACTAACGCATGGTTTTTTTATTATTGCTTTTTCTCACCGAACGTCATTGCTGTAAGGGTTAGGTAATTCGATGACAAAATAGGCATTTTATTTTTTGTTGTTTAGGGTGATCATTTCTATAGGTTTTTTCCCATTGATACCCTGGTGCGGTCTTTCCCAGTTATAGTAAACCAGGTATTGTAATAACTCGTTTTCGAGCTCTTCAAGGGTTTCAAAGTCGGTTTCTTCAACAAGATCTTCTTTTAGGGTCCGCCAGAATCGTTCTACCTTTCCATTGGTTTGCGGCCTGTATGGCTGCATATATCTTCGTTTAATACCTGTTTCTATCAGCATTCGCTCGAAAGGATGGTTACGCTTCTGCTGGCTGGTAGAAGTACCGAATTCCGAGCCGTTATCGGCTATTATTTCCTCGAACTGTATGCCGAATTTCTGTTTGAGCATCTGCATACAGCGCATAGCGGTAAACATCGTAGTTAGCGCTGTGATGTCTTCCATTACCTCTGCCCATGCCAGGCGGGAATAATCATCGATAACACAAAGGAGGTAAAGCTTTCGGTGCTGTCCCCGAATAATGGTTTGACTTAGGTGATGACAATCGATATGCCCTAATTGACCCATACGCTCTTTAATAATCTTGCGTTTAACTTCCTTATCTGCCGGTTTTAAACGGTTCCGGTTATAACGCTTCAGTATGTTATAAACACCCGAAGGCGATGGGTTAAAGTTATCTGATTTCTGTTTAAGCTGACTGGCGATTTCAAACTTATTGCAACCCAACTGACGCATTTCCAATACAAGTTGTTCGTTTTGTAACGATGGCCGTCGTGTCTTATATTTCGGTCCACGCCTGCCTGGCAGCAGATCTTCCTCACTGCCGGATTGCTTATAGCGGTTGTAATACTTAAGGAAACTCCTTCGGTCGGTATGATAGGCTTCATAGAAATGTTTGGCCAACTTGAAACTTGGGTGTGCTCCCGCCTTTACCAGTTCATACTCCTTGATCAGTAAGCGATAGGTCTGTAAGTAATTCCGCTTTAATGTTAGGTCGTTTGTGTTTATTCGCATAACTCTTTTAAATTAGCTTATCAAAGCTAATTCTGTTACCGAATTATCTAACCTTTACAATTGCGAGGAGCCAGCGCAGACTTTGGCTTGGGGAGGCGACGTGGCAATCGCAAGAAGGCCGGTACGTGTGTTGAATAGTAGCCTTAATGCAATAACTCCCCAAAATGCAAATCGGCCTAAAAGCATAACTTGCTATTGTTTCTCCGCCTCAGGCGGATCATAATGACCGAGAAGAAATCCTATACAACCACCGCTGGCCGCCTTGCCTATTTTAGAGGTTTTCTCCTCGCTCTTTTCGTCCTCCGCTTATTAGAGATGACATACGCCATGGATTCAATACAGAGCAATCCTAGATCGCTTTCTCCCCAAAATATGCCCTGATCGCATTTGCCTGCTTCAAGGTTACCACTTCCTGCAGTTCCTCGCCGCTTGCCTCGCGTATCTTTTTCACCGATTTAAAGTATTTGAGCAATTTTTCAGCAGAAGTCTTGCCGATACCTTCGATCAGTTCTAATTCGGTGGCCAGGGTTCCTTTGTCGCGTTTTTTGCGGTGGAAAGTGATGCCAAATCGGTGAGCCTCGTCGCGTAATTGCTGGATGATCTTGAGGGTCTCGGATTTTTTATCGAGATATAAGGGGTATTGGTCGCCGGGATAATAAAGCTCCTCCAGCCTTTTTGCGATCCCAATCACTGTCATTTGCTTTTCAATTCCCAGCAACTTCAGGCTTTTTATGGCTGATGATAACTGACCCTTACCACCGTCGATGATGATCAGTTGGGGTAATTCGCCCCCCTCATCCAGCATCCGCCGGTAGCGGCGTAATACCGCTTCCTCCATCGTGGCGAAATCATTGGGGCCCTCCACTGTTTTAACATTGAAGTGCCGGTAGTCTTTTTTAGATGGTTTGCCATCTCTAAAAACTACGATAGCGGATACCGGGTATTTACCCTGGAAATTGGAGTTATCAAAACATTCGATATGCCGGGGG
Organism: uncultured Mucilaginibacter sp.; assembly: GCA_903866915.1. Lineage (GTDB taxonomy): Bacteria > Bacteroidota > Bacteroidia > Sphingobacteriales > Sphingobacteriaceae > Mucilaginibacter. The sequence goes on along the minus strand of CAIPPO010000006.1, from coordinate 8,861 downwards.
AGCTGGTTCATCCGCAGGTCCTTCATCATATTGCTTAACAAGCGCTCGGTCCTGATCTCCGGGTTCAGTTTTTCGTATTGGTCTATCCTTTCTTTTTTGAAGAACAATACATTTTTATACGAGAGGTCGAGCAGGTTCTTTTTCTCGCCCTGTTTGGGTACAGTAAATTTGATCTGATCATCGGCTATATCAGGCTGAAAAGGCACTATAACTTCTTTCGACTGGCTATTGTACCGCGTCCTGAATTCGGAGATAGCAAGCGTAAGCAATTCTTCTTCACTTTCATCCAGCCGCTTGCGCAGTTCGATGGTTTGTGTTTGAATGATGGTACCATTCATCACTTTCAGGAAGTTGACAAAAGCATATTTTTCATCTGAAGCGATATTGAATACATCAACATCGGTAATGGATGAATTAACAACCGTCGATTTGCTTTGATAGTGCTCGAGCAGGTCGAATTTACTTTTAAGCCTATGGGCTAACTCAAAATTAAGACTGGAGACAGCGGCATCAATATCGGCCTTCATATTTCGTAGTACTGTACCGATCTTCCCGCTTAAAATATCTTTGATCTCGGTAATACTTCGGTCGTACTCGCTTTCGGTTTGGTAGTTCTGGCAGGGGCCCTTGCAATTACCTAATTGATATTCAAGGCAAACTTTAAATTTTCCGGCATCAATATTTTGCCGGCTGAGCGGCAGGCTACAGGTGCGCAGGGGATATGTTTCGCGGATCAGGTCGAGTATGGCATGCATCATACTTACGGATGCATACGGCCCAAAGTATTTTGAGCCGTCGCGTATGATCTTCCTCGTCCAGAACAGGCGGGGAAAATTTTCATTTTTGATGATGATCCAGGGGTAGGTCTTATCATCTTTCAGCATCACATTATACCGTGGCTGATGCTTTTTGATCATGGCATTTTCTAACAGCCAGGCATCAATTTCGGTATCAACTATCGTAAAAGTAATGTCTCGTATTTTGGAAACCAGTACCCTGGTTTTAGCATTAAACTGGTTATCGTTATTAAAGTAAGAGGTAACGCGGTTGCGCAGGTCTTTGGCTTTGCCGATATAGATCAACTCTTTATCAGTATCCCAAAACTGGTATACCCCCGGCTTGTGCGGAATTTTTTTTAATGCCTCCCTGTAATCAAAATTATTTGTCATCACACACCCATTGCTGCTCAAGCAAACATTATTACAACTTTACAACATTCAAACCAATCAGTACCCCAGTTTCTTTTCCACGTCCGTAGCTGGTTTTTCTGCCGGTTGTTGCTGTTGGTCATAGGCACCGCAATCAATGGTAATGGTAAGCGGTGCTTTCGGCAGGTCAAAGTCGACGTCTTTTTTTATTCCTAATTCCGGATTGGCGTACACTCTGCGCATAAACAGCGCGAAAATTGGTAAAGCCGTATTCGCTCCCTCGCCGAGCGTAGTGGAGCGAAAATGGATATCGCGGTCTTCGCATCCCGTCCAAACGCCGGTAACCAGCTGAGGTGTTGCGCCGATGAACCAGCCATCAGAGTTGTCCTGCGTAGTTCCTGTTTTGCCCGCAACGGGGTTATTGATATGGTACTTATAGGTAAGCCTTGAACCAGTTCCGTTTTCAATAACACCTTTCAGCATATAGGTCATTACGTAGGCAGTTTGTTCGTTCATGGCCTGTACAACGCGGGGTTTATGGGTATAAAGCACATTGCCTTTTCTATCTTCTATACGTAAGATAAAAGTAGGCTCGGTCCAGATACCGTGGTTGGCAAAAACGGAGTAAGCGCCGGTCATGTCAAAAACCGAGGCGTTGAATACCCCAAGGCAAATGGAAGGGTAGGGAAACACATCAGTAGTGATGCCCATTTTTTTAATCTGGTTTGCCACCAGATCCGGGCCAACCTGTTTCATCACGTAGGCAGCAATATAGTTCTGTGAAAAAGCGAGCGCCTCGCGTAAAGTGATAAACCCGGGTTTCAGGTCATAGGAAGACTGTTTTGGAATCCAATCGGGTTGTCCTGCAATAGGGATAGCCACCGGCACATTATCAACCTTCAAACAAGGCGAATACCCATTATCAATAGCTACGGTATAGGTAAATGGTTTGGCCGTTGAGCCTACCTGCCTGTTGCCATATTTAACCTGATCATATTTAAAATGCTCGAAATTAATGCCCCCCACCCATGCTTTGATATAACCTGTCGTTGGGTCCATGCTCATCAGCGAATTGCGCAGCAGCAGTTTGGAATAAACAATAGAATCGATGGGCTTCATCGTCATGGTGGTATCACCCTTCCAGGTGAACAGCTCAACTTTTGTAGGCGTATTAAAATCCTTTTTGATCTCTTCAGGCGACATGCCCTGCAAAGTATCGGCCTTGTAGCGGTCGGACCGGTGCATGCCCTGCTCCAGTATCAGTTTAAAGTTTTTAATGCTTTTGTACAGGCTAAAACCCTTCCAATGATTATTGAACTGTACCTGCAGTTGGCGCATATATTCGGCCTGGGCATCTTCGGCATATCCCTGCATGGTATAATTAATCGTAGTGTATATTTTCAGCCCATCGCGGTCGAGGTCGTAGGGTGTGCCATCAGCCCTTACTATGTTCTCGTCTTTGAATATTTTTTGTACTTCCCTTTTCAGTACCATTCTGAAATAAGGAGCAGGACCGTCATTGTGCGTTATCGGGTTAAAGTCCAGACCTAATGGTTTGGCCTTATAAGTTTCTAATTCAGCCTCGGTCAGGAAGCTCATTTTTTCCATTAATGGCAACACCACATTATTTCGGCGCGCCAATACCCTGTCGGGATGGTTGATCGGCGAATAGTAACCCGGACCATTGATCATGGCGATCAGCAGCGCTGCCTGGTCGGGCGTCAACTTATCGGGCGTAGTGCTGAAATAGGTGCGTGCAGCCGATTTAATGCCAAAGGTATTGTAGGCACCAAAGTTGACCGTATTCAGGTACATGGTAATAATTTCTTCCTTGGTATAACGTTTTTCCAATTCAACAGCGGTTATCCATTCCTTCATTTTTTGGGTGAAGCGAACGAACTTATTATGCGAACGCTCCGAAAAAAGGTTTAATGCCAACTGCTGTGTAATGGTACTTCCGCCCTGTCTTTTAAAAATATTAAGGAGCAGGATGCTGAACATGCGCCTGAAATCGATACCTGAGTGTTGGTAAAATCGTTCGTCTTCAGTTGCTACAAGCGCATGGATCACATTGGGTGATATTTCTTTATAGGTTACGCTCGAGCGATTCTCAACATAATAGGTGCCGAGTATTTGTTTGTCTGATGAAATAACTTCAGATGCCTGGTCGCTTTTGGGGTTCTCCAGGTCGCGGAAAGATGGCAGGGCACCAAACACGCCCAGGTAGGTAGAAACAATGAGCAGGATTAGTAAAAGGAAACAGCCACCGAAGAACTTCCAGATATAGCCATTGTACCTCTTGATATCCTGGCCCGATAATTTAACAACAATCATTTTCTTCGATACTTAATAGCAAGCAATATTAGTTAATCAATAGGTATTTTGGTAATATTCGATGTAATTGTCAAGCATCAATTTATTATTCAATTTATTCAGATTTTCCTGGGTGATAATAAAAAAGTTGTATTGATCTTTTGGTACTTTCATAATATCAGGCAACAGCGGAACAATTGCACGTGCATAATCTTTAACGTCGGCCAGGCTGAAAAAGCGCCCGACAAATATCAATTGATTGTCGTCGCCAGCACCAGTCAACTGGTGTTTGATTGATCCCTGAGGAAAATTAGCCCGGTTGAACTGGCCGATACCAAAGCGAGACGAGGCCAGGTCGATGGTGGCTGTGGTAACATTGATAACAAAATAATAATTCGTACTGTCGCGCATCGAGAAGAAAGAAGGTGCAGCTTTAACCGGTTGGCCTGAAACTGGCGCAGGCGGAACAACAGGTTTAATAATACCCGCGGCTTTATCCTTCGCCGCCTGTTTTGCAGCAGCAATTTTTGCCTGGGCAAGTGCTACCGAATCTTTATAAGTCAGCGCCAGCTTTACCGCCGCTGCTTGCCGGTCGGCCAACAGGTTATTGTATTTTATGGCAGCTTTCTCTTCGTCGCTCATCTGTTCTACAAAGGGTGCTTCGTTCGGGTCTTTATCGGTAAGCACAAATGGCCTTTGCGAAAGCGCAGCCTTATTGGAATCGATATAGGCTAAATGTTGTTTAACCAGCGGCACAATCAGTTTGTCGGCTGGATATTTGGTAACAATCTGTTGCAATTCGGCCTTAAATGGATCAAATTTCTCCAGATGTCCGGCAGCTATTGCCCGCAGGTATGCCAGTTGTGAGGCCCATTTATTACCTGGATTTTGTTTTAGCACGGCATCAGCCAGATTGACAGCTTTGGCGTACGCTTTTTGGTCAAATGCATCATATACTGAGTTGTATAAAGCGGTGATCCCGGCATCGGCGTCATTGATCTTTTTTGCGTATTCCGGGTCGATAATGATCTTGGCGAAAGCTGACTCAGGATAATTTGTCAGCAAAAGGTTTTTATATTCAGCTGCTTTTGCTGTAAGGTTTTCATCGCTGTACAATCGGTATAAATTGTAATAAAGCGCTGGTTTATCACTGGCGGCCGGGAAGCGGTTCAACAGCAATTCATAAGTGGCAATGGCTTCCTTACGGTCGCCCAGCACATCACGGTAATAGTTGGCAATATCAAAATACGCGTTATAGATCTTTATATTCGATTTTGCAAGCAATTCGGGTGTCAGCGGCAGGTTTTGTACCAACTGCTTCCGAAAATCAGAAGCTGTAGGTATACCTTTGTTATTCGCATCGTCAACTGGTGCATCAGGGTCAATACTCCGGGCCGAATTGCTGGGACTATCGCCACCAGATTTATTGCTTCTTCTCCAGTTGTCTTCGAGTTTGCGGGTGCCCCATTTTCGTTTAAAATCATTCGAGCCCTGGCTGATGGCGTTGGCGTTATAAAAATAGAAACTACTCGCAGCACCTGCACCGGGTCCATCAGACGGTGAATTTGTTCTGGTATCAATATCATTAGCAGCCTGGTTCTGTCGCTGAAGTATTTCGTCATTAACCAGCGAATCTATACGCAAATTCCTGTGGGTTTCATCCAGCCTGGCTAAAGACTGCAGCAGTTCTTCCCGGGTGATCATGCCAAACCTGTCGGCCAGCAGCTGCAGGTTATTGCTTTTTTTCTGAATGATCTGATACCCGGTATAGCCTGGCGACAAGTTCATCAGCGTACTATCGTAATATTTTTTGGCATTGACATAGTCGGCCTTATCCTTAAAAAAGATATCGGCAAGGCGCAGGTAGGAGAGTCCCTTTTGATTTTCGTTCTTCTTGCTGCGGCGCACGGATTGGCGATAGTTTTTGATAGCCTGATCTATATTTTTATCAGCATAATATAATTGTGCGACCTGGTAATAGATCTGATCGGCAAAATCTTTGTTATTGTCATTTTTAAGCAGAGCCTGCAAACGGGCGAGGCGGCTCACTTTTACACCATTGTCGAGTTGCTCAATGCGGATCCGGTTAAGATTAGCGTTGAATGCCATCTCAAAAGATGCATTGCTGTTAACTATGCTGGTGTAATTTTTAAAAGCATCAGCATTTTTGTTATTCAGTTCCTGTAATTGAGCCAGTATAAAGGTCAGACGCAAACGCTGTGTTTTATCGCGCGAATTGGTAATGGCATTTACAGCCATTAGTTCGGCGTCGGCATATTCCTGTACATCAATATCGTATTGTAAACGGGTAGCGTAAATATCAGCAATGATGTTCCTGGGGTTTTTTTTGTTGATATTATTTAAGGCAGAATCAAGTGACAATTTAGCTTTCGGCATTAAATTGAGTTTGATCAGTGTTCGCGATTTCCATAACAGGGCCTCTTCAACCAATTTTTGCTGTTGGGGGAACGAGCGGGTTACATAGCTAAAATATTCATAGGCGCTGAAATAATCGCCTTCAAGGTAGTCGGCCTTAGCCATTATGAGGTAGGCATCACCAATATAATGGCTTTGTTCTTTAATATTGATAATCTTGCCGCCCTTTGCTTTCACTTCTTCAAGATCTTTATCCGGAGCTGATAACTTAGCTGTTGTATCCTGGTAAACGCTCAATATTTCGTTATAGGCATCGATGAACGATAACGCATAACTCTCCTGTTTTTGCCGCAGTATCTCGTTCGCATCAAATACAATATTGTATTGTGCAGTGAGGTTTTGCATGGTCCTGTTAAAGCCGCTTTGTTTTTCAAGCGCACAACCAATTGCCAGAAGCACTAAAAACGTTAGGGATAATTGTTTGATAAAAGCTATTGTAGATATTCGCTTCAAGGGAGATGTACTGTTTATAAAAGCTTTGCTAATTTACTAAATAGTATGCAATAGGATCAATAAATTTGCAGATGGCTAAAAATGAACCCGATGAAAACGGCAAACAGGGGATGAATGCCTATGGAAAATACGCAGGCCTCGGATTTCAGATGGTAGCTACAGTTGGTTTGCTTGGCTATGCCGGCTTTAAGATTGATGAGCACGCCGGGCACCAAACCAATTGGGTGGCCGCTCTTTTTTCGGTAATAGGTATAGGTATTTCTTTATACTTTCTTATTATATCTTTGCGGCGGTGATTATTTGTCAGCATGTCGGACGATGTCCCGATAGCTATCTGGATGTTGTGAAGCTTTTTTATGAATAATGACCCAATGACTGATACCCGATACCTAATACCCGATACCCAGAAACAAATAAGCAATACCCAATGAAACCCTCATCATCCATCATCCTTTTCATCGGTTTCGTCATTTTCGTTGCATTGCCGCCCATTTTGCTCGAAAATATCGGTTATTCCGATTGGCTTGTGCCTAATTTCTGGCTGTTTTACGGCTTTATTTCGGGGCTTACTTTGCTGATCTTAGGCGGTATTTTGTGGGTTCAGCATAAAAACAGCGATTTTTATGCTCAGGTTTTCCTTGCCGGAACGACGGTAAAAATAATGGCATGCCTGATATTTATCTTCGTTTTCGTGGCAAAAAACAAAGTAAATAAGTACGCATTTGTGGGCGACTTCTTTTATTTGTATTTATTAAATATGGTCTTTGAAGTTTATGTTCTGTTGCGTAACTTGCGGCACAAAAATTCAGGGTAGAAAACACCATTTTAGATGACAAGCGGCACGATTTTGAACTCAAAACTTTTTAGAATTTTCTTCATTTGCGCGTTTTTTTTAACAGCAGGCCTGTTTCCGAAAGTTACTTTGGCCGCGGAAAACGGCCCGGATACGTCTAAAACTAAGTTTGACGCCAAAGCCATGATCCTGGAGCACATCAGTGACTCGCATTCATGGCCGGTGGCATTTCCATTTGTAAAAGAAAGATTTCTCTCACTTCCCGTTATTTTGTACACGGACAAGGGACTCGAGATTTTTGGATCAGACAGGATACAGGAAGAAGGATCGGTTTATACCAGTAAATTTTACAGCTATAAACTGGAAGCTAACCATATTAAAGTAGTTGATGCTACCGGAGCGGTTGATGAGGCGGCAAGCAAGAAAGTGTTGGACTTCTCGATCACCCGCAATGTGATTAGTTTATTCATGTCGCTTGCTATTTTGCTGATCGTTTTCTTTAAAATATCATCATCGTACAGAAAGCGCGAAGGTAAAGCTCCAAAGGGACTGCAATCCTTCCTTGAGCCATTGATCCTTTTTGTTCGCGATGATATCGCTATCCCAAATATGGGACATAAATATGCAAGGTTCATGCCGTTGTTGTTAACGATATTCTTTTTTATCCTGCTCAATAATTTGATGGGAATGATCCCTTTCTTTCCGGGTGGCTATAACCTTACCGGTAATATAGCGGTAACTGCAACCCTGTCAGCAATCATCTTATTAGTTGTTAACCTTAACGGTAACAAACATTACTGGAAACACATTTTTGTGCCTAACCCCTGGTGGTTGTTCATCATCATGATCCCGGTTGAGGTTGTAGGTGTAATTTCTAAGCCTATTGCATTAACGATACGTTTGTTTGCCAACATCACTGCAGGCCACATTCTTATTCTAAGCTTAATATCGCTGATCTTTATTTTGAATACCATTTGGGTATCGCCGGTATCAGTAGTATTTGTGGTGTTTATGGACGCTATTGAATTACTGGTAGCATTTTTACAGGCTTACATATTTACACTGCTCTCGGCCCTGTTTATCGGGATGGCTATTGAAGAGCATCATTAATTTGAATTAATTATCTATTAATATACACGTTTTAAATTAACAAACAATGACTGGAATGATTGGAACCTTAGCTCAGGCTGCAGGTGTACATGGAAACATCGGAGCGCTTAGCGCAGGTTTAGCTGCTATCGGTGCTGGTATCGGTATCGGCCAGATTGGTGGTAAAGCTGTTGAAGCTATCGCACGTCAGCCCGAAGCTATTTCTAAAATCCAAACTAACATGATCATCGCTGCTGCACTTGTTGAAGGTGTGGCCCTGTTTGCGGTGGTTGTTGCAGCCTTCCTCTCAAACTGAGGAAAACAAAATACCCGGGGCGTTTGGCTCCGGGTTACTTAAATTTGATCACATTATTCACTATAAGATTCTGATTTATGGAATTAGTTACCCCCAGCATTGGGTTAGTTTTCTGGACCACACTTTGTTTCGGTATCCTGTTGTTCCTGTTAGGCAAATTTGCCTGGAAGCCAATCCTGGCATCGATCAGCGAGCGCGAAAAATCAATTGAAGGTGCGCTTTTGCAAGCAGAGGCTGCCAAAGAAGAAATGGCCCGTTTAACTAACGAGAACGAACTGTTATTGAAACAGGCCCGTGCCGAACGCGACCAGAT
>CAIPPO010000005.1 GCA_903866915.1 uncultured Mucilaginibacter sp. | reverse complement strand
ACAAAGGCGACGCCACTGCCTTGTACATGCCGGCAGTTGAGACACCTGATGAAACTCGTTCGGTTACCGGAAAATCAAGCCTTGAGAAAAGATATCCGTAAATTAAAGTTGGAATAAGCATCACACTAACTTGTAACTGCCAACTCAAATTTAGTTTGGTAAATAGTAATACGATTAAGGTGCCGATAAATATGCCGCCTGGAAACCAAAGATGGAAATGATTTAGCTTTGTGGCTTTATTTTCTGGATAAAGTGCAGTAACGAGTGGATTACAAGAAGCTTCAACAGTGCCGTTAGCTAAGCCAAAGAATAACGTTGAGATATATAGCGTCCAAAACCCTCCGGCAAAGATCGTTAAAATAATACCCGTTAAATGAAGGATAAAGGCAATAACCAGTAGCCTTTTCATTCCAATGATATCTACAATTAATCCACCTACAACAACAGCTATTGGAAAACCCCAAAAAGCGGTAGAAGTAATTAAAGACAGTTGGCTGGCATCTAAATGGAAGTCAGTACCAAGTTGATTTAAGATTCCGGCACGGATACCAAACGATAATGATGTTACCAGCAGGGAAAGGCAACTTGCCCTGAAAAGTTGAGTACGATTAATTTGCAGTGTTTCTTATTTAGGTTATAATTGGTTTTTTATAGGAGCCCCGACTTTAGTCGAGACCCAGTGTTTTCCGGTTAAAATTTTCATCACCGCCCGATGCCGCAAAATCGTCAAATGCTTTTTCGGTTACGCGGATGATGTGATTTTTAATGAACTCGGCGCCTTCTCTTGCACCGTCTTCCGGATGTTTTAACGCACATTCCCATTCTAACACGGCCCACCCGGTATAGTTATATTGCGTTAATTTACTAAATATCGATTTAAAATCAACCTGCCCATCACCCAATGAACGGAAACGACCAGCACGATCGACCCAGTTCTGGTACCCGCCATACACACCCTGCTTACCGGTCGGATTAAATTCGGCATCTTTCACATGGAACATTTTGATGCGCTCGTGGTAATTGTCGATATACTCCAGGTAATCCAGGCATTGTAACACAAAATGTGATGGGTCATACAGCAAACAAGCCCTTTTATGGTTGTTTACTTTCTCCAAAAACATTTCGTAAGTGATACCATCATGCAGGTCCTCACCTGGGTGAACCTCATAGCACAGATCAATGCCATTATCCTCGTAAACATTCAGTATAGGTTCCCAGCGCTTGGCCAGTTCGGTAAAACCTGTCTCAACGATACCAGCGGGGCGTTGTGGCCAGGGGTAAACCATCGGCCAAAGCAGTGCACCACTGAAGGTAACGCTTGCATTTAAACCTAAATTCCGACTTGCTTTGGCGGCATCTTTCACTTGCTGAACTGCCCATTTCTGACGTTCAGCCGGGTTGTTTTTTACTGCATCGGGAGCAAATGCATCAAACAAGGTATCGTACGCCGGGTTTACAGCTACCAACTGCCCCTGCAAATGCGTTGATAATTCTGATATTTCCAACCCGGCTTCATTTACAATGCCTTTGATATCATCGGCATAGGATTTGCTTTCGGCGGCTTTATGCAGATCGATAAAACGACTGTCATTAGTTGGCAGCTGAACGGCTTTATAGCCCAAACTCTTTGCCCATTTGCAAATAGAACCCAGGTTATTGAAAGGTTCCTGATCGCCAATAAATTGTGCGAGGAATATTGCGGGACCTTTGATCGTTTTCATGGTGGGGATAGTGGTTGGTGATTGGTTAACTTGTGATTAGTGATTGGTTAATTTGTGATTAGTTAATTGGTTAATTGGTGATTAGTGATTTAGCGATCTATTTACCCTTAAACTACAACGAACTACCTGATACCCGATAACTGATTAACTAATTAACTAACCACCAACAACATGATCAAACCATTTCTGGTCCGACTGGCTTGAGGCAACAACATTATCAATAAATGCCATACCACGGATACCGTCTTCAACACCCGGAAAATCAAGCCATTCTTTTTGTGGCTCTTCACCGTTTATCCTGGCGCTAAGCGTAAGGGCAAAATTGCGGTATAAATTTCCAAATGCTTCAAGGTAACCTTCCGGGTGACCACCAGGTGTACGGGTATTATGTGTTTCGTAGCTTGATTCCCTGTCGCCATAGTTATTTCCGGCGCGCAGTGTTTCAGCTGGGCGATCGAGCCAACGCAGTGTGAGCGTATTTGGCTCCTGCTGTGCCCATTCCAATCCACCCAGTTCGCCGTAAACGCGAATTTTGAGTGCATTTTCTTCACCGGCAGCAACTTGTGATGCTGTTAAAACGCCGGTAGCATTATCTTCAAAACGAAGCAATACGGCGCCGTCATCATCCAGCATGCGACCTTCGACAACGGTATTCAATGAAGCACAGATCTGGGTGATTTTCAAACTCGTGATGTACTCAGCCAGGTGTGCGGCATGGGTACCGATATCGCCAATACAGCCAGCTTTACCTGAACGTTTGGGGTCGGTGCGCCAGGCTGCCTGTGCATTACCTTCCCGTTCAGATAGTTTGCTCAGCCATCCCTGGTAATATTCTACGTAAACCTTTCTCACTTTACCAAGGCGACCGGCTTTGACGATCTGTTTTGCCTCCTTTACTAGCGGATAACCTGAGTAAGTATGGGTAAGCAATAACAACAAACCAGTTTCTTCCAGTTTCTTTTTCAATTGCCTGGCCTCGTCAATCGTAAATGTGATGGGCTTTTCAATAACCACGTTGAATCCGTTTTCCAATGCCAGCATTGCCGGAGCAAAGTGTGCGAAATTCGGGGTAACAATCGTTATAAAATCCAATCGCTTGTCGGCAGGTTGTTTTGCCTCGGCGTGGATCATTTCTTCGAAATTGGTATAGGTCCTGTCTTCCGGCAAAAATAGCATTTTACCGCTATCGCGCGCTATTTCTTCATTGATGCTCAATGCACCGGCGGCTAATTCGATCAAACCATCCATATTGGCAGCGATGCGGTGGATAGCGCCGATAAACGCATCTTTCCCACCACCCACCATACCCATGCGCAGTTTTCTTTTACTCATTTTGATTTTTTGATTAGGTTGAATGAATTGAATTGGAAAATTAAGTTTTGATACCAAAAAACTTTGGTATCAAAACTTAATCCTATATCCCGATGTATTACGGGACACCATCAACTCAAAAAGATCAGGATAAAGCCCAGGCTTTATCGCCTTTTTTGTATGGTAAATTGCCATCGTAGTGGCCCGGAACTTCAACATAACGCAAAGCTTGTTTACATCCAATTTCAGAAGTAAAGTAACCCAACAAGGTCAGTTCTTTAATCATCCTGAAATAATGATTCGGATCTTTTGGCTTTTTGGTTTTCGAATAAGTTTGTTGTTCCTTGTCCAGGTCGGTCAATACCGCTGTACGTTGGGAAGCATCCAGGTCGAGAAACTTCTTGCTGAATTTTTTGTTGCTGGCCTCATCGATCTGACCCAGCCCTTTCAGGAAGATATCCTGGTCGGCTGTTTCGTAGCAGTCGCGCACCATAACGGCGATAAAATCGCCCACTTTTGCAGCTTTTGCTCCCGGTGTTTTAGTTGTTGGTAAAATCGTGTCGGCCACTTCATTCAGGAAAGCCACGTGATCATCATCGAACAGGTTCTCCAGTGTTGCAGCTTTTGGCTTACAACCCGATAGCAGGAACTCGGCACCGATGAGTGTACCACCCATGATGAGGGCCACCCTTCCAATTGCGTCTCTTCTATTCATAATTATTGTTTTGTTGAATTATCGATTTATTGGTTTTTTGGTTTTCCTGCAATCCGCGGCCTAATCGAAATCAGCGTCTGGATTGCACGGAAGAAATATACAAAATTTTACAAAATTTATTTTGTCAATTATTATTGATATTAACCTTTTAAAACAAATCCTTCACGGTATTTGCGTTTTACGTATTGGTTGACTGCATCAAAATTACTCACCTTCATGTTTTCGTTATCCCACTCTAATTTGATACGACCACCGTTTAAATTGTGTCCGCGAACAGCCAGATTTGCCATTAATAATGCTTCTGTCAATGGTCCGGCTTTGTCAAATGACGAACTCAATTCAGTTTTGCCATACCCGGCGAGGCATCCTTCAACCCATTGTTTATAGTGCCCATTGGCGCCTTCTGGTACGCGTGCCCATTTTTGCGGAGCCTTAACACCTGCAGTGCGTGATTTTGGAAGTAACGTTGGTGCGTCTGAATACGTACTTGCATACATTTTTCCTTTTGTACCAATAAACAGCGTTCCGTTTCCTTCTTCACCGCCATAATTTTCATTTGGTCCAAGTTCATCAGGTCGTTCAGGTTGAATACCACCGTCCATCCAATGCATCGTAATATCGCCTTTTGTTTTATCTGTTTTGGGGAAAGTAAGGGTAATATGGCTCGACGGCGGACAGCCTTCAGGGAAATGTCCCTCTCTGAATTCATCCACATATACGGTACCAACACTGGCTTGTACATCTTTAACATATTGCAAACCTAATACACGGAAAGGTGCTTCCACCAGGTGGCAGCCCATATCGCCTAATGCTCCGGTACCATAATCCCACCAGCCGCGCCAGTTAAATGGAACCAATTTATCTACATATTCTTTGTAGGGTGCTGTACCTAACCACAAATTCCAATCTAACTCCTTCGGTACATTTGGATTAGGTTGAGGCCAGGCTATACCCTGTGGCCAAACCGGGCGGTTCGTCCAGCAGTATATAGTGTGTACATCACCTATCTCATCGGCATCATACCATTCTGACAACAAACGTGTGCCATCATTTGATGATCCCTGGTTACCCATTTGCGTCACAACCTGGTATTTTTTTGCGGCTTCAGTTAACAAACGCGCTTCCCAGATATCATGGGTCATTGGTTTTTGAACATATACCCCTTTACCTAATTGCATTGCAGAGTAAGCGATAATCGCGTGGTTATGGTCGGGTGTAGATACCGAAACAGCATCTATGTTTTTGTGCTCTTTGTCAAGCAATTCACGCCAATCTTTATAATATTTTGCCTTCGGGAAGTTCTTTACCGAAGTCGCCGCCTGTCTGTCGTCAACATCGCACAAGTAAGCAATATTCGCCTTCCCGCTTTTTGCGAACATAGCTATATCACTTTGACCCTTTCCGCCTGCACCAACACTTGCTACAGATAGCATATCACTTGGTGCACGGTAGCCTTTGCCGCCCAATACATAACGTGGTACGATCATGAACGCCGCAGCCGCCACGGCACTTTGCTTAACAAAATCCCTCCGCGAGGAGTTTTGTGGCTGTTCTTCCTTAGGTTTTTCAGACATGGATATATCTTTTAATTAGTGATTTATTCAATTTGCAAATGTGTGAATCAGTGATTGAGTGTATATATTAATACCAATAGAGTGAATAATAATTTACACTTTTATAGGTATCGCTAATACAACACAAGTTAACTATAACCTATCAACCGGTACCTGATACCAACTTACAAATTCCCCTTCTTCAATTCTTCTACCGCATGGTTCGCTGCACGGGCAGTCATGGCCATATAGGTTAATGATGGATTCTGACAGGCAGTTGAAGCCATCGCAGCGCCATCGGTAACAAATACGTTTTTAGCGTCCCAAACCTGATTCCATTCGTTCAATACCGAAGTTTTAGGATCGCGACCCATACGAGCGGTACCCATTTCGTGAATGCCACGACCCAGTACGGCTTCGCTGGTGTAAACCTGAACATTTTTCACGCCGGCGAGTTCCAACATTTCCTTTGCATCATTGGCCATATCAACACGCATCTTCTTCTCATTTTCTTTAATGGTTGCATCGATTGCCAGCACAGGAAGACCCCATTTATCTTTTTTGGTTTTATCCAAAAACGCCCTGTTTTCGTGGTATGGCAAGGTTTCACCGAATCCACCAATACCCATGTTCCAGGCACCTGGTTCAGTCAGCGCATCTTTAAAATCGCCACCGATCGAAAATTCAGGTATTGCCCTTCCCCACTCTTCGCGTCCGGCACCGCCCTGGTAACCAAAACCGCGGATATAATCGCGTTTCTCGCCATTCAGGTTACGGAAACGTGGTATGTAAATACCATTGGCTCGACGACCGAAGTAATATTTATCATCATAACCTTCAACAAGGCCCCCTGCGCCTACGCCCAAATGGTGATCCATCAGGTTATGACCTAATTCGCCACTGCTTGATCCCAAGCCGTCAGGCCAGATATCGGTAGCCGAATTCATTAATACCCAGGCTGAGTTTAGCGTAGAAGCATTGACGAAAACGATCTTAGCAAAATACTGGTAAGTTTGGTTGTTTTGTGCATCCAATACTTCAACACCTTTTGCTTTTTTTGTGTCTTTATCATAAAGTATCCGGGTAACGATCGACCATGGTCTTAAGGTTAAATTACCGGTCGCTCTAGCAGCTGGCAAAGTTGACGATTGCGTACTGAAATATGCGCCGAAAGGACAACCCAACCAGCATTTATTACGATACTGGCAATTGGTACGACCCGGCAGTGGTTTAGTGATATTGGCTGTACGGCCAATGATCATATAACGTGATCCCTTATAGTGGCTATTGATACGGGCAGCAACGTCCTTTTCAACGCAATTCATATCCATCGGGGGCATAAAATTGCCGTTTGGAAGAATGGGAACATTATCATGGTTACCAGAAATACCTGCAAATCCTTCAACATAATCATACCAAGGAGCCAGGTCTTTATAACGGATAGGCCAATCAACACCGATACCGTCTTTTAGGTTAGCCTCAAAATCGGTATCGTGCCAACGGTAACTTTGGCGGCCCCACATCAGCGACCGACCGCCCACGTGATATCCACGGAACCAATCGAAGCGTTTTACTTCAGTATATGGACTTTCTTTTTCATCAACCCAATAATCAAGGTTGGTTTCATTCAATGGGTAATCCCTTTTTAATACGGGATAATCCTTTTCCATCTGAACAGTTCTTCCACCTCTGTGCGGGAATTCCCACGGTCCTTTGGTGGCGTTTACATAGTCTTTGACGTGTTCAATATCACGTCCACGTTCAAGAAGAATGGTTTTTAAACCCTTTTGTGTAAGCTCTTTGGCAGCCCAGCCCCCGCTTATTCCAGACCCGATAACGATCGCATCGTATGTGTTCGTTGACATATTAATTTTGGTTGTTTTGGTTTTATTCTGGTTAGAACGACTAATGTAAAAAATTAATTCTCTTTTATCGAAGTTTCATTGTGTTTTTTTAACACAATAATGCTTTTAATTCATTTAAACGCCGATTTTCCCTTAGCATCGTATAAATGAAAACGTTTTTATTGCTTATATATTTCCTTTTTTAAGTTCGCTAACGGCATTATCCACTGCCCTGGCGGTTAGCGCCATATAAGTCAGCGAGGGGTTCTGACAGGAGGTGGACGTCATACTTGATCCATCGGTTACAAACACATTTTTACAGGCATGTAACTGGTTCCATTTGTTTAGCATTGATGTTTTCGGATCGTTACCCATCCTTACGCCACCCATCTCATGGATATCTAATCCGGGGGCCTGGTGGTTGGTTTCAGCCTTAATATTTTTAAATCCTGCGCTTGTAAACATTTCGGTAAGCTGCTCAACATAATCCTTTTGCATTTTCTGGTCGTTATCATCATAATCTACCGAGATATCAAGCAGTGGCATCCCCCAGGCATCTTTCTTAGCAGCATCAAGGGCCACAAAATTGCTGGCCTTAGGGATAGTTTCGCCCATCATGTGCGAACCTACATACCAGGGACCGTATTCTTTCGATGACAAACCTGCTTTAAAGTTTTCGCCAAAGCCCTCTCCCTCGTGTTTATACCCACGGTATGCACCCAGGCCACAAGCATAACCACGCAGAAAATCCGTTTCCTGTTTAAAAACGTTTCGGAAACGTGGAATATAACCGCCGCCTGCCGGGTTACGGCCGTCGGTCGCCCATTCTTCAAACCCTTCAACTTCGGCACCAATATGAGCTGAATAATTATGGAAGGCTACGTATTTTCCTAAAACCCCGCTATCGTTGCCTAAACCATTTGGAAAACGGCTTGATTTTGAATTTAATAATATCAGGTTAGTATTTAAACAGGCTGCATTTACAAAAATTATTTTTGCATAATACTCTTCTGTTTGTTTGGTGTTGGTGTCAACAATACGGACGCCTGTAGCTTCTCCTTTTTTGTCGTCATAAATGATTGATTCAACTACAGAATATGGCCTAAGCGTAAGGTTGCCCGATTTCAAAGCCCAGGGAATAGTAGAGGCATTACTACTGAAATAACCCCCAAAAGGACATCCCCGCTGGCAAAGATTACGGTTTTGGCATTGTACCCTTCCCTGATCGATATGAATTTGGTTGGGTTTGGATAAATGGGCGCAACGTGCACTGATTACATACCGGTTTTTATAATGTCCTTTAACGTGTTTGCTGAAATAATCTTCTACGGCGTTAAGTGGAAACCCGGGCAAAAACTCTCCATCAGGTAATTCAGCCAGACCATCTTTATTGCCAGATATGCCGGCAAACTTCTCCACGTGGCTGTACCAGGGGTCTATATCCTTATACCGAATAGGCCAATCGACCGCAAATCCATCTCTGGCAGGTCCTTCAAAATCAAAATTACTCCAACGCTGGGTCTGGCGCGCCCAAAGCAGCGATTTACCGCCTACCTGGTATCCACGTATCCAATCGAAAGGTTTGGTTTGCACGTAAGGATGCTCCTGATCTTTTACAAAAAAATGCTGCGCATCTTCACGAAAGGCATAACAGCGACTAACAACCGGGTTGGCATCCTGTATATCCTGTGGAATTTGACCCTTATGTTTAAACTCCCAGGGATACATATTAGTGGTGGGATAGTCCTTAATATGTTTAACATCGCGGCCACGTTCCAGCATGATCACTTTCAAGCCTTTATCGGTCAACTCTTTAGCTGCCCAGCCTCCGCTTATTCCCGATCCAATAACAATAGCATCGTAGGTGCGCTCTTTCGCGCTGTCGATATTCAGATTAGCCATTTTTTGCAGCCTTCAGGTTTTTAACTGGGAAATAAGCGTTATAACGACCGGGAACCAGTTCCCAAACGATCTCCCTGGTCATAAAATATTTTGATTCGGTATAGCCAAATACGGTTAGCCAATGTACAGTACCATAAAAACCCCTAAGTTCTTTAGAGTATTTTTCATCTGTAGGAGTTAGATTTTTTTGCGATGGCTTCTTTTCAAATGTATTTAACAAAGTAGCCTTTTCATCCTTGGTACAATCGGAAAAATTCTTGTTATACGACTTTTTCACCAAGTCATTAAACTCTCCGAGCCCTTTAAAAAAGGCCTCCTGTTCGTCCTTTTTAGCGCAATCATCTACCATTAACCATACAAATTTATCCAGTTCCAGATCACGTGCACCAGGGCTGGTGGTTTTCGGAATGATGGTTTCGGCTAAATCCGCCACCAGATTTTGCTGGTCGAGATTAACGTCAAAATGTGTAAAATGTGCGGTAGGTTTGCCGGGAGTACAATAGGGCAACAATGCTGCACTGCCCATAACAAAAGCTAAATTTCGGATCGCCGAGCGTCTGTCCATTTTTAATTCAGATTATAATGCCTGCAGGGGAAAGCGAGGGCAATATAGTGTATAATTGACATTTTTAAATAAAAAAATGCTGTCGCTGCTTAATGAGAGGAGCAACAGCACTTTTCACCCTTGAAAATTAAACAAAATGGGTTAAAAACCCCATTTTTTCATGATTTGTAAATCAATTTTTACACAATCAAACGGATCTTTGCCCTGATACGATTCCTGTTCAATCACGAACCAGTTAGTTCCGCCACTCTTACGCGCTTCTTTAACAATCTCTTTTACCGGCATTACTCCCTGGCCCAGGATGGTACTGTCGTAACCATCCATCCCTTGCCCTGTATCACTTTTAATTTCGTCCTTAACGTGCATCAGTTCAAAACGGCCGGGGTATTTCTTTAACAGTTCCAAAGCCCTGCCACCAGCACCCAACATATTGCCAACGTCCATTTGCTGAGCAACCAGGCCCGGATCGGTATTGGCCAGGATGTAATCATATAATAAGCCCGACCCGTCAGGCGCCTGGGTGTTAAACTCGAAGTTATGGTTATGATAACCGAATTTCATCCCCGATTTTTTACACAACTCACCACATTTGTTAAACTGATCCATGGTCTTTTTCAATTTATCCTTGTCATGGCGCAAACTTTCATCCAGCCAGGGGCTAATTACAAAACTCTGTCCTGCCACCGCGGCATCATCTACCGTAAATTTCCATTTATCGGTAAAATCATTTTTGCTATCGTCCCAGTCTTCTGCTGTCATTACAGTATGCCCACTATGCATCTGCAAACCCAGATCGTCTAAAACTTTCTTAAAATCTTTAGCGGCGTAGCCATAAAATTTACGGTCGGTATAATTGGCATGTTCCACATTTACATAACCCATATTGGCTAGTTTCTTAAGCGAACCTAATGGATCTTTGCTCATGGCATCTCTAACTGAATATAACTGCAAGCCAATCCGTTCGATCTTTTTCGGCCCTGCAAATAAACTGCTGGGCAATATTGCCGCACCTGCTACTGCCAGGCCGGTATTTTTAATAAAATTTCTGCGTGAATGATCCATGTTCTATTGTGGTTTTATGGTGATTTATACTAATTTTTTATCATTGGCCAATAGGAAAAGTCGAAAACAGGAGTCCCGAATTACTAACAAACGCCAGGTGCTTGCTATCGGGCGCCCACGAAGGTGTATTGATGGTGCCTTGCCCACCATATAAATAGGCTATAACAGTTGAAGGGCCACCGGCAGCCGGCATTAGCCGCAGGTAAACATGCTTGTAAAAAGGATGATCGCCCGGAGCTACTTCATCTTTCAGGAAGGTGATATAAACGATCCATTTACCATCGGGTGAAATATGCGGAAACCAGTTATTAAATTCGTCATGGGTTAGCTGCGTTTGTTCGCTGCCATCGGCTTTCATCCGGTAAACCTGCATCAGGCCACTTCGCACCGAGTTAAAATAAATGTATTTGCCATCGGGACTATATTCCGGGCCATCATCAAGGCCGGGAGTATTGGTAAGCCGCTCTTCAGGGCCACCTCCGGAGGGAATGCGATAAACATCATATTCGCCATTACGGTTCCCGCAAAACACAATATATTTTCCATCCGGCGACCAGCCGTGCATATACGATGGCCCGATGGGTGTGATCTGCTTAGCTTCACCGCCACCTATTGGAACCGTAAAGCCGAGGGACGCTCCATTAGCCCCATTACCACTGCTGATGGTCAACATGGTACCATCAAATGAGATTACATGATCGTTATTGTTTTTATTGGCGATACCCGTATTAATCACTTTGGGTATACCACTTGCTAGATCAAAATTATACAATGCCCCATCGCGGTTATAGATGAGTGAATTACCGTCTTTGGTCCAGTTAGGTGCCTGCAGCGATTGCGGTATCTGGTAGATAATTTTACTGTTTTGTTCGCGGATATCCAGTATTTCGATCGCGCTCCCTAAATAATCATGATAGGGAACCAGGGCTTTAGTAGCGGGTTTAACAATGCGAACATTACTGAAGTTTGCCTGTTCACTAACTGTTGGGTTGTGCGAGCAGATGAACAAACCCACATAAACCTCGTCGCCCAGTTCCAGACTGTCCAGCTTTTCACTTACAAAAGTTTCACCTTTATGAGCAACTGACATGGTATACACACCATCTTTGCGTTCAAGTTGTATTACATCGGCACCTGTTAATGTAAATTTCTTTTCTTCGGTGACCCCACCCGTACTGCGTCTGAACTGCAGCGAAGTCAGTCCGTTCCCATGAACAACAGCGCTTGCATGTTTAGAATCGGTATCAAGTGATGACCTGACCATCCAGCCTACTTTGCGGTGTTCTTCAACACCTTTACTATAGAAAGAAAAATTGGTACGCAGGATAAAATCACCTTTAATTTTCTTCCATACATAGTGGAATTCATCGTGTTTAGCCCAAACATTAGTTCCCGACCCTTCCAGATGGTATTGCTGGCTATTAGGGTCATAGGTTGCTGAGCCTTTATGTTTAACCTGACCGATGTCAGACTGGCCGTCAAAAATACCAACAGGTTCACTTTGCGCGTAGGCACTGCTATAACCTGCACACAAAAGAACGCAACACAGCCAGATGCGTGACAAATATTTCATCAGTAATGGTGTTAAAACGACAATTATAATTGGGGTTAGCTAAATTAGAAATTAAAATGGTAAAATCTACAAAAAGTTTAGTTAATTTTTATCGATGGGCCACGCACCTACCCTGCACAGCGCTATAGGGTAAATAACGGCAACAAGTAAGATCGATGAAAATCAGCAATAGGAATTTAAACAGATAGTGAAACGCAGCCTATACGTAGGCTGAATTGAGCGGCAGGCTAAAATAGAATTTACTGCCTTTTTCCGGAACTGAAACGATCCAGAGTTCGCCGCCATTGAGTTCAACCAGCTCTTTACAAAGAATCAAGCCGATACCGGTACCACTTTCACCAGCGGTACCCCGCTGCGAAAAATGGGTTTGAATAGAAAATAATTTTTCGATCTCGTCGACAGACATTCCTTTACCATTATCTTCAACGCAAACCAATATCTTATCTTTTTTTATTTCCGAACTCAGGGTAACAAAACCACTTGGTTCGGTGAATTTTATAGCATTACTCAATAAGTTGCGCAGCACCACTTTGATATGGTTTTCATCGGCAAATACCGACTGACCGGGGTTGGCCAGGTTTCGGAATTCAATACTTTTCTTTTGCAGCGCATGACCAAATATCTCTTCCAGTTCGACGCCGAGCAGGAAAATATCAAGGCCCGCGGCATTAAGCATCCGGCCTTTGAAATTACTGCCAGCCCACTCCAGCAAATTTGAAAGAGTTAATTCCGCACTTTTTACCATTGGATTGATCTCTTGCATCAGCGAATGGATTTCTTCGTTCGAAAAGTAGTCCATACCAAACATATCGGTAATATTGCGCAGGTTTGCCAGTGGCGTACGTAAATCGTGCGCAATAACTGCCAGCAGTTTGTCTTTTATACCACCCAGCATTTCCAGGTCGGCAGTTTGAGCTTCAATCAATTGTTTTTGCTGGAATAAAGCATCGTGCTGCTGCCGCAATTGCTCACTTAGTCTTTTCCTTTGGCGGTAAAAATAAAAGGTTATGGTTAGTAAAACAATTACTACCAAAAGCGACACAGCCAGCGTAATGATCGTTTTTCGCTGCAACTTTAACGATGCCTGATGCTGCTGGTCGGCATGTTCCAATGCAGCCATATCACCAAGGCGTTTATCAAGGGCGAAATATTCCTGAATCAGTTCGGTGTTTTTGTTTTTATTAAAAGTGTTCAGGCTATCCTGCATCTTGTTATACCTTTTCTGGTAAAACATAGCTGTTTTCAGATCGCCTTTACTTTCATAGCTTGAAATAAGCGCATTGTAAGCACCTGATATAACATCTACCACACCAATACTATCTGCCAAATCTCCCGCCTTTATCGCTGTAGGTATGGCCTTATCATAATTGCCTTGTTTATTATAAATCTGCGCGTATTCTACTCCCGTTATGGCGCGCAACCGTTTGTTGTGCACTTTAAAACTAAGCTGATAGGCTGTATCTGCATAAGCCAATGCCTCTTTATATTTCCCGGTTTTTTTAAATACCACGCAGATCCGCTCGTACAAAACTGCAGCGTCGGCCAAATCATTTACTTGCTTGTTTAAATACAATGCCTTATTGGCCTCAAAAAGGGCTTTTTCATATTTTCCACGGCGATAATAAATAAGTGAGCGTTCGCTTGAAACATCGGCTATACTAACAAGGTTGCCGTGAGTATAGTTTTCGGCACTATCCAAGTAACGTTCAGCTTCAGTATAATTGTGCAGATCGGCATAAACGCGACCAATAGTTTTAAAACACTTGGAAATAAGCAGGTTTTCCTTTTTGGGGAAATTCAACAGCGCTTTGTTTAAATATATAAGCGCTATTGGGTAGTAGGACTGAGACCAATAAACATGACCGATATTATAATAGCTGTAGCCAGCACCCAAACGATACTTTTCTTTTTCGGCAAGCAAAAGCGCTTTGAAGGCAATATCCATTGCTGAATCTGGTGATTGAAGAAATGTTTCCGATGAAAGCTTATTTAGGCTATCAATAACATAAACTGAGGGATTTGTATGAACAGCACCTGCTGAAGGAACTTGTTGCGCGACAACACGCGTAATAAAAACTAAGGATAAAAACAGGGTAACAAAACTCCTCATAGGTAATATTAATACGGAAATCAACAGTTAAAGTTCCGCAATATTAACATAAAACTGCTTTAGTTGGCAATTGTACAACGTTCACCACTAAGCATTTCGCGCCATAACACTTCATGATCAGGCATTACCACCTTTTCTGCTTCCTGTTTGTAATTGCTTTTGAGCTCTTTTCTGCTGCGGGCCTCCAGGAATCTTCTCACCTGTTCGCGGCTCTCCAGTATCAAACCCGGCACCTTTATGGTTTGATTATTTTCGTCTTTGGCAACCATTGTGAAATAACTGGTATTGGTATGAAAAATTTCATTCGTCTTGATATTTTCCGATACCACCTTGATACCTACAACGAGCGAGGTTTTGCCAACATAATTAACCGATGCCATTAGCGAAACCAGGTATCCAACTTCAACCGGCTGTAAAAAATCAACTGCATCAATAGAAGCTGTAACGCAATAGTTACCGGCATGCTTTGCTGCGCACACGTAGGCTACCTTGTCCATTAATGAAAGTATGATTCCCCCATGTATCTTACCGCCAAAATTTGAGTACGATGGTATCATCAACTCCGTAATAACGGTTGCTGAAAAACTCACGGGCTTATAAATAGTAGTATTGTTAGAATTACACATAGTAAGATCGATCAATAAAATGTATTATTCGTCAGGAATTCAGCAAAAGCATCAAACCCCATTTTAAATTTTCTGGTAAATATGCATATATTGCTTTTCCAATATGCCTTTTAAAAGTATTTTATCTCTGTTATTAGTTATTTTCTGCATCAATACCTGTTTTTGCCAAAATAATCCCGAAAAGAAAAACCGGCTAACTGCCAATGTTATCGAAAAATACCATGTTTTAGCAGATAGTCCAAATATAAAAGATGGGATTTACCAGGCATTTTATAATCGCAAGCTGTTAATTGCCTACGGAAATTATAAAGAAGGTAAACGAGTAGGCACCTGGCAGTTTTATAATGGGCGGGGTGCGATTTTGGAAACCTTTGATTTCGACCGGGATACCATTGTATATGAAGCATTTGAAAACAGGAGGTCAAATCTGCGGTATTATGTCGACCAGCGACTAACAGATTCAGATAAAACAACAAAACCCTTGCGTGCAGGCGGAAGATATTATGGCTATTTGCCTTATTTGGCGTGCTTCAAAGCGCCCTTTATACCTGATTATGGTACAGAATCACTTTATAACGTTAATTTAGAATTGCTGATCAGTCCGATGGGCAGGCTGGCTGACTATAAGGTAAGTATCGAAGGCCCGGGGTTTGCACAAATTATTAAATTGTCGACAGATATTTTTTCAGAAGACAACAAGAAGTTTATTCCTGCAAAAATAAACAACCACCCGGTGATCTGCCGTATCACAATCAGATGCAGGTTAACTGCAGACGGGGATATTGATTTTTATTGAATGCGGGATGTTTTTGAATCAAAAAGTGTGAAATTCGAAATTTTTAATTCCGCATCTCACACTTCTAATTTTGCATTCTGTTCACCTCTATCTTAATGGTGGTGATGACCATCCGGGCCATGCACATGGCCGTGTGATATCTCTTCGGGCGTAGCCGGGCGAACATCGATTATTTTGCCAATAAAATGGAGTTCCTGTCCCGCCATAGGGTGGTTAAGATCAACAATTACTGCATCTTCAGCTATGGAAACAACCTGGCCCTGAAAACGGTTACCATGGTTGTCCTGTAATGGCACAATGCTGCCAACCGGCGGTATTTCGTTGCCTGCAAACACTTCAAGTGGTAAGTTAGTTACCGCTTCTTCGTCATAATTGCCATAAGCATCTTCAGCCGACAAGTGAAAATCATATTGATCACCGGTCGAAAGCGCACTTAAGTTTTCTTCGAACCTGGGGAGCATTTGCCCTTCACCAAATAAAAATGCCAAAGGCTGCTCTTCAGTAGCACTTTCTACTAAACCTTCTTTGCCATTTTCGTCCTTTACATACAGGTCGTAGGTTAATGACACTACCGTTTTTGGTTCAATCTTCATATATTTTTGCTGTTGTTTTTTACTATTTAATCTGTCTCAGGGCATCTTCAATGTTAAAAACCGGTATACCGCATGTTTTATCACGACAAACAAATATCCGGGTATCCCTTGCAAACCTGCCCTGCAGCAAAGGTAAAATTCCCTTTTTACCTCCCAAGATAATTTTGTTGGGAATGTAGTTTTTTTCAAACTGTGCCTGTACCGTTTCGAAATTTTCGCCGGTTATCGCAACCTCATATAGTCCAACAACCTCGTTCAGCATTAGCCCTGCCCAGTTTGAATAGGAAGAACCGTATTTTGCAATTTGCGGCGCAATATTATTTAACATTTGCAGCGCGATATTTCCCAGGTTTTCGTCGTCAAAAAACAGACTCAGCTTCCTTAAATTATTTGCCATTACCGAGTTAGAGGCAGGAATAACACTATCCATCAGCTCATATTTCCGGGCTATTAATTGTTCATCATCAGAAGCAGTATAAAAAAACATGCCTTGCTTATCGTCATAATATAAACCTATAGCTTTTTCAGTAAACTCTCTCGCTTTGATCAGCCATTGCTCATCGAAGGTGACCTCATATAAAGCTATAAAGGCATCGATAATATTGGCATAGTCATCCAAAAAGGCAAAATCCCCATCAACTAGCTTTTTTTCGCTGTATATTCTTTTCAAACGGCCGGCCTGATCTACCAGGTTATTCAGTATAAAGTCGGCATTTTTCAATGCAAGTTGCAGGTATTCGGGTTTACGAAATGCCCGGAAAGCATCCGCTAGCCCTTTCAGCATCAGTCCGTTCCATGACGCTAATATTTTATAATCTAAGCCGGGTCGAACACGGTTGCTGCGGTATGCCAGTAGTTTTAGGCGCCCTGAATTTATTTTCGACTGCAATTCAGAAATACCCAAACCTAACTTTTCTGCCAACTGTTCATCATTATCATTGCGGAATAAAACGTTTGTTTCTTCTTCCGCCCAGTTGCCTTCTGTGGTAATATTGTAATAAATACAAAAAACCTGCGCATCTGCACCGAGAACGGCTTCGATCTCTGTCTTATTAAATGTGTAAAATTTACCTTCAACGCCTTCACTATCCGCATCCAGTGCCGAGTAAAAACCGCCATCAGGCGAACTCAATTCGTTCGCAATAAATTGGATTATCTCGTCTGCAACTTTTTCATACAAAGGATCATGGGCCCAAACGGCTGCTTCGGCATATAAACTCAGCAATTGGGCATTATCATACAACATCTTTTCGAAATGGGGTACATGCCAGCGTCCATCAACCGAATAGCGGGCAAAACCACCGCCAATATGATCGTATATACCGCCAAAGGCCATTTTCTGCAGCGTTAGCTTTACTTGCTTAGCTATTGCTGCATCCTGCATTAAATGAGCATAGCGCGTTAAAAACTGCCAATTGTTAGGCATCGGGAATTTTGGTGCAGAACCAAGGCCGCCTTCAATCAGGTCGAAATAGCGCTGCCAGGGAGTAACAATTGCTTCGAGGTCGGCCCGGGTATAAAGCTTTTCATGGCTAACGGGTGTAAAATTTTCAAATTTAATGATACCATCAGTCAGTTTGTTGGCATAGTCTTCGGCTTCTTCAGGTTTATTCTTGTAAAAGTCGGCTAAGTTGAATAAGAGGCTGAGCCAATCATTTTTTCTGAAATAAGTACCTCCATAAATGGGTCGCTGATCGGGCAGGCAAATACAGTTAAGCGGCCAGCCTCCCCTGCCGGTCATCAATTGAACGGCAGCCATATAAATTTGGTCGATATCAGGGCGTTCTTCCCGGTCAACCTTAATACATACAAAGTACTCGTTCATTACAGCAGCTACCTTTTCATCTTCGAAGCTCTCATGCTCCATCACATGACACCAATGACAGGCCGAATAGCCAATGCTCACCAATAGCAGCTTATTTTCATTTTCGGCTTTTTTCAGCGCTTCGGGGCCCCATGGAAACCAGTCGACGGGGTTATGCGCATGTTGTAAAAGGTAGGGCGATGATGAATTGGCGAGACGGTTCATAGGGTGAAAAACGTTAGCGAAGATGCATATTCGGGAATATTATTTTGTAATTTAAGTGTCTGAAATTGTTAAAAAACTGCAGCTTTTCAATTTTCATCTAGTCAAATTAACAATCAACGTATAAAAATGGTTTCTTTGTCTTTGAAAATCTACAAGTAATGAACCAATTAAAGCTTAAACTCTTTGCCGGGCTTTGCCTGGCAATTTTTTCGGCGATCAGCGCCGGAGCACAAACTCCCGATTCTATTAAATACGATCACCAGGAAACCTTTGGCCCTATTACCTGGCCGGTTACCGGTGGCGGCACCCGTTCTGCAAACGGTGCACCCGGAGCCCATTATTGGCAAAACCGGGCCGATTATACCATTCATGCTACGCTTGATGAAGGGCAACAAGACACTACGGTAACCGGCGAAGTTGTTATTAGCTATACCAATAATAGTCCTGACCAACTGGATTACCTTTGGTTGCAACTGGATCAGAACCTGTTTATACCTAATTCAAGGGGCTGGGCAACCACACCGATGAACGGCGATCGTTTTGATGTTAAAGGATTTAGCAAAGGTGGTTACCATATCGAATCGGTAGTGGTCGGCTACAACAAGCAGTCGTATGCAACCGAGCCGGTGATCAGCGACGCAAGGATGCAGCTTAGGTTAAAAGAACCCCTGGCAGCCAACGGAGCAAAAATTGAACTTAAAATAAAATACAGTTTTGCTATACCGATGTATGGAGCCGACCGAATGGGTCGGAAAAAATTCAAAGCAGGGTACGTATATGAGCTGGCAGAATGGTACCCCCGCATGTGTGTTTATGATGATGTTGAAGGCTGGAATACCCTGCCCTACATGGGCTTAGGCGAATTTTACTGCGAATACGGTGATTTCGACTATTATATTACCGCTCCGGCAAGTATGCTTGTTGTAGGTTCGGGCGACCTGCAGAATGGTGCTGAAGTTTTGAGTGCCGCCCAACAGGCACGCTTAACGGAAGCCCGCAACAGCGATAAAACAGTTTTCATTACAAAACCGGATGAAGTGGGTCAGAATGATAAAGCAACAGGCACCAAAACATGGCACTTTAAGATGCTCAATACCCGCGACATAGCCTGGGCCGCATCGAAAACATTTATTTGGGACGCAGCAAAAATTAATTTCCCTTCAGGTCGCAAGGGAATTTCTATGGCTGCCTACCCTGCCGAAAGTGCCGGCAAAAATTCATGGGGCCGCGGAACAGAATATCTGAAATACAGCATAGAGATTTACTCGAACAAATATTATGAATACCCCTGGAATTCGGCAACTACAGTTGCAGGCGTAGCTTTGGGTATGGAATATCCGGGAATTGTATTCTGTCTTGATAATCTGAAAAATGGCGGCCTTTGGGGCGATATCACCCACGAAATCGGCCACAACTGGTTCCCTATGATCGTCGGCTCTAACGAACGTAAATACATGTGGCAGGATGAAGGCTTCAACACCTTTATCAATGAATACTCGACCAAAATGTTTAATCATGGCGAGTACGACGACACCACGGCAAGACCTGCCCATAACCTCGTTGGTTATCTTAAAATATTAAAAGATCCCCTGATGGTAGCACCTGAAGCCATGGGTTTAAATGATTATGGCCAATATTATGTAAAGACATCGGCTGGTTTGGATATGCTGCGCAACGTAGTGATTGGTCCGGATCGTTTCGACTATGCATTCAACGAATACATCAAACGCTGGGCTTTCAAACACCCTCTCCCTTACGATTTTTTCCGTTCGATGAATGATGCCGCCGGCGAGGATCTCAACTGGTTCTGGAAAGAATGGTTCTTCACCACCTGGAAACTCGATCAGGCTGTGCAATCTGTTACCTATGTGAAAAACGATCCTGCAAATGGCGCAATCATCACCCTGGTGAACAAAGAGAAAATTGCTATGCCTGTCGACCTGGCCATCACCCAGTCTAATGGCAAAACCGAGATATTACACCTTCCGGTAAATATCTGGCAACGGGCAGGCGGAGTTTGGAAATTTAAATATGCCTCTACCACGCCGATCACCAAAGTGGAGATTGATCCCGATCACCAGCTGGCTGATTTCGATACCAGGAATAATGTCTGGATGGGTAAATAACCTGGAAATCTGAAAATTTTCTGTGGAAAGACCGGGTTCTTATAGGAACCCGGTCTTTTTTTTGGGTTGATGTTTTGTCATCAGCTGCCGCAAGCCTCCCGGTTCGTGGTTTTATAAAGGCGCCCCGTATATCGTTCAGTTTGCATACCTCAGGCATGCTAATCCTCTTTTCTTATTTTTGCCACCAATATTTTGTACCGAAGGCCCAGCCTAACATGCTGGAAATTCTCTAATTCTACAAATGCTGATTCAAACAGTTATGCCGAATGCTCCTGATAAACCGGGTAATCAGTATAACCTTTCTCACCCGGCGTATAGAATAAGTCGAAATGCAAATCGGCGGATAAGGGCAAATTATTTTCGAAGCGTTCTACCAGATCAGGATTATTGATGAATGGGCGACCAAATGCAACCAGATCGGCCAGACCACTTTCCAGCAGGGCTTCGGCCGAATCTTTAGTGAGGCCACCTGCCATGATCAGCGTATTTTTGAAAGCGCTGCGAATAGCTTGCTTAATTTCGGCAGGCACTGCAGGGGCACCCATTGCTGAATGATCGACCAAATGAATATAAGCTATATTCAATTTATTCAATTCAGTTGCCAGGTAAGTATAGGTGGCATCAATTTCGGGATAATGCGGCATATCGCTGGCTACACCGTAGGGCGATAAGCGGATACCGGTTCTGTCGGCGCCTATTGCGGCAGCCACTTCGGCAGCCACTTCCAATACAAAACGAGCGCGGTTTTCAATACTGCCACCATAATTATCCGTTCTGATATTACTAACAGGTGAAAGAAATTGCTCTAACAAATAACCGTTTGCACCATGTAACTCAACACCATCAAAACCTGCTGCTATTGCATTTTTCGCAGCATGAACATATTCAGCTTTAGTGCTTTGCACCTCTTCGGCGGTAAAGGCCCGTGGGGTTGGGTGATCCTGCATTTGAGCAGAATCCGTCCACATTTGACCTGCAGCAGCTATTGCAGAAGGGGCCAAAATTTCGGCACCTTCAGGTAAATTCAAAATATGACCAATGCGACCTGTATGCATTACCTGTACATAAATCTTTCCACCCTTTGCATGAACCGCGCTGGTAACTTTTTTCCAGCCTTCAACCTGCTCCTGGCTATAAATACCCGGTATGCGGGAGTAACCCAAACCATTTGGTGATGGAGAGGTTCCTTCGGTTACGATAAGTCCGGCAGCGGCCCTTTGGCCATAATATTCGGCGATTAAATCATTAGGAATATTGCCAATAGCACGCGAACGCGTCATTGGTGACATAACGATACGATTTTTTAGTGTAATTGCCCCAACCTTAGCAGGGGTAAATAATTTGTATGATCCCATTTTCTTTTTAATGATGCTTACAATAAATATTTAATTAGCAGTAAAATTATAACACTCAACATTAGAAAAATGTTACAACATTAAATATGACTTCGAAATGGTATAGTCTTCTGATAATAGGGAGCCCTGAGGTAAAAAATCAAAACCTTTCGCCTTTATCCTTTCGCCTTTCCTTCTAAAAAATTAACTTCGCCCAGTCAGAAACGAGGACAGGAAATTGGATTATTTAAAGGGATTGAATCCCGCTCAACAGGCGGCTGTATTGCAAACCAAAGGGCCGGTGATGATCATTGCAGGTGCCGGTTCGGGGAAGACACGGGTAATTACCATGCGTGTAGCACATTTAGTGGCCAGCGGCGTAGATGCCTTTAATATTTTAGTACTTACATTTACTAATAAGGCTGCGCGCGAAATGCGCGACCGCATCATGCATACGGTTGGTCCTGAAGCCAAAAACGTGTGGATGGGTACTTTTCACTCAGTTTTTGCAAAGCTATTACGGGTTGAAGCCGACAAAATTGGCTATCCGAATAACTTTACCATATATGATACGGATGATAGCAAAAGTGTGCTGCGCGCTATCCTGAAAGAACTTGCACTGGACGATAAATTATACAACCCCAATTTTGTCTACAACCGTATTTCTGCGGCTAAAAACAACCTGATATCGTGGCAGGAATACCAGCAAAACGACCAGATACAGGCTGATGATTTTTCGACCGGACGCGGTCAATTGGGTAAAATTTATGAGAGCTATGCTACACGATGCTATCGTGCAGGGGCAATGGATTTCGACGATTTGCTTTTTAAAACCAATGAATT
>CAIPPO010000004.1 GCA_903866915.1 uncultured Mucilaginibacter sp. | reverse complement strand
CTGGTCGCGCAAACAGCGGGGTATGCTTTACCGGTTGGATTTATTGAACACTGGAAAAATTACCAGCGTAAAAAGGCGCTTACATGGCACGAATGGTCGGAAGATTAATCTTCCGACTTTTTTGTTTATAGCGGTCTGTGGTTATATGTTTAACTATTTGATTATCAATTATTTATTTGTTTTTCTTATTGATTTTAGGTATATTAAATGCTGTAAATCAATGAGATATGGCCATTTTTAAAGATCACAGCATCACCGTAAAACAGCTCTTGGGCTTCATTCCTGAAGCATTGATAGCAAATTTGTCACTCACAACCAAGATCGATCATTACGCGAAGGTTTTGCATGGTAATAAGCTGTTTTATTTGCTGCTCTACGGGATTTTGGATAATGACAGGCTTAGCCAGAGAAGTCTTGAGGATACCTTTAACGATTCGGTATTCAAGGTGCTTTTTAACCTTGATGAAGATGAAAAGGTGCGCCGGAGTTCTATCTCGGAAAGATTATCCAAAGTTGATCCGGGTTATTTCAGGCAGATATACGAATTTATCTATGAGCAGTTTTCCGGGGCTTATAATTTAACAGAAAGAAAGCAATATAACCTGATCCGTGTAGACAGTACAATAGTTAGTGAAACCGCCGGAAAGTTAACCGAAGGCATAGCTCTTTCCGGCAGCAGTAAGAAAGCGGTCAAATATAGCCTTGCTTTTGATGGCATACTGCCCAGTCTCGCTCATGTATTCACCAGCCCAAACTATGGCAACGAAGACAACGCATTGCCGGAAGTAGTGATGGCGCATGTAAAAAAAGAGCCGGGACATCAGAATATCTATGTATTGGACAGGGGGCTTCAATCTACCCGGACAATGAAGGCTTTCAGTGAAAACCAGGTACCCTTTATCTGTCGTGCAAAGGAGAACAGGAAGTTTGAACTCATGGAATCACTGGTTGCCGAAGGACAAGACATGGATATGGGTGAATCCATTTTGCTCAGAGATAGCATTGTCCGGCTTTATACAGGTATGCCTGTAGCCAACAAACGGGGAAACAAACATTACAAAGAGATACTGGTGGATCGCCCATTTCGCCTGGTTATTGTAAAAAGCAAAGCTGATGAGGGTAAAGAGTACTGGCTGTTAACCAATGACTTCGACTTATCCGCCAAAGATATTGCGCAAGCCTACCGCAGGCGCTGGGACATCGAGGTCTTTTTTCGGTTCCTCAAACAAGAACTCAACGTAAGCCACCTGGTTTCCCTTAATAAAAACGGCCTGCAAGTAATGCTATATATGACATTGATAACCAGTATGCTGGTACTGATCTACAAAAAAGGAAATAAACAAGGCTATAAAACTTCCAAAAGACGATTTGCAATGGAAGTGAGAGACTTGGCCATCGCATTGATCGTGGTACAATGTGGTGGTGATCCAGGACTCTTTTTTAAAACATAAAAATGGCCGGAATTTCTTCCGACCATTCGTGATGAACAACGTCCTTTTTTTTGTTTTCAGGCACCTGATGTTAAATTTCGATGATTTTACTACTCTTTTTAGGTTGCTGGTTTTTTTCAGCAAGCAGGGTCGGAAGTAATTTTATGATACCAATCAACGCGCCGGCCACTAGTCCCATCGCTTTAATGGAAAAACGAACGAACGGTTTCATCACTTCCCAG
>CAIPPO010000003.1 GCA_903866915.1 uncultured Mucilaginibacter sp. | reverse complement strand
GTTTTGTCCTTAAAAAAGGCTACCGGTCATAACCTTCACAAAGTTTCTGTAGATTTTCCTTTGGGTAAGTTTATCGGCATTACCGGGGTCTCTGGCAGCGGTAAATCGAGTTTGATCACCGAGACTTTATACCC
Source organism: uncultured Mucilaginibacter sp. (assembly GCA_903866915.1). GTDB lineage: Bacteria > Bacteroidota > Bacteroidia > Sphingobacteriales > Sphingobacteriaceae > Mucilaginibacter. Next base: position 6,171 of record CAIPPO010000003.1, on the reverse strand, counting down.
GATACTGAATCATTATTTCTTCAGAGCCAAAAAGCAACCACTACCTTATGAAAAGATTGAGGGTATAGATAATGTGGATAAAGTTATCGAGATCGATCAAACACCTATTGGCCGTACGCCACGATCCAATCCGGCTACCTATACTGGTGTATTTTCGGATATCCGCAACTTGTACGTACAATTGCCCGAATCGCGGATCAGAGGCTATAAACCCGGTCGCTTTTCGTTCAATGTCAAGGGCGGTCGTTGTGAAACCTGTCAGGGCGCAGGCATGAAACAGATCGAGATGAATTTTTTGCCCGATGTTCAGGTGCCCTGTGAAGAATGCGGGGGCAGGCGCTATAACCGGGAAACGCTGGAAGTACGGTACCGCGGCAAATCAATCAGCGATATACTGGATATGAGTATCGAAAATGCATGCGAATTTTTCGAACATATTCCTTCCATTTACCGCAAGATAAAAACACTGTTTGACGTAGGCCTGGGTTATATTACATTGGGGCAGGCATCAACTACGCTTTCTGGTGGCGAAGCTCAGCGTGTGAAACTGGCTACTGAACTATCTAAAAAAGATACCGGAAATACATTCTACATCCTGGACGAACCAACAACAGGGCTACATTTCGAAGATATCAATGTGCTTTTAGGGGTATTGAACCAGCTAGTTGATAAGGGCAATACGGTGCTGGTTATTGAGCATAACCTGGACGTAATCAAAGTAGTGGATCATGTGATCGACCTGGGTCCCGAGGGCGGTTCGGGTGGTGGTAAAATATTATTTAGCGGCACTCCCGAAGGTTTATGTAAAGTAAAGGATAGCTTTACAGGACAATTTTTGAAGAAGGAAATGGGGCTGTAATAGCGCCATTGTCAGCTCTCCCAAAATAGAATATCGGCCATCCAAACAAATCGCATAATTCCTACCTTTATCTATTATGCTTCCGCTTTTAAATTCAGCCCAGATACGTGATGCCGATGCCTATACCATTAGCCATGAACCCATTGCTTCTATTGACCTGATGGAACGCGCCGCGACGGCTTTTGTTGAAGCTTTTTATCATCATTTCCCCCAAAATACAAGTAAAATTGCTGTCTATTGCGGTACCGGTAATAATGGCGGCGATGGATTGGCTATAGCACGTATACTTCACCAGTTCGGGTATGATAAGATTGATGTTAAGGTGGCCCGTTTTTCGGATCGGTCGACTGACGACTTCAATACCAACCTGGAAAGATTAAAAGCGAAGGGTATATCAATAAAAGAACTAAAACCCGGCGAGGCTTTTGGCAAAGAAAATGCAGAGATCATCATTGGTGCCCTGCTGGGTACCGGCCTGAATAAACCGCTTGCCGGCGATTTTAAACGACTCGTGGAATACCTGAATTCCCTGAACCGAACGGTTGTATCTGTAGATGTACCAACGGGTTTATTTACCGATGGCAAGATACCGGCAGAGGCAATAGTTTTAAAGTCTGATTTGGTGATCACTTTTCAGCAGCCCAAGATCAATTTTTTGTTGCCTGAATCGGGGCTATCTATTGGAAACTGGGAAGCCGTTGATATTGGTATTGATAAAAAATTCACCGGGTCGCTCGACTCTCCCTATCAAATGGTGCAGGAAGAGGATATCCGCGAACGGTTAAAACCACGCCATCGCTTTAGTAATAAAGGCAGTTATGGGCATACACTCATTGTAGCAGGGCAGCCTGAAACGATGGGTGCGGCATTGTTGTCTTCTTCGGCTTGCGCTCATGCCGGATCGGGACTGACGACAGCCTGTGTACCGAAAAGTGGCCTGATAGCCCTGAATAGTTATTTGCCCGAGATTATGGCAATTGTTTGTGAACCCGATGTTCTGCCCGGGATACCGTGGGGGAAATTTACAACTATAGCAATTGGTCCGGGTTTGGGAAAGGATGCTCAATCATTGGTATTGTTTCGTTTAGTGCTGAAGAATTATCATCACCCTATTGTGATCGATGCTGATGCCTTAAATATGCTTGCAGAAAATCAGGATCTATGGGAGTTTGTGCCGAAAGGATCTGTCATTACCCCGCATATGAAAGAGTTCGACCGGCTCTTTGGTGACCATACCAGCTGGTGGCAAAGGCTGCAAACCGGGCGTGAAAAGGCAAAAGAACACGGGATTTTCGTAGTGCTAAAGAATGATTATACCATTACCATCACACCAGAAGATAAGCTTTATTTTAATTCGACAAGCAATGCTGCTATGGCCAGTGGTGGGATGGGCGATGTGTTAACCGGGATAATTGCCGCCTTACTTTCTCAGCAGTACAGCTCCGAAGATGCCTGTATCATCGGCAACTATATTCATGGCAAGGCAGGTGACGAGCTGGCGCTGCCCAATCGGGCTGCAGTTGTATTGCCCGGGCAGGTCATCGGGCATTTGCCTATGACACTGGCGAAAATTTTGGCATAAAAAAAGCGGTCGTAGTATTATCCGCCCGCATTTTTAATTAATATTAACTGATCTTATAAAGAACGAAATACTCGATTTTAATCTTTCTACAAGACGTTCGTAATTAGGTTTTGTTACATGAACAATGCAATAAGCGCAGTGTTTTAACAAAAATTAACATTTAGCCTACGCTGCGAGAGTCGAACATAAATTTTTCAATAAAACGAAATTGCTAAATTATGATCCTGCAAGGATTGTACGGGAGGCTATACCGAAATATTCGGATCAGAATTTGCCGATGACCATCATTTCATCCATGGAAGGAGTCGGACTACCGCCGCGCTTCTCCAGCGTAACTGCAAATGCATCGGCTAACGTAATGGATTTCATCTCTTTCATGTCTTTTGAAGTGGTATCAGAATCGAAAACGCCAAGGTCAACAGGTTTGCCGGCAACTAAAGCCCATAACTGGTACTGATGTTCTTTATCGTTTGAAGGCATTTTAGCAGTTGCCATGTCGATCCAAACTTTCTTTTTCACCGGACTCCAGGCCACGGTAATGGCAGCGGCCGGAGACTTCTGGGTGCCCTGTAGTTTTAATAACTTGAAGGAAGGGTCACGTAAAACTTCAATTTCGCCATCTTTCAGGCTTACAGTACTGGCGATCTCGTGGTTTTGGTTTTGTAGCGAAGCAACAAGATTTGTAGTTTCTTTCAGACGCCCGTATACGTTTAATAAGGCAATCACACTGGCAATCAGTAAGGCCAGGGATGCTGCAAAAGCATATTTATAAAAGTTGCTTTGCGGTTTTACCAGCGGTAAAACTTTGGCCTCATTTTTATACGATTGTTCATTCACTAAAACGTAATCCAGTCTGTTTAAGATAATTTCGCGTTGGGTATCGGCAGGGGCAATCTCATTGGCTTTGGCATACAATTCAAGCGATTTTTCAATTGCCGCCAATTCATCCTTCACAGCAGTATACTTCACAGCCATAGCTTCCACCTCCAGCCTTTCAGCAGGTGTAACATCACCCAGAACATAAAGCTCCAGAATGCCTGATTCAATATATGCTTTAACTTCTTCCACTTTCAATTAAAATTTTTCCTCAACTGCACTATTGCCATCCTCAACCGGGTTTTTATTGTTCCAAGGGGAATGCCGAGTTCGTCGGCTGCTTCCACGTGGGTGTAACCTTTAAAATACACCAGTTCTAATATCGACTTTTGTTCGGGTTTAAGTTTTTCTACCAGATCTTTAATGCCTAAAAGCTCCGGATTGTAAACAGTGTTCCTTTTTTCGTCAATAAAAGTTACGTTATTTTCGAGTTCCTGGTTTTTATTTTGGTTCTTAAAGTCTTTTGATCGGATCTTATCAATAGCCAGGTTACGGGCAATATTCACCATCCAGGTGAACAAGCGACCTTTATCGGCACTGTAACTTGCAAATGAATTCCAAATCTTTACGAACGTATCTTGTAAAACATCTTCGGCAGTAGCCGTATCGATCACTATGCGCGAAATTACACCGAACAATGACGCAGAATACATATCATAGAGCGCTTCAGCGGCTATTTTTTCCCGTTTTCCCAGCGCTGCAATCAATTCCTCTTCGGAAAGCGATATTTTATGTCTTCTGCTCAAGGCTTTTTACTCAAGTGATAGGCGAATATATGGAATGGTCAATTATAATTCAAACAAGTGTTTTTCAGCATGGTAGGAAGAACGCACCAAAGGTCCGCTTTCTACATACCTGAAACCCATATCGAGTCCTATTTGTTTGTATTTGGCAAATTGATCAGGATGGATCCAGTCTATTACCGGGTGGTGGTTGCGTGTAGGCTGTAAATACTGGCCCAGCGTTAAAATTTGGACACCAGCTTCGAGCAGGTCTTGCATTGCCTCCAGTACATCTGCTTCACTTTCGCCGAGGCCTAACATGATGCCCGATTTTGTTCTGAGGCCGGCTTTTGCAATATGCCGGAGACAGTCGAGGCTACGGTCGTATTTTGCCTGAATACGTACTTCTTTGGTTAAACGGCGCACCGTTTCCAGGTTATGGGAAACAACTTCGGGGCGAACGTCCAACACTCGTTCCAGATTTTCCCAAATTCCCCTGAAATCGGGCAATAGAGTTTCAAGCGTTGTTTCGGGACTTTCCCGGCGGATGGCATTAATAGTTTCGGCCCAAATGATCGAGCCCCCGTCTTTCAGGTCGTCACGATCTACTGAGGTAATTACACAATGTTTTACCTGCATCAGCTTAACCGAATTTGCCACACGATTGGGTTCATCCAGATCAACAGCCAATGGCCTGCCAGTAGCTACTGCACAGAAAGAGCAAGACCTTGTACAAATATTACCTAAAATCATAAAGGTAGCTGTACCTGCACCCCAGCATTCGCCCATGTTAGGGCAATTACCACTTTCGCAAATGGTGTGAAGCTTATGGGTATCCACAAGTCCGCGTACCTGGGCATACTCCTTACCCACCGGCAATTTGACCCGAAGCCAGTCAGGCTTTCGCGTAGTTTGATTTACAGGAACTACCGGTAATTCGATCATGTTGCAAATTTAGATAAAAAGCTTGTATTGGTAGTATGCGATACAATTGTTGCTGTCAGCTAAATGTTAAATTGATTTTTCGACACCTAAACATTGAATCTTTGAAATCTTCCCGGTAAATTTAGCCTTTGTAAATAACAAACTGAACTTATACATCCAACAGAACCAATTCAACCAACAATGGCAACCGTAGAAACCACTTACATAGGCGATTTAAGAACCGAAAATATTCATGTTCAATCAGGCACCCAAATACTAACCGATGCTCCAACCGATAACCAGGGCAAAGGGGAGGCATTTTCACCAACCGACTTGCTTGCTGTAGCGCTTGGTACCTGCATCCTTACTACTATTGCTATCAAAACGCGCAATAATGGTATTGATATCGAAGGTGCGAAATGTTCCGTAAACAAGATCATGACTGCTTCTCCGCCCCGTCGTGTTGCCGAACTGCAGATTAAAATTCAATTTCCTAAACAATATACGGCAAGCGAGCAGCAGCTATTGGAAGAAATAGCACATAACTGCCCGGTATACCTTAGTTTGCATCCTGATTTAGTTAAGACTGTTGATTTTGGATGGTAATTAAGCAATCAAACGGTTACTAAGCATCGAAATTTCTATTCGATGTTTAGTTTCTGATTTTCTCCGACTATAAAAAGGAGGGTATTTTAATTCAGCACAGACAAAGCTTCCTCAAGCGAAATGCCGCTATGTGATTGATCGAGGATACATTCGCCGTTTTTAATGACTAATAGTTGGGGTGATTCGTGGTGCACCTGAAAATCTTGTGCTACATAGTTAGAAACTTCACGGTTTTTGATCAGATCAAGAAAATAGCATTTTAAATCCTCGGGGAGGTGTTCTTTGTCCATTTCCAACCTGCGTTTAGCCATCAGGCTTATCGCACAACGAGTGCTGTGCTTAAAAATAATGCTGTAGCCTTGTTGCATTTTGATCTCGTCGACCTTTTCAGCAGACTCCAGGGGTATCCAGTTCATATCTATTAGAAAAAAATTAGTCTGCAAAAATAACTTGCAAAGGGCTAATTCGCTTCAAATAAGTACAAAAATGACTATCGGCTGTTTTTTGGGTAAGAAGCATAAGCCGGGCAAAGTTTATTAGAGCATGATGCTATGGTGCCGGCTGCCAGAACCAAAAGAGCGATGTAAATTAGTTTTTTCATT
>CAIPPO010000002.1 GCA_903866915.1 uncultured Mucilaginibacter sp. | reverse complement strand
ACCGTACACCCGGTAACCTGCGCGCGTTTTACCAGGCCCGTATGCGTAACGTAAAGAGCGGCAAACTGGTTGAATACCGTTTCCGTACCGACGAGGAGGTTGATATTGCACGTGTTGAAACCAGCGATTACCAATACCTTTATGAAGATGGTAACGACCTGATTGTGATGGATAACAGTACTTACGAGCAATTTAACGTACCTAAATTTTTATTTGGCAACAGCGTTAAGTTTTTAAAAGAAGGCGTAAATGTGATTGTTGCCTTTGAAAGCGGCGAGCCTATAACCGCTAAAACACCATCTTCAGCTGAATTGGTTATCACCTATACCGAACCTGCAGTTGCCGGAAATACCTCAAATAATGCTTTGAAAAATGCAACTGTCGAAACCGGTGCAGAAATTAAAGTACCATTGTTTATCAATTTAGGCGACAAAGTAAAAGTGGACACCGCTACCGGTGCTTATGTTGAGCGGGTTAAATCCTAATCATTGCGTAATTTATATAACTAAAAAGGCTCCACCAGGAGCCTTTCTTATTTGCATACATTAATCGATCGGTCGCAATATTCTATTCCAGCGAATCTTGCTGAAAAAACTTTTGGTTGAGTCGGTACTAAAGAAAGTCAATATGGCTTTTCCAACCACATGGTCCTCCGGAACATATCCCCAAAACCTGGAATCCCATGAGTTGTGGCGGTTATCGCCCATCATCCAATAGTAGTTCATTTTGAAGGTATAAGCGACCGCTTTTTTACCGTTAAGGAATATGTCTTTGCCGTTGATCTGAACCTGGTTATTTTCATAAAGTTCTATTGCGCGACGGTACAATGCCATCGTAGTATCATTTAGCGGAATGGTATACCCTCTGGAAGGTAGAACCAACGGACCGAAATTATCCTCGTTCCATTTGAATAAAGGGCTGCGCGGAAAAACAAGTGAATCGCGTTCGCCTGCGGGTTGAATAAAGGGTGTTACCTTTTTTACATTAGAAAAGCTCTTGATCTCGGCCAGGTGTTCCGTCGGGATGATCATTTCAAACACATTAGGCTGAACCTGACCCCTCACTTCGATATCATCGTCGGTGATCACTTGCGGATTGATCTCAATGCCATTGGTTTCCACCAGATAGGAGGTTTGCTGTTTAGGGGCATTTGCAGCCGCTTTGCCATTGATAAAAACCTGGCCGTCTGCAATGGTAAGGCGATCACCCGGCGTAGCCTGGCAGCGTTTAATGAGTGTCGTGCGTTCATCTACAGGGATACTATGCTGCAGATCGGCTTCTTCGGGTTTGTTAAATACCACGATATCGCCTTTCTTAATCTGAGTAAATCCGGGCAAACGCCTATAAGGTAGTTGGAGCAGGTCGGTATAAGTTTTTATGCCGTAAATTTTGGGTTCGGTAAAAGGTATCGCCAGCGGCGTGTTGGCAATACGTGGGCCGTAACTGATCTTGCTTACAAAAAGGTAATCGCCAACCAGTTGGGTTCCTTCCATCGAACCGGAAGGAATAGCATATGCCGAAAATAAGAGACCACGAATAACCGTAGCAGCCACAACTGCAAAAACAATAGCATCGAGCCATTCGCGGGTTTTTGATTTTTTCGGACGCGCAACCTTGGGTTTTCTGTTGAAAGGATTCCAGTTCATAAGCGATAGTTTACTATCGCTTAGATGCCGAATGAAGCGATTTGTTACAAGTGTGGGCGGTACAAAAACTAATTTTACCTGAAAATTCTTTTTATAACAATTTGAAATCAAATGCCACGCAGAGGCAACCATTTTGTAAGCCCACGGATAAAGCCTGGATATTTTGCGCCGTAGGTGCTACCCTTAGCGGGCCAGGTTCATCAACTTTGCAATCGGAGGGTAGCCTCTACGAGGCAAGATCAAAGGTTGTTTTTGGGGATAGTTTTCTTGTAACTAAAATCTCAATCCCGAGCTGACAATGCCAGCATATTCTGCCTCGTAGAGGCATCCATTTTGTAAGCCCAACGGATAAAGCCTGGATATTTTGCGCCGTAGGTGCTACCCCTTTGT
>CAIPPO010000001.1 GCA_903866915.1 uncultured Mucilaginibacter sp. | reverse complement strand
GACACGATTACCGAGACCCACATTCTCCAGGGCTTTTAATGCCCTGTCGCGGCGATTTTGTTTATTGACACCCGCATAGATCAGCGGCAGGGCCACATTATCCAATGCGGTATTGCGGGGCAACAGGTTAAACGTTTGAAAAACAAAACCAATCTCCTTATTACGCACTTCAGCCAATTCGTTATCGGTCATGTGACTCACGTCGATGCCATTCAGTATATAATCGCCTTTGGTAGGTGTATCAAGGCAGCCCAAAATATTCATGAGCGTTGATTTACCCGATCCGGAAGGTCCCATTAAAGCCACAAATTCGCCTTTATTTATCGTAAGGGAAACTGATTTAAGGGCGTGTATGGTTTCAGCGCCGATAACATATTTGCGCCCTATCTCTTTAATGGTAATAAGTGGATCCATTCGTTTTTTGTTCTTTGACTGCGCTGGTGGTTGTTTTGTTACAGATGGGAGTCCGAAAGTCAGTAAAAGTCCGAAAGGCCGGACTACTTCTCAATCACCTTGGCAACTAAAAAGTATTCCTCGTCGTGCTTAGGAGCATTTTTAAGCGCTTCTTCATGGGTGATCTCGTGACTGACTACATCATCGCGAAAAACGTTGATCTCGTCGGTCATATAAACCAGGGGTTCAATACCGCTTGTATTAACCTCGTTTAACTTATCCATAAAATCGAGGATCTTGCCCATATCTTCAATAAGTGTGATCTTTTCATCCTCAGCCAGTTCAAGACGGGCAAGGTTAGCAACTTTATCTACGGTCTCTTTATCAATATGCATGCGCTAAAGCTTCTGTTTAATGGTTTCAAAAACCCTTTGTTTCAACTGATCTGCGTCTTCGGGGCCAAGGCCACTGGTAGCAATGGGTTTGTGTACAAATATATGACAATTGCCGGGTTTGCTGCCAAATTTAAGCCCGTCATCCCACATAAGCCTCCAGGCATCTATGATTGTAACAGGCACAATCGGAACGCCCGCCTCAATAGCCAGGCGGAAGGGTCCGTTTTTAAAAGATTGTAGCACAGGCGGGTAGTTGTCTGCAATGCCCCCCTCGGGAAAGATGATCATGGTAGTACCCGCTTCCAGTTTTTGAGCCGCATTTTTAAAGGCCCGGTAGGATGACATTTTGCTTTCGCGATTTACCGCTATATCGATGGTCCGGAAAAAAAGACTGGTTACGGCACTTTCTTTAAGTTCTTCTTTACCCATAAAACTGCAGTCGCCCTCAATCATGGCACACATAGCCGAAATATCAATACTGGCAGTATGGTTAGGGCATACCATATAGGTTTTGCTCCAATCGACAGGTACCTCGTATTCAAAACGGTAAAAAATACCCGCCAGGGCCGAACTGGCTTTGGCGATCCTCCGCCGCATGGCGACAATTTTAGGGTATCGCCTGACATCGCGGGCCAGAAAGTACAGGCAGGGATAACATAACAGGTAAAGTAGTGCAACGCCAAGCCGGTAGACATGTACATGCAACTTCTTTAAGATCAGTTTCATCGCTATCAAAATTATAAAAATAATGGGATTGAGCCCGGAGAGAAATTTTACCAGAACTTAAATTTTTACCCTACCCGACTCAAAAAATACTTACTTTCGCGGCATTATGGAAACTGTTGTTAGTGGTATTCGGTCTACAGGTAAATTGCACCTGGGTAACTATTATGGGGCTGTACAAAACTTCGTGAAAATGCAACACGAATACAATTGCTATTTTTTTATTGCCGACCTGCATTCACTAACCACACACCCTACTCCTGAAGACCTGCATGGAAATATCAAACAGGTTTTGGTTGAATACCTGGCGGCTGGCCTTGATCCTGAAAAAGTTACGCTTTATGTGCAGTCAGATGTGCCCGAAATTGCCGAATTGTACCTCTACCTGAATATGAATGCCTATTTAGGCGAATTAGAACGCAGCACTTCCTTTAAAGATAAGGTTCGTGCACAGCCTGACAACGTGAATGCCGGATTGCTGACCTACCCGGTATTGATGGCCGCTGATATCATCATCCATAAAGCCAGCAAAGTGCCTGTGGGTAAAGATCAGGAACAACACCTGGAAATGGCCCGCACATTTGCCAACCGTTTTAACCGACTGTATAACAAAGACTATTTTCCTGAGCCCTATGCTTTTAACTTTAGCGAGAGTCTGGTAAAAATTCCCGGTTTGGACGGTAAGGGTAAAATGGGAAAATCTGAGGGCGAAGGCAATGCAGTTTATCTGTCGGATGAGCCGGAAGTAATCCGCAAAAAAGTAATGCGCGCGGTTACCGACAGCGGACCCACAATTGAAAACCAGCCGAAACCCCAGGAAATACAAAATCTTTTCGACCTGCTAAATGTAGTATCTGCGCCTGATACCTACCAGCATTTCGATCAATTATATAATACCTGCCAGGTTCGCTACGGCGATCTGAAAAAACAACTGGCCGAGGATATGATCATCGCGACCGCCCCTATCCGCGAAAAAATAAATGCTATCGCTGCCGATGCACCTTATTTGCGCCAGGTTGCCCGCCATGGTGCTATTAAAGCCCGCGAGAGCGCATCCAAAACGATCAAAGAAGTTAGAGAAATTATCGGCTTCCGGAGTTTTTGAGTAGTAGCTGGATCATAGTTTGCGGTTCATGGTTTTGAAGGAGATAAATTTGGCAATTGCTTTGGGTAGTTTGTTGTGAGCTATTAGGCAAAAATGTATCTTAGTCGGGCACAGATATCAAAATCTGACCCTGGTAACATCAACCATGATCCATGT